>JBOGJI010000175.1:0-12632 GCA_050747865.1 Thermoanaerobaculia bacterium
CCTCGACATAGCCCCAGCTATGCCTGCGTCAGCGCGCCTTGCCAGCGACGAAGATGACTCGCGCATCTGGCAAAGCCATGTTGGAGACACAACACTAGCGTCTGCACCGGGTCCAGCCGCCGGTTGCTACTCTGCCCGCAGGGCCTCGGCGGGGTCGACAGTGGCCGCGCGGCGGGCCGGGAGGACGCCCGCGACCAGACCGGTGGCGAGGCTGACGAGCAGGGCGAGGGCGACGTAGAGCGGGGGAGTGTGCACCGGCAGACCGCGCACCGCCAGCCGTAGCAGCGCGCACAGCCCCGTGCCGATGCCCAACCCGGCTAGGCCGCCGGCCATCGAGACGGCCGCGGACTCCGCCAGGAAGAGGACGAGGACCTGGTGGCGGGCGCCGCCGACGGCGCGGATCAGGCCGATCTCGCGCGTGCGCTCGCCGACCGCGATCCACATCATGGTGAGGATGCCTACCGCTCCGACCACCAGGGAGACGCCGCCGATGGCGCCGACCGCCATGGTGATGATGTTCATCACGTTGCCGAAGACCTCGAGCATCTGGTCTTGCGTGGTGACGGTGAAGTCCACCCTTCCGTCGTGGCGCTCCGCGATCTTTCGCTCGACCTCCCGCGCCACCCGATCGATCTCGGCTGCTCGGCTCACCGTGATGTCCAGCTCGGAGAGCTCGTCGGTGTCGAAGAGCTGCATGGCGGCGGCCACCGGGACATAGGCGGCGTCGTCGAGGTCGAAGCCCAGGAACTGGCCCTTCGGCTCCATGATGCCGACGACGCGGAAGCGTCGCCCGCCGATGCGCACCATCTCGCCCAGCGCCGGCCGTGCCGCGAACAGCTCCCGTTGCAGCGTCGGGCCGAGAACGGCCTCCGGGCTCGCCCGGCGCACGTCGCCCTGACGCCAGAAGCGCCCCACCCGCACATTCCAGCGCCAGACGGCGGTGGCATCGGGGGTCACGCCGTAGACATACACGTGCCGGCCGCGTCCGCCGTGCTCGACACGGGCGGTTCCGTAGACGACTGGCATCACCGCCTCGACCCCGGGCAGCCGAGCGACGGCCAGGCCGTCGTCCAGGGTCAGCTTATGGGTGCTGCCGCCGAGCACGCCCGGCAACCCCAGGGTCTCCGACTTGCCGGGCGTGACCGCCATGAGGTTGGTACCGAACTGGCTGAACTCGCTGACCATGTAGCGTCGCGTTCCCTCGCCGATCGACGTCAGCAGGATGACCGAGGCGATGCCGATCGCGACGCCCGAGGCCGACAGCGCCGAGCGCAGCCGGTGTGCGGCCAGCGCCCGCAGAGCCAGTCGTATCATGCCGCTACCGCCCCGTCTGTAAAGGCCATCGGATCTTCCGTGGCGTACGCGGCGCGGGACAGCAACTGCTTCACGTGCCGGCTCCCAGGGTCTGCACCGGATCCAGCAGCGCGGCGCGCCGGGCGGGCAGGAGCCCGAAGACGACACCCACGACCGCGGACACGGTGAGGGCCGCGGCCACCGCCCAGGCCGGGATCGCGGCGGGGAAGACGGGGTAGAGGGTGACGAGGAGGCGCACCGCGGCGGCGCCGAGCGCCAGCCCGGCGAGGCCGCCGGCGGTGGACAGCAGCGCCGACTCGGTCAGGAACACCGCCAAGATCTGCCGGCGGCCGGCGCCCAGCGCTTTGAGCAGGCCGACCTCTGCCGCGCGCTCCGCCACCGTCACCAGCATCACGTTCATGATGCCGATGCCGGCCACGGTCAGCGAGATGCCGGCGATGGCGGTGACGACCAGGGTCAGCGTGGTGAGGATCACGCCGAAGGTGGAGACCACCGCGTCCTGGGTGAGCACGGTCACGTCCTCGACCCCGTGGCGCTCGGTCATCACCGCCACGGCCTGGGCCTTGGCGGACTCCAGCTCCTGATGCGATCGCGTCTGCAGGAGGACGCGAAACAGCGACGAGCGGTCGAGCATGCGCATCGCCGTGGCCACCGGGACGATCGCCACCTCGTCGAGGTTGACGCCCAGCCGGCTGCCCATGGGGGCGAGCACTCCGTGCACCCGCATCCGCCACTCGCCGACGCGCACCACCTCGCCCACCGGCGACGCCGCTCCCCGGGCTTCGCGCAAACGCTCGGCCGGCTGGTCGAAGAGCTCCTCGGCGAGCGCGCTGCCGAGGATCGCGATGGGTGAGCCGCGTGTCGGGTCTCCGGGCGGCAGCGCCCGTCCTCGGGCGACGCGCAGCTCGCGCATGACGAAGTAGCTGTGCGTGGTTCCGAGCAGGGCGACCTGGCGACGGCGCTCGCCGAAGGCCACCTCGGCGGTGCCGACCACCAGCGGCGCGACCTCCTCGGCCGCGCGCACCTCTTGCCGCAGCGCCTGGGCGTCGTCGAGGGTGAGATCGCTGGACGTGCCGCCGAACGTCGGCAGGCCCGTCGTCTCGGTGCGACCCGGAATCACGATCACCAGGTTGGTGCCGAGCTGCAGGAACTGGTCGACCACATACGTGCGCGCCCCCTCACCGAGCGTCGACAACACGATCACGGCGGCCACCCCGATCGCCACTCCCGTCAGGCTCAGACCGGTTCGCAGCCGCTGGCGGAGCAGCGCGCCGAAGGCGAATCGGAGGAGATCGTGCGCCTGCATGGTCTCTTCAGGCGGGCGACTCGTCAGAGCCGTCGTCCATGCCGCTGATCAAGGCGACCGCACGTTGGATCTCGGCCGCCGGTGCCGCGAGCCGGACCGCGCCGTCGACCAGCACCAGCAGCCGGTCCGCACGGCGGGCGACGCGCGGGTCGTGGGTGACCACCACCAGGGTCTGTCCGGCGTCGTTCAATTCGTCCATCAGGTCGAGGACGACGTCGCCCGAGCGGGTGTCGAGGTTGCCCGTGGGCTCGTCGGCGAGCAGCATCGCGGGTTGCATGACGATCGCCCGTGCCAGCGCCACGCGCTGCCGCTCGCCGCCTGAGAGCGCGTCGGGGCGGTGCGCCGCCCGCGGCGACAGCCCCACCCGATCGAGCGCCTCCGCCGCGCGTCGCCGGCGCTCCATGGCCGGCAGGCCGGCGAACAGCATCGGCAGCTCGACATTCTCGGCTGCGGTCAACCGCGGCACCAGAGGGAAGAACTGGAAGACGAAGCCGATCTTGTGCCGGCGAATGCGCGTGAGGTCGGCGTCGGAGAGATCGGAGACCCGCTCGCCGTCGAGCCAGTAGCTCCCGGAGGTCGGGCGATCGAGGCAGCCGAGGAGGTTGAGCAGCGTCGTCTTGCCCGATCCCGACGGTCCCATGATGGCCACGTGCTCGCCGGCGTCGATCGCGGCGCTGACACCGGCCAGCGCGTGCACCTCGGAGTCGCCGAGGGTGAAGGTGCGACGGATGTCTTCGAGCCGGATCACGTCATTCGGACACGACAGCACGCGCGCCGGCCCTGACCTCCTCGCGGTCGAGAGAGGTGACTACTCGATCCTCCGGTTCGAGTCCTGAGACCACTTCGGTGAAATCCCAGTTGCCCAGGCCGACCTCGACGGGCCGCTCGACCAGCCGCCCGTCTTCGAGCACGAGCACGTGGTCCCCTTGCAGCAGGGCGGCGGTGGGGATGCGCAGGACGTTCTCCCGGGCGTCGAGGATCACCACGACGTCGGCCGAGGTGCCGGGCAGCAGGGTGGCGGCGAACTCCGGATCGGCGAACGCCACGTCGATCTCGACCGTCCGGTTCTGCTCCTGCACATCGAGTACATAACGGGCCACGCGCGTGACTCGGCCGGCAAAGGTTCGGCCACGGTGTGAGTCGACCGTGATGCGCGCCGGCAGCTCGGGCTTGAGACGCGCGGCGTCCACCTCGTCCATCGGCGCGCTGACGTAGATCGACTGCGGATCGTAGAGATCGACGACCGCCGGGACCTGCATGAGCGGCGGCGCCGGTGTGACCCACTCGCCGATCTCGGTGCTGACCTCGGCGAGCACCCCCGCGAACGGCGCTCGCAGGGTCATCCTCGCGAGCTCCGCTCGCGCCGCACGCACCGCGGCCTCGGCCTGGGCCGCCACCGCCCTGGCCGCCGTGCACCCGGCAGCCGCCGTCTCCCGGTTGCTCTCCGCGGCGTCCGCCTGGTCGACGGAGAGCAGCGCCTCCCTGGCGAGCCGCGCCAGCCGCTCGGCCTCCCTCGCCGCTCGCGCCGCCGCCAGGCAGGCCCGCTCGGCCTCGGCCACGGCGGCCTGGTGCTGCCGCTCGGCGAGCGCGAGATTGGCGCTCGGGATGACGTCATCGAGCGCCAGGAGCACGGCCCCGGCCTCCACCCGCTCGCCCTCTCGGGCCCCGACCTCACGGACCTGGCCGCCCACCTCGGGCGTCATCCGGGCACGCCGGCGGGCTCGAACCGTTCCCGCGCGCGAGTTGGTCACGGTTTCTTCTACGCGTCCCCGCTCGACGGCCGCGACCTCGACCGGAATCGCATCGGGTGCGAACACCGTGGCGCGAAGGAGCCAGATCAGGACAACCAGACCGGCCACGATGCCCGCCCACAGCAGCGCTCGGCGCATTGCGGCAATCTACCAGCCTGCGCGTGTCCATTTGGCGATCGTGTCGATCACGACCGGGCCCATTCGTCTATTCCTCGACGGAGGGGCGTGCGTTTCGCGCTCGCGGCGACCGCAACCACAGCGGAGACGATGCGTAGACATGAGGTGGAGGAGCAAAACCGGAGTGTCGATCACGACCCTGCCCATTCGACCATCCAGAGATAGGAGGCGTCGCCGATGAAACTCCCCAAGGTCATATCCCGAGAAGAGTGGCGCGCTGCGCGCGAGGAGTTGCTCGTCAAGGAGAAGGAGCTCACCCGCGCGCGTGACGCGTTGAACGCCGAGCGTCGCCGGCTCCCGATGGTCAAGATCGAGAAGGAGTACGTCTTCGCGGGACCGAATGGCGAGGCGACCCTCGTGAATCTGTTCGAAGGCCGCCGCCAGCTCGTCCTCTACCACTTCATGTTCGGCCCCAATCAGGAGGAGGGCTGTGACGGCTGCTCGATGGTGGTCGACAACATGGGCCACCCCGCCCATCTCAACGCCCGCGACATCACGCGCGTCCTCGTGTCGCGGGCGCCGCTGGAGAAGATCGAGCCGTTCAAGAAGCGCATGGGCTGGACGGAGCCTTGGTACTCCTCACATGGCAGCGACTTCAACCACGACTTCGGCGTCGGGCCCGAGAGCCCGCAAGCGGGTGTCTATCAGGACGGCGAGATGTTCGGCATGAGCGTCTTCCTGCGCGACGGCGAGGACGTGTACCACACCTACTTCACCGACCGGCGCGGCGTCGAATACATCGGCTCGAGCTTCAGCTACTTCGACATCACGCCCTACGGCCGGCAGGAAGACTGGGAGGACTCCCCCGAGGGATGGCCGAAGGGCCCGCGCTATACCTGGTGGCGCCACCACGACCGGTACGAAGACCCGCAGCCTCCGTCGGCTTCGCAGTGAGGGGCATGGGGTCCCGGACACACAACTGAGCCAGAAAGGCGAAGAGGGATCATGAGCATCGCGTTCCCTGGCGAATCCGCGGAATACCGTGCTGCGCGCAACCGGCTGCTCGAGCAGGAGATCGCGCTGCGGCGGCAGATGGAGGCGGTTGCCGCCGCCCGCCGCCAGCTCCCACCCGGAGGAGTCGTCCCGGAGGACTACGTCTTCCAGGAGCGCGGCGTCGACGGCAGCCCGATCGAGGTCAGGCTGTCGGAGCTGTTCGCGGCCGGCAAGGATTCGCTCGCCATCTACACCTTCATGTTTCCGCGCTATCCGGACGATGAGCGACCGGGGCCGACGTCGAGTGAGCTGCGCGAGCTGCCCCTCGAGGAGACGCCGTGTCCGTCGTGCACCGCGTTCCTCGATCAGATCGACGCCGCCATGAGGCATGCCGGTGAGCTCGTCAACTTCGTTGCCGCGGCCGAGGCCCCGGTAGAGCGGTTGACCGCGTTTACCAACGAGCGCGGCTGGCGCACCCTGCGCCTGCTTTCGACGGCCGGCAGCTCGTACAAGAAGGACTACAACGCCGACTACGAGGGACACAGCATGCCCATGCTGAACGTCTTTCACCGGGACGGCCAGACGATCCGCCATTTCTGGGGATCCGAGCTCTTCTGGACGGAGCGGGATCCTGAGCAGGACCCTCGCCATGTCGGCACGCTGGAGATCATCTGGAATCTGCTGGACCTCACTCCTGAGGGGCGCCCGGCAGACTGGCACGAACAGCTGAACTACAAAAGAAAGGAGAAGATGTCATGAAAGCAGTCAACCCGTATATCAACTTCGCCGGCAACACCGAGGAGGCTTTCAGGTTCTACCAGACTGTGTTCGGCGGCGAGCTCACCATCGTTCGCTTCAAGGATTTCAAGCAGATGGAGGGCATGCCCCCACTGAGCGACGGCGACAAGGAGAAGATCGGGCACATCTCCCTGCCGCTGGGCGCGGACAACGTGCTGATGGGCACCGATGCCCTGGAGTCCTTCGGTCAGCAGCTCAACGCGGGCAGCAACTACTCCATCGCCCTCGAGGCCGACAGCATCGAAGAGGCCGAGGAGCTGTTCAACAAGCTGTCGGACGGCGGCCAGATCGGCATGCCCTTCGGAGAGACCGAGTGGGCCGAGAGGTTCGGCGGCTGCACCGACAAGTTCGGCATCCAGTGGATGATCAACTACACGGGCAGCGTCCAGTTCGCCGCCGGCCACGAGGGCTGATCCTGCCGCGCGATCTCACTCCAGCCGGGCGTTGATCTCGCCGACGCCGACGTCGGCACGGATCACGGCCTGACCCGTGCCGTGCTCCCAGCTCGTCTTGCCGCCGACGAACCCCGAACGCTCGCCCGCGTGCATGCCGTCGGGAAGGTGCAGGTTGGTCTCACCGACGCCGGTGTCGAGGGAGACCGAACGTGCCGTATCGATGGGCAGGCGGAGGGTCATCTCGCCCACGCCGAGCTCGGCTCCGATGTTGCCGGCCAGTCCCGAGATCTCGAGCTCGCCGACGCCCATGTCGACTCCCAGATCGAGCTCGGCGGGGATCCTCACGACGCCGCGCAGGACGAGATCGCGCCTCTGCCCGCGGTCGAAGCCGCGCAGATCGAGGGCGAGCTCGCCGTGACGGCTGGAGCTCTCGAGCGTCACCCGCCGCGCGGCCTCGGCGCAGCGTTCCTTGCCAGGCTTGCAGCGCAGCTCGAAGTCGACCTGCACGTCGCCGCGGTCTTCGCCCGTGATCCGGGCTTCGCCGACCGGTAGATCGAGCTCGATGCGCTCGATGCCCGCGGTCGGGAAGGTCTGGCGCAGGGTGCGAACGGTGTCGCGCTCGTCGGCCGCAGCCGGAAGCGCGGCGAGGCAGATCAGGGCGACGAGTGACAGACTCCGCTCTCTCATGTCGGGTTCCTCCTCGGCCCATCCCTACGGGCCCGGCCCCGTTGGAGTTTCGGCAGGAGCGGTTACATGAGCTTCTCGGCGGGCATAATCGGCGGATGATCGTCTACCTGAACGGCCGTTTCCTGCCGCTTGCCGAGGCGAGCATCAGCCCTCAGGACCGCGGTTTCCTCTTCGCCGACGGGCTCTACGAAGGGGTCGCCGCCTATGCCGGCGAGCCGTTCCTGTGGGACGAGCACATGGAGCGGCTGGCGATCGGCCTGCGCGCCCTCGAGATCCCCTACGACGAGCTGCCGGCCCTGCGCCTGGCGGCTCAACGGCTGCTCGCGGACAACGACCTGCGGGATCGGGACGCTTTCATCTATCTGCAGGTCACGCGCGGCCCGGCGCCTCGCGCCCACCCGTTCCCGCGGCCGCCGATCGAGCCGACGGTGTATGTGGAGGTGAAGCCGCTGAGCCGCGTGCCGGAAGAGCAGGCGCGCCAAGGAGTCGCGACGATCACCGTCCCCGACCTGCGCTGGGCGCGCTGCGACCTCAAGACCCTCTCGCTCACCGCCAACGTCCTGGCGAAGGAGGCGGCCGTCCGTGCCGACGCCTATGAGGCTCTGCTGGTGCGCGACGGCGCGGCGCTCGAGGGCAGCCATAGCAACTTCTTCGCGGTGCTGGGAGGCGGCCTGGTCACCTTCCCCGAGTCGCCCTTCATCCTGCCCGGCGTAACCCGGCGCCTGGTGCTCGAGCTGGCCGCCGAGCTGAGCCTTCCGACACGCCTCGCCGCGGTGCGCGTCGAGGATCTGCCGCGGCTCGAGGAAGCATTCCTCACCGGCACCACGACCGAAGTGCTGCCGGTGGTGACGATCGACGGCCGCCCGGTCAGAAGCGGGCGGCCGGGAGACGTGACCCTGCGCCTCCGGCAGGCGTTTCTCGAGCACACCACCCCGGTACCGGCGCGTGAGGCATGAGCCCGGAGATCGATTTCACGTCTCCGCTTCTCGACGGGCGGCTTGTGTCCGGTACCAGTCGACGACGGCGCGCGCGGTGTCGGCGAACGGCCGGAAGGTGACGCCGAGCTCGCTCTCGGCCCGTCGAGAGCTCACGAGCCGGTGGAGGTTCATGGTCTTCATCCCCGTCCGCGTCACCTTTGCCGGCTTTCCCGTCCAGCGCGATCGGGCCTCCTCGAAGGCGGCGAACAGCATCGCCAGAGCGTAGGGAATGCGGAGCCTCGGGGCGCGCACGCCGCTCGCCTGCTCGAGGGCGGCGAAGATGTCGCCCAATGTCATCGGGTGGCCCGCCACGAGATAGCGTGCCCCGTGAGCCGCGCGCTCGGCGGCTGCGATCATCGCGGAGGCGACGTCCCGCGCGTCGACGACCTCCATGCCACCCGGCGGCACACCCGGGAGCTTGTGGGCGAGGAAGTCGAGAGCGAGTTGCCCGGCGCTCGTCGGGCCGGCGTCGCCCGGGCCCCACATCCAGCCGGGCAGGATCTCGATCACCGCCATGCCGTGCGGCGACTCGAAGGCGCGGATGGCGGCGGCAGCCTCGAGCTTGCTCTTGAAATAGAGGTTGTCGGCGGCCAGCGAAGGCGGTGGGCTCTCCTCGTCGCTCGGTGAGCCGTCCGGCTCCGCGCCGATCATGCCGCTCGACCCGGTGTGCAGGAACTTGTGGACGCCGCGCTCGTTCGCCAGGCGTATGAGGGCCAGCGTCGCAGCGACGTTGGTCTCCTGCAGCACACGCTGGTGGTCGCCGGGCTGGTAGTACTCGCGGAAGTAGGCGGCGGTGTGGAACACGACGTCGCAGCCTTCGAGAGCGGAGGCGAAGCCGTCGGGAGCGCGCACGTCGCCGACCACCCAGTCGACCTCCAGGTTACCGAGCAACATTTCCGCCTTCTCCGGCGAGCGGATCAGGCCCGTGACATCGTGGCCGCGGGCACGGAGCTGGCGCACCAGGTTGTTGCCGAGCAGACCGGTGGCGCCGGTCACGAAGGTCTTCATCATGGGATCTCCTTTCTCTTCTCGAGCTCCAAAGTATCTATAGTAGATCGGCCGACCGGTCAGCAGACGAGCACACAAAAATCACCCGGTCTCCGGCAGAATCCCCTGAAAGAACATTGCCAGGAGCTCGCGCAGGTAGGCCTCGTCGTCGGGGAGTCCGGCGAGCGTCTCGGCGAGGGCCACGCGCACGGGGCGATCCTCGAACCAGTGATCGATCACGCCGAGCAGGCTGGTCAGGATCGAGAACGGGTGGACGTCGGACCGCAGCTCGCCACGCTCCTGGGCCTCGCGCACCTTGGCGACGCCCAGGCGGACCAGCTCCTCGCCCTGCCCGAAAGGGGGCGAGTCCTGGGTCTCCAGTCGCAACCAGCTCCGGAAACGCGCGAACTCGGGGTTCTTGCTCTGGAAGCGGAAGTAGGCCTCCATCGAGCGCTTCAACAGGTCGGCGGTCGAGGTGGGCTCCGTCAGCAAGCGCCTCTGCAGCTCGGCGTAGACCTCGAACCGGCGATCCTTGACCGCCGTCCACAGACCCTCTTTCGACCCGAAGTGATGGTGGATGAGGCTCTTCGTGACCCCGGCCGCCTGCGCCACGGCGCTCATCGACGCTGCCGCCGGACCGCGTTCCAGGAAGAGGCGCTCGGCGGCATCGAGGATGGCCGTCCGGGTGGCTTCGGCGTTGCGTCGAGGTGTCATGGCGGTCGGCTCGACAGTCATTGATTGGCCGACCGGTCAATTGTAGACAGGCGCATCGCCCCTTGTCAAGTGCCTGTCGCCCGTCATCCTCCGCGACCGGGAGATCCGGAGTCTGGGCTATCGTCTGGACGTGGTGCGTTCTCTTCTCGCGGCGGGATTCATGGCAGGTCTCCTGTGGAGCTGCGTCGCGGAAGCTCCGGGGCCGGCCAGTCTGCGTCTGATTGATCTCGTCGACGCGGCGCGTGTCACCAACAGGCCGACGGCCTGGGAGGAGCCGCAGCCGACCGAGTGGACGTTCGCCGGCGCGGACACCGCGGGTTGGCGGGCCGGTGCGGGTGTCGATCGCCTGCGCGTGGAGGACGGAGCGCTCGTCGGGCGCAGCTCCAGCGAGCAGCCGATCCTCCACGTCGCCTGGCGACCGACGATCGACCCCGGAGAGCCGGTCCACGCGGTGGAGGTGCGGATGGCGGCGTCTCGCCCCGGAACCCTGCGGGTTGAGCTGTTGGGCGCCGAGACGTTCTCGCTGGCCGCGGCGCGAGACCTCCTGAGCAGCTTCTCGCGCGGGTTCGACGCCCCCGTCGTGCCGGGGGAGGAGACCCAGGTCTACCGGCTCGAGAGCCCGTGGGCGGTCACCGCCGGGGCCATTCGCCAGCTCGTTCTGCTGCCGACCGACACCCCGGACAGCGATTTCCGCATCGAGAGCGTGCGGGTGATCTTCCGCCGCGAGCACCTGGCGGGGATCCCCTCCGGCGTCGCCTGGCAGGGGCTGGGAGAGATCTACCGCGAGACCCTGGTGGCGCGCAGCCCCGAGACCTGGCGCTTTCCTCTCGAGCTGCCGGAGCGGCCGGTGCTCGATCTCGCGGTGGGAACGGTGGAGGAGGGGCCGGTGACCTTCGAGGTCGGCGCGACGGTCGGAGACCGGCGCGTGCCGCTGTTCGAACGGACCGTGACGCGCGAGCAGGGCTGGTCGCCGGCGCGGATCGATCTCGCGCGCTGGGCGGGGCGGTCCGTGGATCTCCAGCTCACCCTGCGATCCGAGCGCCAGGGAGCGGTGGGCTTCTGGGGCGCTCCCGCGGTGCGGTGGCGCGTGCCGCTGCCGTCCGCAAACGCGCCGCCACAGGGCGTGATCCTGGTCGTGGCCGACACCCTGCGCCGCGACCACCTGTCCGTCTACGGGTACGAGCGGGATACCGCGCCTGTGCTGACCGATCTGGCTGCCGGGGGCGTCCTGTTCCGGGACGCGCTGGCGCAGGCCACCTGGACCAAGGTCTCAGTGCCGTCGATCCTGACCTCGCTCTATCCGTCCTCCCACGGTGTGCTGGACTTTCCCGACCGGCTGCCGGCCGCGGCCGAGACCCTCGCCGAGACCTACCGCGAGGCGGGCTACGCGACCCTGGCCCTGGCCTCGATCCCCTTCGTCGGGCGAGTCACGAATCTCCACCAGGGCTTCGAGGAGATCCACGAGTCGGGGTCCCTGCCCCGGAAGCTCGAGTCCAAGACCGCCCGCGAGCTCGTCGGCCGCCTGCTGCCGTGGCTCGAGGCGCACCGCGAAGTGCCGTTCTTCGTGCTGCTGCACGTCTCCGACCCGCACGATCCGTTCGAGCCCTATGCGCCGTACGACAGCCTGTGGAGCGATCCGGCGTTCGACGGGACATTCGCCCGCCAGCAGGAGGCCGCGCGCGAGCAGATCGCCGACCCGCTGCTGCGCCGCTTCCGGATGCCGACGCGGGACGAGCTGGTCGCTGCGGGAATCGACCCCGGGGCCTACGTGGCCCATGAGGTCGGCTGGTACGACGGCTCGATCCGGGCCATGGACGACGAGCTCGGGCGGCTGGTCGACCACCTCGCCGCGCTGGGGCTGGCCGACCGCGTGCTGCTCGCCTTCACCAGCGACCACGGCGAGGAGTTCCTGGAACACGGCCGCCACTTCCACGGCCAGTCGGTCTACGCCGAGCTCGCCGATGTGCCGCTGATCCTCCACGGCCCCGGGGTCCCCGCCGGCACCGTGGTGGAGGAGACCGTGCAGACACTCGACCTGATGCCCACGTTGCTGGAGCTCTCGGGCCTGCGGGTGCCCGCCGGAGCCCAGGGCCGCAGCCTGGTCCCGATCCTGGGTGGCGACGCGGGAGGATCTAGACCGTCGCCCGCGATCGTGGAGAAGGCCGCCACCAAGAATCCCGCCGCCCCGCCGCCGCACGAGACCGCCGGCACCGCCGTGGTCCTGGATCGCTGGAAGCTCGTCCACCACACGGCTCCCGCGCCCGGCGGCCCCGAGGTCGAGCTGTTCGACCGCAGCCGCGACCCCTTCGACCGCCACGACGTCGCCGCCCGCTATCCGGCCGTCGTCCGCAGCCTCCTTTCGATCCTGCAGACCTGGCGGCACCATGCCGAAGCGGCTCGGCTCCCGCAAGGCGAGCAAGCAACCGAAGGCCTCTCGCAGCAGGAGCTGGACCGCCTCCGCAGTCTCGGCTACATCTGAGCCCGAGCTCAGAGCCTGTGACTGAATCTCCCGTGGGTCGCGCGCCAGGGGCTTGCGGGTCGTATGCAAGGAGCGAGGAGTGAGCATACTCATTAGTATGTGACCGACGAGCGA
>JBOGJI010000176.1:0-17362 GCA_050747865.1 Thermoanaerobaculia bacterium
GCGCGGGGCTCGCCGCGGCGCTCTCGAGCGCGGACCGCGCGGTGGGCCGGCTCGCCGGCGAGGGTCGGCGGCTGCCGAATCCGCATCTCCTGATCCGCCCCTTCGTCCGTCGCGAGGCCGTGCTCTCGAGTCGCATCGAGGGAACCCAGGCGACGCTGGGCGAGCTGCTCGCCGCTGAAGCCGGCGCGGCGGTCGCTCGCAGCCCCGACGATCTGCGCGAGGTCGGAAACTACGTGGTCGCGCTCGAGTACGGCGTGGGGCGCCTGCGCACGCTGCCGCTCTCGCTGCGCCTGGTGCGCGAGCTGCACGAGAAGCTCATGCGCGGCGTGCGCAGCGATGTGGCCACGCCGGGCGAGTTTCGCAGAAGCCAGAACTGGATCGGCCCTGCGGGTTGCACGCTGGCCGACGCCAGCTTCGTACCGCCCCCTACGGAAAGCCTGATGAGCTGCCTCGGTGCTTGGGAGAAGTTCCTCCACGACGACAGCTTGCCGCCGCTCGTCCATGTGGCGCTCGCACACTCGCAGTTCGAGGCGATCCATCCGTTCCTCGACGGCAACGGCCGTGTGGGTCGGCTGCTGATCACGCTGCTCCTCATCGCGAAGGGCGTGCTCCCCGCGCCGCTCCTCTACCTGAGCGCGTGGTTCGAGGCCACGCGCGCGGAGTACTATGCGCGTCTCTCCGGCGTCACCGAGCGCGGTGAGTGGGAGGAGTGGCTGGGCTACTTCCTGGCGGGGGCGGCCGGGCAAGCGGAGGATGCGCTCGGCCGCATCCAGCGGATCGACGGCCTGCTGTCGGGCTGGCGCGAGCGGCTCGCGAAGGCCCCATCGCGGCTGCCAGAAAGGACGCTCGACCTTTTCGCGGAGAATCCGTTCTGGACCGTGAACAAGCTGGCGCAGCGCCTGGATGTAGCCTTCACCACCGCCCAGAGGGCGATCGACCGGCTGGAGGCGGCGGGCATCGTCGCGCTCGCGAGCAAGGCACGGCGCAACCGCGTCTACTGCGCGCGCGCGATCCTCGAGATCCTGGAGGAGCCGCCCCGGCTCGCACCACGACCGGCGACTCGCCGCGGCCGGAGGCGTCCATGACCCTCGCGATCGCCGAGCGCTCCCTCGGCCCGCCGCGGCTCCACCGCGACCCTGAAAATCGAACGGCCCACTTTCGATTTTCGTCGTGGCTGGCTCGAGATCGATCCAGCCCCACAGGCAATCCGAGGGGCGGACCATGCTCGACTGCCGGTATCGTCTCGATCCACACGTGGAGCTCGTGAAGGGCGGGCGCGAGACGCTGACGGGCGGCGGGCCGGCACCGCGGAAGCAGAGGCCTCGGCATGGTTGACGTCTCCGAGCGTTCCTTCGAGGAAGCGATCGAGTGCGGCCTGCTCCAGCACGGCCCCGACGCCTGCGCCGGGGATGCGACGGCCGTGCGCGAGACGGCGCCAGCCTTCGGTGACGCGCCGCCGGGCGGGTACCTGAGGCGCCAGCCCGAGGACTACGACCGCGCGCTCTGCCTGCTGCCGCGCGACGCCGTGGACTTCGTGCTCGCCACGCAGCCGAAGGAGTGGCAGAGGCTCACGCAGCACCACGGCGCCGCGGTGAAGGAGCAGTTCCTCCGGCGCCTCGCCGCCGAGATCGAGCGGCGCGGTGCGCTCGAGGTGCTGCGGAGCGGCATCAAGGACTCGGGCTGCAAGTTCCGCCTCGCGTACTTCCGCCCCGCGAGCGGTCTCAACGAGGAGACGCGGCGCCTCCACGCGGGGAACCTCTTCGCCGCCGTGCGCCAGCTCCACTACAGCGCCAAGAACGAGAAGAGCCTCGACCTGGTGCTGTTCCTGAATGGCATCCCGATCTTCAGCGCCGAGCTCAAGAGCCCGCTCACGGGCCAGACGGTCGAGCACGCGATCCGGCAGTACCAGAACGACCGCGACCCGCGCGAGCCACTCCTTGCGTATGGGCGCTGCCTCGCACACTTCGCGGTGGATCCGGACCTGGTCTACGTCACGACGCAGCTGGCCGGGCCGAAGACGAACTTCCTGCCCTTCAACCAGGGCAAGTTCGGCGGCGCCGGGAACCCGCCCGTGCCGCCGACCCGGAAGGGCTACGCAAGCGCGTACCTCTGGGAGGAGAGCTGGGCGAAGGGCAGCGTGCTCGACCTCGTACGCCAGTTCATCCACGAGGTCGAGGAGGAGGACGAGAGGGGCCGCAAGACCGGCACGCGCTTCCTGATCATCCCGCGCTACCAGCAGCTCCACGCCGTGCGAAAGCTCGTGGCCGATGCGCGCTCGCGAGGCGCGGGGCAGCGCTACCTGATCCAGCACTCGGCGGGCAGCGGCAAGAGCTTCACCATCGCCTGGCTCGCCCACCAGCTCGCGACGCTGCACGACGCGAGGGACCGGCGCGTCTTCGATTCGATCGTGGTCGTCACCGACCGGCGCGTCCTCGACCGCCAGCTCCAGACCACGATGCGCCAGTTCGAGCAGACGCTCGGCGTGGTCGAGAACATCGACACCACCTCGCGCCAGCTCAAGGACGCGCTCGAGTCGGGCAAGACGATCATCGTCACCACGCTGCAGAAGTTCCCGGTGATCGCGAAGGAGATCGGCGAGCTGCCGGGCAGGCGCTTCGCCCTGATCGTGGACGAGGCGCACTCGTCGCAGTCGGGCGAGAGCACCAAGAGCTTGAAGGCCGTGCTCAGCTCGGGTTCCCTCGAAGAGGCGGAGGCCGAGGAGACGGGGGCGGCGACGCCCGAGGAGGAGCTGGAGAGCACGATCCTGGCCGAGATGGAGAAGCGCGGGCGGCTGCCCAACCTCTCGACCTTCGCCTTCACCGCCACGCCCAAGCCCAAGACGCTCGAGCTCTTCGGCACCAGGCGCGCCGACGGCAAGTTCGCGCCCTTCCACCTCTACAGCATGCGCCAGGCGATCGAGGAGGGATTCATCCTCGACGTGCTCGCGAACTACGCGACCTACAAGGCGTACTGGCGGCTCCTGAAGAAGGTCGAGGACGACCCGCGCTACGACAAGAAGAAGGCCGAGTACCTGCTCAAGTCGTTCGTCGAGCTGCACCCGCACGCGATCGGCGAGAAGGTGAGGATCAGCGTCGAGCACTTCGCCGCCAAGGTGCAGGGCGAGATCGGCGGTAAGGCAAAGGCCATGATCGTCACCCGCTCACGCCTGCACGCGGTGCGCTACCGGCTGGCGGTCGACAAGTACCTGGCCGAGCGCGGCTACCCCTTCAAGGCGCTGGTCGCCTTCTCGGGGACCGTCCAGGACGGCGGGCAGTCCTTCACCGAGTCGGGGATGAACGGCTTCCCCGAGGTGCAGACCGCCAAGACCTTCGAGCAGTCCGAGTACCGGTTCCTCGTCGTCGCCAACAAGTTCCAGACCGGCTTCGACCAGCCGCTGCTGCACACGATGTACGTGGACAAGAAGCTCGGCGGCGTGAACGCGGTGCAGACGCTCTCGCGCCTCAACCGCACTCTACCTCCCGAAAAGAAGGGCACGCTGGTGCTCGACTTCGCCAACGAGTCGGAGGAGATCAAGGCGGCCTTCGAGCCCTACTACGAGACGACGCTGCTCTCGGAGGCGACCGATCCGAACCTGCTCTACCAGATCCAGACGCGGCTGGCTGCCTTCCCGGTCTACACCGAGGCCGACGTGGACGCCTTCGCCAAGGCCTACTTCGACCCCAAGGCGACGCAGGACCGTCTGTACGTCGTGCTCGCGCCCGTGGTCGGACACTTCGAGGCGATGGCGGAGGACGAGCAGGGGGACTTCCGGGGCCAGCTCACCGACTACGTGCGGCTCTATGCGTTTCTCGCGCAGGTGCTCACGTTCGCCGACGCGGATCTCGAGAAGCTCCACGTCTTCGCGAGGTACCTGCGGCGTCTCTTGCCCGCCGACCGCGTCGAGCTGCCGCGCGAGGTGCAGCAGAACATCGACATGGAGTCCTACCGGATCCAGCAGACCGGCGGCGGCAAGATCGCCCTGGAACGCCGGCCGGGCGTGCTGGACCCCGTGAGCACCAAGAGCGGGTACGGGGTGGACGCGGAAGAGCTGGAGACGCTCTCCCGCATCATCGCCGAGCTGAACGAGCGCTTTGGCCTCAACCTCGGCCCCGAGCACCGCGTGACGCTCGGCCAGATGATGTCGAAGCTCGACGACGACGCCGCGCTCGATGCTGCCGCCAGGGTCAATACGCGGGAGAACGTCCGGCTCACCTTCGACCAGAAGGTCGAGCACGTCATCCAGGAGATCGTCGACTCGAACTTCGACCTCTACAAACGCATCACCGACGACCGCGCCTTCGGCGAGGCGATCAAGAACTTCCTCTTCGACCAGTACCTGCGCGCCCACCGCAACGCCGAAGAGCTGATCCGGCGCGGCGAGTCGAAGACGCTGGAGTTCAAATCCACTTTGCGCTGGAACCTGAAGGAGGATCGGCAGGACGACCAGGCGATCACTCATGCGGTGCTCAAGACGATCGCCGCGTTCCTGAACACCGAGGGCGGTGACCTCTTGATCGGCGTGGCGGACGATGGCGCGATCGTCGGCATCGAGCGTGACCGGCTCGAGAGCGACGACAAGTTCATGCGCCACCTGGCGCAGGTCGTGCGCAATGGCCTCGGAGATCGAGCCGGCACCTGCATCGACCCAAAGACACAGGTCGTGCAGGGCAAGACCGTGTGCGTCGTGAGCTGCCAGCGGAGCCCGGAGCCGGTCTTCCTGAAGTGGAAGGAGATGGAGGCCGCGCCGGCGGGCGACTTCTTCGTGCGGAGCGGGCCCGGGACCGTGAAGCTGTCTCCCGAGAGCACCCAGGAGTTCATTCGGCCGCGGTTCCCCGTGGGCGCGGGCGAAGGGAAGGCTGGTGCACCATCGGAGGGGGCTGTCTAACAACAGCATGCAGCGGACGGCGCTACGCGCCGTGATCGAGGGGTTCAGGCGGCGGCCCGAAGCTGATCGGAGAAATGCAACAGCTCGTCTCTGACCGTTCGGTTGGCACTGATGGTCAGGGTCAAGGTGCCTTGGGGTCGAGTCAGTCGCCCGGCGCGTTGGATGAGGCTCTGGCGGAAGGTGTGGAGCTGGCAGATCTCCCACAGTGGTGCGCGCGAAGGCGTGGTGGGCCGCTGGCGATCGATGTCAGAGCTCAGGGGGCTCATACATCCACGCGGGGACGTCCCGCTTCCCGTGCAGTACGCGCCAGACGTCGATGTGGTCCTGGCGCTCGACATAGAAGACGAGGTGGGGGAAGCGAGCCAACGGCCAACAACGCAGTTCTGGGATGCTCAGCTCGTGCCCGTAGCGAGGGGAGCCGCTGGCGGGATGTCGACTGATGTGCGTGTACGCCTGCTCCAGGGCATCGACGAAGTCGAAAGCCGCTTGCGCAGCACCTTCGCTCAGGTAGTAGGCCACCGCCTCGTCCACGTCCCCGTTGGCCAGCTCCCGCGGGATGACCGGCTTGCTCTTCAACTCCGAACACTTCCGCGAACGCGACTCCGCAGAACGTCGAAGTAGGTTGCGTCTGCCTGCCTGCTGGGTGAGGAGGAGGCACCCTCCAACAGGAGGTTGCGCAGGTGTAGCCGATCCCTGTCCTTTCGGATCAGCTCGCGCACGTACTCACTGATCGTGCCATAGCCGTGTTGCACGATCTGCTCCTCAACGAAGGCCTTCAGCGAATCGGGTAGGGAGATGTTCATCGTGCTCATGGAATAAGGCTAACAAGCTTGGCAAAAATTGGCAAACGCGCTCTCGCCTGTCGTGGGCGAGCGGATCGCGCTCAGTCCCCGGCGTCCGGCACTACAGGGTTGGGGCGGGAAGAAGTATCCTTGCAGGACCGATGAATCCGCAGCTCGCGACCGATGCCGCGGCCGCGTGGCCGCTCGAAGTGTTCGAGCGCTCGCTCAAGAAGCGCCAGAAGCTCGAGCTGCTCCTGACCATGGTGGGGCCACTGGAGGACGAGCTCTGCCTCCTGCTCACCTGCGGGGACAATACGGGGGCCCTCAACGTCCACTTCCGGGAGGCGGGCGGGCGCTGGAGCTGGGCCGAGATGGAGGCCGATCGGATCGCCTCGATCGCCTCCCTGCTGGGCGATCCGGTCCACCACGCGTCTGCCGACGAGCTCCCCTTTCCCGACGCCCGCTTCGACCACGTCGTGGTCATCGACGTGCACGAGCATCTGCGAGACGTGCGGCCGCTGAATCGGGAGATCGCCCGCGTCCTGGCTCCCGGTGGACGGGCTGTCCTCACCACGCCGAACGGGAATCCCCGGCTCCCCCTCGCCGTGGCGAAACGGGTGCTGGGGATGTCTCCCGAGGTCTATGGCCACCATGTCCAGGGATATACCGCCGAGGCGCTGGAGGCCATGGCCCGCGCGGTGGGGCTGGTGCCCGAGGCCAGGGGCGCCTACTCGCGTTTCTTCACCGAGGCGATCGAGCTCGCCATCAACTTCGCGTACGTGAAGATGCTCCCGCGGGCCGTGGCGGAGAAGCCCCGGGAGGGCGAGATCGCTCCCTCCACGTCCGCCGATTTGGAAAGGGTCGGGGGAGCGTACCGCCTCTACGCCCGCCTCTTTCCTCTGCTCCGCGCCATCTCCAAGTTGGATCGCATCGTGCCGGGACGGGGCGGCTACGCCGTGGCAATCGCCGCCCGCAGGCCTCGATGACTTCACCACGCGATCCACACCCCGCGGTCGCCGTCGTCACCGGCGCCGCGGGCTTCATCGGCCGGCACCTGGTGCGCCGGCTGGTTGCGGACGGCTGGCGCGTCCGGGGAGTCGATCGGCACCCCGCACAGGCCTTCCCGGAGAGCCCCGAGATCGAGTACCACGCGCTCGACATCCGCGACGCTCCGGCGATGGCGGAGGCGATTCGGGGCGCAGACACGGTCTTCCACCTGGCCAGCGCTCACCTCGAGCTGCGCGCGCCCAGGGGTTGGTACGAGTCGGTGAACGTCGCGGGTGTGGACACGCTGGTCGCGGCCTGCGCTCGGCAGGGAGTGCGCCGGCTCGTCCACGCGAGCAGCGTGGGGGTGTACGGCCACGTGGCCCACCCTCCCGCGGACGAGGACGCTCCCAAGCACCCCACGAGCGAATACGAGCGGACCAAGCTCCTTGGCGAGCAGGCGGCTCTCGAACGCGCCGAGAGGGAAGGGGTGTCGCTGGTCGTGCTGCGCCCCGGCTGGGTCTACGGGCCGGGATGCCCGCGCACCGCGAAGCTCCTGCGGACGATTCGCCGGGGAAGGTTCTTCTACGCGGGGGATGGATCGAACCTCCGACACCCCATCTACGTCGCCGATGCCGTGGAGGCTTTCCTCCTCGCCGCGCAGGCGCCGGAGCCCGCGGCCGGCCGCCCCTACCTGATCGTGGGACCGCGCGCCGTCACCGTCCGCGAGCTGGTGGAGACGTGCGCACGCGTCCAAGGTGTTGCGGCGCCGATCCGGCGCCTGCCCCGGCCGCTGGTGCGGGCGCTGGCCCTGGCCGTGGAGATGGGATTTCGGGCCCTCGGGCGGCAACCCCCGATGTCGCGCCGCTCGCTCGCCTTCTTCGAGCACGACAACGCGTTCACCGGGCGGGCAGCCGAGGAGCGCCTGGGGTTCCGGCCGCGGGTGGAGCTGGAGGAGGGACTGCGGGCCACGCTGGCGGCGCTATAGGCGCTTCGCTTGGCTTCCGATCGGGCCCTTCACCATGAAATCGCCGAGCGCGATCCAGTCGAGCGAGCTGTCGAGGAAGGCTCTCACCGCGTCGTCGGGCGTACGGACGATAGGCTCCTCGTGGATGTTGAACGAGGTGTTGATCACCGTCGGGCGGTCGGTGAGGCCCTCGAACTCCCGGATGATGCGGTAGAGAGACGGATTGTCGTTTTCCCGCACGAGCTGCGGCCGGGCGGTGTTGTCCACGTGCACCACACCCGCGCACCTCTCACGCATGATCGGCCGGCAAGGGTACGTGATAGTCATGAACCGGGCCGCGTCCAGCGAGTCGCCGTCGATGTCGAACAAGTCGCGGGCGGATTCCCAGCGCGCCGCTGGCGCGAAGGGCATGAATTCGGTGCGCCTCAACATGTCGTTCAGCCAGTCGTTGACAGACGGATCGCCCGGCTGGTACAGGATGCTGCGGTTTCCAAGCGCCCGGGGGCCGTATTCCATCCGACCGGCGAACCTGGCCACGACGTTCCCCTGGGCCAGCCGCTTCGCGATCTCCGTCTCCACCGTGCCGGGGGAGGCGTGAAACTCGAGCCCCGCACGCGCGAGCGCCTCGGCGATCTCACGTTCCGAATAGCCGTTGCCCAGGTAGATGTTCGGCAGGTCGCGGGGCAGGTACGGCTCGCCCGAGTGTCGCCAGAGGGCGCCCTGCTGGGCCAGCGCGGCGCCTACAGCCAGCCCCTCGTCGGACATGGCCGGGTGGACGAACACGCGATCCACGCCCGGCAGGCGCTGGATCTCCTCGTTTATGCGGACGTTGGCGAACAATCCGCCGGCGAGCGCCACGTTCCGGTGCCCCGTTTCCGCGGCCCAGTGGGCGACGTAGGCGGTCGCCACGTCCTCGGCGACCTTCTGGATCGATGCGGCGAGGTCGGCGTGCGTCCAGCCCCGGGGCAGCTGCGACCGGATCCGCTCGAGCGCCTTGTTGAAGAGGACCTTGCCGTCATTGTGCAGGTGCCCGTTGCGGCAGGCGATCATCCCCGCCAAGAGCTCGCGGTACAACGGCTGGCCGGTGGCGGCGAGGCCGGTGATCTTGCCCTCGTGTCGTTTTGCCTTGTAACCGCAGAGGGCGGTGACGTAGGCGTAGTAATTGCCGAGCGAATCGTACGAATCCACCGTGTTCAGCTTCCTGAGATGTCCTCCCCTGGCGCTGTACACGTGCGAGCTGTGACCGTCACCGCCGCCGTCCATCGTCACGACGAGGGCGTCGTCGTACTGGCTCGTGTAGTAGGCAGACGTCGCGTGCGCGTAGTGATGGGACACGAAGCGCGGCCTGGCGGCGATCGAGAGCTCGTCGCGCAGGATCTCCGCGATCCGCTTGCGCCGGTACGCGTACACCGGTGTGCGCAGCGCGTGGTACGCCTTCTTGAGCCCCGGAACCCGGGGCGCGATGCCGCCGAAGCGCGAGGCAAACTTGAAGAAGGCCGTGCTCACGTCCCCGTCTTCGCCACGCGCCTCGAACCAGCCCGGCCACGGAAGAACGTCTTCGTGGAGCTCCATGTTGACCTGGGCGACGGCGACATGACCGATGTCCTCCGGCGCGGTGCCGGTCAGTCGCATGACTTCCCTGATGGACTCTCGCGGGAAACCCCGGGCCAGCTTGATGCGGACGATCCGCTCTTCGTTGATCGCGGCGAGGATCCTGCCGTCCTCGATGATCGCCGCACCGCTGGTCTGGCCGTCCGTGATTCCCAGAATTCGCATGCGCTTTCCCGAATCCTGCTGGACTCTCTCGCTCACCGGGTACCCCCGTCGGACCTCGGGCGGCGGTGGGCCTCCCGGACGCCGCGCCAGGAGCCGACGATGGCGCCGATGTTGCCTCGCCTCGCCTCGCGCCAGGTCAGACGCACCAGGATGAGCGGGATCCCCAGGAGGAAGAACCCGGCCTTCTCCAACCAGCTGCCGTGACGTCGCAGGAAGCGGAGCCAGTTGCGCGCTTTGACCCGAGCGTAGTCCTCCGTATAGCGGCCGCCGCCGTAGGTGTGGACGACCTCGTGATAGGCGAGGGCGGCAGGGGTGTAGAGGGCGACGAAGCCCCGCTTCCGGAGGCGCAGTGAGAAGTCGAGATCCTCCGGGCCCACGGGGTGGAAGATCTCGTCGAAGCCGCCGAGCTCCCAGAACAGGTCGGCGCGCACCATCATGGCGCCCCCTCCAGCGATGCAGGGCCGGGGGACGTCGTATTGCCCGCGGTCGACCTCCAGCCACCCGATCGGCCGAGTGAGGCCGCGCCAGAAGCTCACCTGACATCCTCCGCCGTCATTGATCAGCTCGGGTCGGTCCAGCAGGCGCAGCTTCGCCTGCGTCTGTCCGACGCGCGGGTCGGCGCGCATAGGGGCGACGAGGGCGTCCAGGTAGCCGGCGGTGACGACGAGGTCGTTGTCGACGAACGCCAGGTACGCGGGATCGAACCGCTGTCGTGCCAGTGCCGCGGCCGCGTTGCGGCCTCCGGCGACGCCGAGGTTGTCGGGCTGCCAGTGGACGTGCACCTCCGGGAAGCGATCCCGGATCGCCTCCGCGGTGCCGTCGGTCGAGCCGTTGTCCCAGACCAGGAAGGGAAGGCGCCGGCGCTCCTCGGCCGAGAAGCTGTTCAAGGCGCGCAGCGTCGCCTCCCGCTGATTCAGGGTCAAGATAAGCACGGCTACCACCGTGGCGTCGGACATACCTCGAGTCCCTTCCTTGCTAGTATGTCGCGAGACACGCGGCATCCGGGAGGAGATGAGAGATGCGGATCGGCATCATGCTCCGGTCCCTCGATGAGAAGGGTGGGATAGGAGTCTACACGCGGGGCATCCTCACGGAGCTGCTGGCTCGAGGGACGGAGCACGAGTTCGTACTCCTCTACCGGAACCCGGAGAATCTCGGGCTCCACGACTCCCTCGCCCACGTCACCGAGCGCGTGGTCCGCGCCCCCCATCAAACCCTATGGGACCAGGTGGCGATTCCGCCCGCCTGCCGCAGGGAGCGGATCGACGTCCTCTTCCACCCGAAGTTCACGGTGCCGCTCGCCGCTCCCTGCGCCACCGTGATGGTCGTACACGGCGCCGACTGGTTCATCCCGGAGCAGGCCAGGTTCTACGGGAGGTTCGACGCCTTCCAGGTCCGTCGGCTCATGCCGCTCTACTTTCGCAAGGCCGCGGCGGTCATCTCCGTCTCCGAGCACACGACGGAGAACTTCCATCGCGCCCTTGACCTGCCCCCGGGGAAGCTGAGGACGATCTACTTCGCGCCGGCGAAACACTTCCGCCGGGTGGAGGACGTGGGCGTCCTGGCGGAGGTTCGCGCCCGCTATGCGCTTCCCGAGCGCTTCATCCTGACCCTGACCAAATTCAACGGCGGGGACCGCAAGAACTTCCGCGGCGTGGTCGAGGCCTACCGGCGCTGTCACGGGGCCTTACCGCACAAGCTGGTGGTCGGCGGCAAGGACGCCCAGCGGCTGCGCGGTTCCTACGACATCCCAGACCAAGGGTGGGGCGCCGACGTGGTCTTTCCCGGCTGGATCGATCAGCGGGACCTTCCGGCGGTCTACTCGCTGGCCGATCTCTACCTGTACCCGTCGAATCTCGAAGCCTTCCCCATTCCGTTGACCGAGGCCATGGCTTGCGGCACCCCGATCTTGACCTCCGACCGCAATGGTCTCGAGGAGATCGCAGGACCGGCCGCCCTGATGGTGGACCCGGAGGATCCGGAGGCGATCGGCGACGGGATCCTCGAGGTGCTGCGCGACCCGGCCCTGGCCTCGGCGCTGTCACAGGCCGGGCTGGAACGGTCGCGGCGCTTCTCCTGGGAGCGCTGCGGGCGCGAGACGCTGGAAGTGCTGGAGCGGGCGGGCTCGGCGCGGGAGAGGGCATGACGCCGAGCGCGGGGCGCGGGCGGCGGGGGCTGCGGCGCCTCGTCCGGCGGCTGCTACCCTGGCCCGTGCGGCGGTCGCTGGTCCGCGCCTCCCGGTGGCCGCCGGTGGGGACCGTCGACCTCGGCGACCTGCGGCGCGTCACCCCGGTCAGCCGTTCGTGGGGAGGAGACCGGGGGCTGCCGGTGGACCGTCACTACATCGAGCAGTTCCTGGCCAGGTGGAGCGCCGATATCCGCGGGCGCGTGCTCGAGATCGGCGACAACGCGTACACTCTGCGCTTCGGCGGCGATCGGGTCGAGCGCAGCGACATACTCCACGCCGCGCCCGGTAATCCCAAGGCCACCTACGTCGACGATCTCGCCAGCGGAAGCACGCTGCCGGACGCGACGTTCGACTGCGTCGTCTGCACGCAGACCCTGCATCTGATCCCGGACCTGGCCGGCTCGCTCCATACCCTGCACCGCATCCTCAAGCCGGGAGGTGTGCTGCTCGCCACCGTGCCCGGGATCAGCCAGATCTACCGCGACGAGGAGGGACCCTGGGGCGACTACTGGCGGCTGACGGACCGATCCGCCAGGTGGCTGACCGAGCAGAGCTTCGGGCGCGGCAACGTGGAGGTCGCGGTCTACGGCAACGTGCTCGCGGCGATCGCGTTTCTCCAGGGTCTGGCAGCGGAGGAGCTGGAGCGCGAGGAGCTCGAGGCGCGGGATCCGGACTACCAGGTGTCCATAGGGATGCGCGCGGTGCGGGCGGATTCGTGAGGACAGAGGGTCGATCTGGCGTGCATCGGGTGCGGCGGGCCTGGAACCTGATGCGGGCGCGATGGCGAGGTGGCGCGGTCGTGCTCCTCTACCACCGCATCGCGCGGGTGGAGCACGATCCCTTCGCGCTCTGCGTCACCCCGGAGAACTTCGCGGCCCACATCGCCGTCATGGCGCGCTTCGCCCGCCCGACCAGGCTCGCCGATCTGGCGCCGTCGGCGCCGGGTACCGGTCCGCGATCGGTGGTCGTCACCTTCGACGACGGGTACTCGGAGATCCTCACCCTCGCCCTGCCCATCCTCCAGCGGTTCGGCGTGCCGGCGACGGTGTTTGCCGTCTCGGGCGCCCTCGGGCGAGTCTTCTGGTGGGACCGGATGATCCACATCCCGCCGGCCGTCGCTCGCGCCCACCTGGAAGCGACCGGCGAGCGGTCTGCCGGTCGCGAGAATCGCGCCGCCGCAGGCGTCCATCGTCGCCTGCATCGGCTGCTGAGCGGGATGGCGGAGGAGGAGCGGGATGCCCTCATCGGACGGCTGTCGGAGGATCAGGCAGATGGCCTGCCGCCGCCGCGTTCCCTCACCGGCGAAGAGCTGCGCCGTCTGCACGCCAGCGGATTGTTCGAGATCGGAGGACACACGCACAGCCATCCGGACCTGAGCAGGCTCGACGCGGCAGCGCAGGTAGAGGAGATCGAGCGCAGCCGGAGCGTCCTCACGCGATTGCTGGACGCTCCGGTGACCAGCTTCGCCTATCCCTTCGGCACCTTTGCCCACTTCGACGGGGCTATTGTGGACAGGGTACGACAGGCGGGATACGAGCGGGCCTGCACGGCAGAGCCGGGAGTGGTGACCGGACGCGAGGCTCCGTTCCGCCTGCCGCGGCTATGGGTTCAGGATTGGAGCGAAGACGAGCTCGAGAGGCGCTTGAAGGCATGGCTGCGTTGACGGACCATCGATTCCCGTGAGCGAACCCATCGCCAGGCAAGCCGGCTCGGCGCTGTTCTGGAAGGCGACCGAACATGGTGGCGTCAAGGCCATCATGGTCATCCGGCTGTTCATCCTGGCTCGCCTGCTCTCACCGGACGACTTCGGGCTGATGGCCGTCTCCCTGGTGGCCGTGGAGATCCTGGCCGGCTTGACCGATTTCGGCATGATCCCGGCGCTCGTCCAGCGTCCGCACGCGGATTCCCGGCATTACGAGGCCGCCTGGACCGTCGGACTGCTGCGCGCCCTGGTGATCTCGGGTGCGGTTCTGGTGTCGGCCCCCCTGGTGGCGCGGATGTACGCCGAGCCGCGGGCGGTCGCCTTGATCCAGGTCATCGCCTTGCGTCCGCTGCTCGAGGCCCTGGCCAGCGTCAAGGTGGCGGAGCTGATTCGTGATCTACGGCTTCGCTCCCTGACCTACATCCGTCTGCCGGAGGCGATCGTGAGCGCGGTGGTCGCCGCGGGCCTGGCTCCCTTGCTGGGGGTGTGGGCCCTGGTGTGGGGCGCCTTGACCGGGACGGCCACGGTCGTGGTGCTTTCGTACTGCGTAGCACCCTGGCGGCCACGCCTATCGCTGGATCGCGAGGCGACCCGGTCGCTCATCCAGTTCGGCCGCTGGCTCTATCTGGCCGGCGTCATCGGGCTGGTCAGCAGCTCCCTGGTGAGTCTCATCGTCAGCCGCCAGCTCGGCACCGCCGCGCTCGGGATCTATACCCTCGGCGCCCGCCTGGCGTACCTGCCCGCGGAGATCTCCGGCAGCGTGATCCCCGACGTGACGTTTCCACTCTACGCCCGCCTGCAGCGCGACCTGCGGAAGATGGCTCGCGCCTTCCGTTCCGTCCTCGTCGGCTCGTTCGCCCTGTTGCTTCCCAGCAGCGTGCTGTTGATCGCCCTCGCCCCCGCTCTGGTCGGCGACGTGCTGGGGCCGAAATGGGACGCCACGGTGCCCATCATCCGCATCCTCACCGTCGTCAGCATCATCGGCTTCCTCGGCGACGCCATATTTCCTGTCTTGAAGGGCGTCGGCAAGCCGCGCCGGCTCGCCGTCGTCGAAGCGGTGCAGACTCCCGTCCTGATCGCCTGCCTCTACTTCTTCTCCGCCCATTGGGGATTGCCCGGAGCCGCCCTGGCTTCCGTACCGGCGGTGGTCGCGGCACAGCTCATGTATTGCTGGTTCGCCAAGGACTTGCTCGCCGACTCCGTCGGGAGCGCCCTCAGACCCCTGCTGGTCATCGCCGCGCTGTCGGCGGCGGGCGGAGCTGCTGCCTGGGGGCTGTGCGCCCTCATGCCGGGGCTGTTCGGCCTGGTCGTGGCGGCGATGCTCAGCCTGGGTGGGGTCGCGGTGATATTCTGGTCGGTGGCTCAACGATCCGATCTCGGCTTGCTGGACGACCTGGCTCTGGCCTTTCCGGCGCTCGCCGGGCGACTCCGTCTCACCAACAGAAGATCCTAGATAGGGGTCGCCCATGAACCGACCGAACATGCGCCCTATCCTCAAGGCGTCCATTGGCCGGGCGAGAGATACCTGCAAGCTCTGGCTGTCCCACGCGTTGCCGGCGAGGCCCATGCCGGGAGGCCGGGAGCTCCTCGATGAGGAATACGCGGCCGGGGCATGGGACTATCTGAGGGACGCCGACGAGCTGCCCCGGTTCAGCGTGGTCGCCGGCTATTGTCATCATGTCAAGCCCGGCGGCAGCGTCCTCGAGGTCGGGTGTGGCGAAGGTGTGCTGCAAGAGAGGTTGTGCGGCGACAAGTACTCCCGCTTCCTCGGCGTGGATATCTCCGAGCAGGCAATCCAGCGAGCCGCGGCGAGGCAGAGCGAGAACGTGGGGTTCGTGGCGGCCGACGCGAGCACCTTCCAGCCGCCTGAGCGGGTCGACGTGATCGTCTTCAATGAGTGTCTGGAGTACTTCGCGGAGCCCGAACGGCTTCTGCGGAGATACGAGGCGTTCCTCGCCGAGGGCGGCATCTACATCGTTTCCATGTTCGTGGGCATCGACAACGTCCGCCACCAACGCATCTGGAAGAAGATCGATGCGATGTATCCCGCGGTTGCGCAGGCGCGCGTGTCGACCGGACCGCGAATGACCTGGACCATCAAAGTGTTTGCGCCGCCTCTCCCAGAGTCCTAGAAACGCCGATGGCGCCGGCAACGCGTTTCAGCGTCGTCATCCCGACGTTCGAGCGAAAAGAGGTCGTGCTGACGTCGGTACGGGCGCTGTCACGCCAGACCTTCAGCGGCAGGTTCGAAGTCGTCGTTGTCGTCGATGGGTCGACCGACGGGTCCGCGGAAGTGCTGCGGGGCCTCGGGGTGCCCTTCCCGCTGACGGTCGTCGAGCAACCGAATCGAGGGGCGGCGACGGCGCGGAACCATGGGGCGGGTCTGTCGGCCGGCGAGATCCTGCTCTTCCTGGACGACGACATGGAGGCGCATCCGGAGCTGCTCGCCGAGCACGATCGGTCGCACCGGGAAGGTGCCGATGCGGTGCTCGGGCACCTGCCTCTACATCCGGATTCTCCGCCCGGCTTCCTGAGCGCCGGCGTCGAGTCCTGGGCCGAGGAACGCCTGGCGCGCCTGTCGGCCCCCGGCGCGCCCCTCACCTTGCACGACCTGCTGACCGGCCAGATGTCCGTCGCGCGCGAGGTCTTCCAGCGCATGGGCGGCTTCGACGTCGAGTTCACGCACGCGGGCTCGTTCGGCAACGAGGACGTCGACTTCGGCTATCGACTGCTGAAGCGGGGTTACAAGGTCGTGTTCAACCCGCGGGCGATCAGCCGGCAGCGCTATGTCGTCGAGCCGCGGCAGTACCTCCGTCAGTGGTACGAAGCCGGGAGAGCGGATGTGGGGTTCGCTCGCAAACATCCCGAGCAGGCCACAACACTGTTCGCGCTGAATGGCAGCGGACGATGGACGGTTCGGCTCTTCTGGCGCCCGATCCAGGCCTGTGGCCCGATCGCGAGGCTGCTGTCGAATCGGCTGCGCGGGCTCTCGCTGTGGCTGCTCGACCGCCGCGTGGCGAATCGCGTCACGACCCGGCTCTTCAGACAGGCGGTGGCCGGGACCTACTGGCGGGGTGTGCATGAGGCCGGTGGCATGCCGCGACCACGTCCCGCCCGCGTGCTGGCGTTCCACGCGGTCACGGACTCCGCACGGGATTCCGTGATCGGGACCTTCGCCGTCCCCCCGGATCAGTTCGCCTGGCAGTTGGATCGTCTCGAGCGGGCCGGGTATCACTTCGTGAGCGTGGAAGAGTTCTTGCGGTTCCTGTCCGGTCGCGGGGGACTGCCCCGACGGCCGGTCCTGCTGACCTTCGACGACTGCTACGAGGACCTGCTCGGCACCGCGGCGCCGCTCCTGGAGCGGAGGCGCATCCCCGCGGCGGCATTCGCGGTGAGCGGCCTGGTAGGTGCCACGAACGAATGGGACAGGGCGATGGGAGCCCCCGAGCTGCGGCTGCTCGACGGCGAGGGGTTGCGAGCGCTGGCCGGGATGAACGTCGAGATCGGCGCGCACTCGCGGTCACACAGAGAGTTGCCGTCGTTGGCGGAGGAGGCGATTCGCGACGAGATCGAGGGCTCGATCCAGGAACTGGAGGATCAGGGGCTGAGACGGCCGAGAATCTTCGCCTACCCTTATGGGGAGTCGGATGCACGCGTCGAGCGAGCGGTGCGCGCTGCCGGGCTCCAGGCGGCGTTCACCTGCCGCCCGGGCCTGGTGCGGGCAGGACAGGATCCGTACCGGATACCGCGGATCGAGATCCTGCGGCGAGACGCGGGCTGGAGGTTCCTGTTCAAGGTCCGCACCGCGGGGCGTCTGTCCCTTGTGCAGCAGCTGGCGCGGAGACTACCGCGCAGACGCCGCTCCGTGAGGTCCTGACCGTGCTTTCAGCGCCGCAAGTCCGACCGTTCACGGCCGGGTTAGGCGCTTTCGCCAGGGCGCCTATGGCGCTCCACGTATTGCCGGATGATGCTTAGCGGAGCACCGCCACAAGAGGCGGCGAAGTACGACGGCGACCATAGGTGCTCCCGGTGTGTCCGCACGCGGTAGCGCTTCCGCAGCATCCGGGAGGAGACGCCC
>JBOGJI010000177.1:0-9795 GCA_050747865.1 Thermoanaerobaculia bacterium
CCGTCCAGGCCTTGGGGTGACGAGCAGGTCTTGCCGTTGCGTTTGGTGTTCAGCCCACGGCAGTGCGGACAGCGCACACGACGTTTTGACCCATGATCGTCCTATCCGGTTTTGAACGGATACTTAGAACCGACACGGCATACGCGTGCCGGTACATCGCTTACGTCCTGGCGAAGAGTGCTCCCAACAATGGCGAAAACGAGCCAAATTTCAACGTCAGACTATGCACCTCGTTAGTCAGTTACGCTCATTCTGATTGGAGCTGGGAAGGCCTTTTCGAACTAGCTCTATTGGGTCATTGTTCCATCCAACCGGCCAAGTCCCCGTACGGAGTACGGAACGTCATCCGGGGAAGGCCATGGGGGTCGGGAGATGACGGATCACCTCCACCAGTCCCAACCGCTGGCCGGCCAATAGAAGACGCTTCGAACGGCGGCGTCGAGTTCGCCGTGCTCGAGTGGGTCGCCTGGTTCAACCAACCGCCGCCTGCTCGCGCCAATCGGGATGATCCCCGCCCGTTGTGCTCGAGCCGATCCAGCGGTACCGCCTAGACAACGATCTGCCCCCCTGACCAGCCTTGTCGTCAGCAAGGGGAGCGGCGTGCCCGAGCACGGATTCTCTGCCGCGGACGACCTGCCCCGCGCACAAGCGCAGGTCTACGGATAACGCCGGTCCACAGATGCCCAGGGCGTTGGTTCGGAAGTGCCGGGACGACGGTATGCTTACTTCTACATCAAGGTAAGGAGAAGCATGGACGTCAGCGCCACCGTCACGGCCAAGGGTCAGGTGACGATCCCCAAACAGGTCCGCGAAGAGCTAGATCTTCACGAAGGGGACCGCGTGCTGTTCCGCGTCGTCGACGGTCGAGCGGTGCTCGCCCGCACCCCTGACCTGCTCGACCTCGCCGGATCGGTTCCCGTCCCGGCCGACGTCCGCGACCTGGCCTGGTCGGAGATCCGCGATCTGGCCCACCGCACACAGGCCGCCAGGAACGCCTGAGTGCTGGTTGACACCAACGTCCTGGTCCGCCACCTCACTGGTCAGCCTGCGAACCAGGCGCGGCGGGCCACCAAGTTCCTGCGCAACGCGACGAGGCTGGAGCTGCCCTCGCTCATCGTGGCCGAGCTGATCTACGTGCTCGAGTCGGTCTACGAGCAGAACCGGGCTCAGGTCTCCGCCCTGGTTCGGTCCGTACTTGCCCATCCACCGATCCACACAGCCGAGGAGTCCATCCTCGTGCGCGCGGTCGAGTTCTACGAGACGACGCGGGCGCACTTTGCCGAGGCATACCTTGCCGCGGCCGCCGAGCACAACGACGGGATGGTCGCATCCTTCGATCGCGACCTCGATCTCATCGACGGCGTCACCCGCGTCGAGCCGTAGGCAAGGCATGGCGCCCGTTCACACCGTCGTGGGCGTGCCTGCATCCCCCGCGAACTCACGTCAACCGGTCCACAACCACGGTTCCCGGTCACGGGCTGCCGAGACCGACGGCGGCGCTGCGCAGGCTGGGGTGGTCGGCGAAGCAGGCCAGATCTTCAGGGGTCCGGGTGGGGCGTGGGGACGCCGAGCCGCTGGATCACCCTTGGCGCCCTGCGGGTCCTCGAGTGGTGGGACCGGGCGGGCGGCGAGATCGGGCCGTCGCGATGAGTCACGGCCCGCTCTAACGTCAAGACGGCAGATCCGATCGGACAAGGAGAGGGAACGGTGCGAGTCGTCGTCAGCGAGTTCATGACCCTCGACGGTGTGGTGCAGGCGCCGGGCGGTGCGGAGGAGGACACCAGCGGCGGGTTCCGGCACGGCGGCTGGTCGATCCCCTACTTCGACCCCGACGTCATGGGCGGTGTCGTCGACGAATTCGCCCAGCGCAACGAGGTGCTGCTGCAAGGCCGGCGCACGTACCAGGTGTCAGCGGCGGCCTGGCCGGAGCGCAGCGATGACCCGTTCTCCGACTGGATCAACCAGGCCCAGAAGTACGTCGTCTCCGACACGCTGACCGACGCCGACCTCACATGGAAGCCGACGACGATCATCCGCCCCGCCGATCTCGTGCGCGAAGTGTCGGCGATGCGGGAGAAAGACGGCGGCGACATCTACGTCTACGGCAGCCTCACCGTGGCCCGGGCGCTGCTGGCGGACGGCTTGGTCGACGAGCTGGTCCTTATGATCGAGCCGATCACGCTGGGCGGCGGCAAGACCTTGTTCCCGACCGACGGGGAGGCCCGCCGGTTTGAGCTCGCGTCCACCGCCGGCTGCCACCGGCGTGCAGGTCTGCCGCTACCGCCCCGCCGCGAGGGTGTCGCGTGTCATTTGCTATCTGTTCTGATAACATCAGGGCATGGATGCGGCACGACTTCTTCGCACGCTTCGTGCGAGGTCGGGGTTGACTCTGCGCGAGCTCGCCGCCAGGGCCGGGACGTCGGACTCGACGCTCAGCGCCTACGAGGCCGGGCGTGTGACGCCACGGATCGACACCCTGACCCGGATCGTCGAGGCAGCCGGTTGGCGGCTCATGCCAGAGGTGGCCGTGCTCCCCGAGCGGGACGCGCGTCGTGCCCCCGCCGGCGAGGAGCTATGGCAGGTCCTGCTCCTGGTGGACACGTTGCCGACCCGTTCACGCGACCAGCGTGCCAGCGCGCCCCACGCGATCTTCGGCCGCGCATGAGCCTGCCGGACAAGATCATCGAGCTCACGACTGCGTTGGCGAGCGCGGGCGTCCCGCACGCGTTCGGCGGAGCGATCGCGCTCGCGTACTGCATCCCCGATCCCCGTGCGACGGTCGACCTCGACATCAACTTGTTTCTCCCGGTGGCGGAGGCCGACTCCGCGCTCGGGGCATTGCCCGCGGGCGTCGAGCACGACGCGGAGTCGGTCGCGACGATTCAGCGGGGCGGCCAAGTCCGGTTGTGGTGGGGCGAAACGCCGGTCGACCTCTTCTTCAACACGACGAGCTTCCACGAGGACGCCGCGCTGCGTGTACGACAGGAGGACTTCGGCCCGGCCAGGCTTCCCGTCCTCGCCTGCCGCGACCTCGCGGTCTTCAAGGCTTTCTTCGATCGGAGCAGGGACTGGGTGGATCTCGAGGCCATGGCGCTCGGCGGGACGCTCGACGTCGCCGCGGCGGCAGGTGTCCTCGTCGAGTTCCTCGGACCAGACGATCATCGAGTCGCCAGGCTCGTGGCGCTTGGGGACATTGTGGCCCCTTGAACTGCGGTGGCCCTTTGAACCTGCGCGCGCGGCTCACCAGGAGTGGTTATGGGCTATCCGCACCTCGGACAGACTCGATCAGAACCACTGCGGTTGTGCGATGCGGGTGGGAGTCATCCGGGTCACCCGTTGCGGGATGTTGGTCTCGGTTCGGCCGTCACAGTGAGGTGGGGGCCGGTCAGCCCCCACTGGGCCGCCAGCCCGATGGCGTCCACCCGTCCCGACACCCCCAATCGCTGGCACAGCTGCTTGAGCCGCCGGTACATCGCCCGCTCCGAGTAGCCGAACTCTCGGGTGAGGGTCTCGATGGTCGCGCCGCAGGCCAGCCGCGCCAGCAGGGCGACCTCGGGGTCGCTCAGCCACTCGGGTATCGGTCGGACGCTCGCGCTTGCGAGGACCCTGCGCACCACCTCGGCCGACATGATCACCATCCCGCGCACCGCTGCGCGGATGGCTTCGACGAGAATCTCCGGCCGTGCACGGAGTGGCAGCACGTTGATGGTCCTCGCCACGAAGAGGTCCAAGTACGTCTGGGGAGTGATGGGTTCGTCCTGTCATGATGGCGACGATCGGCGTCCTCGGGACGAGGCGGCCCACGTCGATGACCACCCCGACATCCTTCGGCCACAGGACGACCACCAGCACCACGCAGCGAGGGTTGACGAGCGCCCAGGCGGAGAGATCACATGGCGTTCACACGTGAGTCTCACTTTCCTTCACGTTGACCTGAGGTCAAGGAAGTCACGCGGGAATCTCACCGGTAGCCGCGGGTCAGGAGGTACCTCGCGCCGGCGTTCATCGCCGCCGGGCTCGCCACGAGGAAACCGAAGGCGTCGGCCGATCGATCCATGATGTTGAAGGCGAGGCTCACTGCCAGAGCATCCTCAACCTGCTGTCAGCTGACGCCCGCGGCCAGCACGGCCCGCACGTCGTCGGCATCGAGGGTGTGTTCCTTGGTCAGCTTGCGTAGCATGCGCAGCGTGGCCCGGAGCGGCTCTTCGATCGGCGCCGTCTCTGGATCGGCAAGCGTGGCGGCGACCTTCCCAGCGTCCCCGTACCAGATGCTCGATGTCGCCGAATGCGCCGTGATGCAGAACTCGGATTGGTTGACCTTCGAGACGAACGCGGCCATCAGCTCGCGGTCGCCGACCGACCAGGCAGATGGGCCCCGCATCGCCTCGTGCGTGAGACCGCCGGTCCCATAGAAGTCGGGGCGATAGAGCGCCAGCTTGACGGCGTCGACCACGGGCTGGCGCGACACCAGTCGGATGAGCGCCAGCAGGGCCTTCGTGCGGAGATCATGCCCGCGGTCGAGGATGGTGAGGCGCATCGATCACTCCTCGGCGGTGGCCGCGGCAAGCGCGGCCAGTCCGCTCTCGTACTGGCGCGTGGCCTGGCCGACGGCAGCGCACACCACGATCTCGAAGACCTGGTCCTCGCTCAGACCCGCCGCCAGGACGGCGGCCATGTCGTCGTCAGTGACCTTGTAGGCGTGGTGGGCGACCTTGTCGATCAGCGTGCGCATCGGCTCGTCAAGCCCCGCGTTGTCGAACGCGGCGCGGCGCAGGTCACGCGGTGCCAGACCGTCGCCTTCGAGGATCCGCGCGACGAGCGCCCGGTGCATCTGCCTGATGTCCGACATGCTCAGTGCCGGTGCCGGACCGAACAACTCCAGAAAGCGTCGAAGTGCCGCTCGACAATGTCTCTGGCGTTCAACATGTGAGTTCTCACTTTCCTCTGGAGATCGGGCGCCCGGCCAAACGAGCGCCAGTCGCCGCCCCGTCGCTCGGGCGGCCCCGTAGCCGCCAGCCCGGCTTGTAGATCGCCAGGGCCACATTGACGATCAGCCCGGTGACCGCCACCGACGGGACCAGCGCCAACGGGAGGCGCTCGGCGGCACCGAACACCTGGGCCGCGGCCGCAGACTGGGCAGATGCCGCCAGCCGGGGGATGAGCACGAAGAGGACCAGGCCGGTGAAGCCGAGCGTGGTCGTCAGCTTGATCGCCACCCACCAGTACTTGAGCAGGCCCCACGGCGTCAGGACGGCTTGCAGCACACCGGTGCCGAGTGCGAGCACGGCGAGTGGCGCGACCAGCCACGCCTCCACCAGGTACGTGGCCGGGTAGACGGTCCGCGGGTCCGCCCCGCGCACGCCCGAGATCGCGAGCGCCAGCAGCACCAGGGTGGCGCCCAGGACGCTGACGGTGGCCGCGACGTGCACGGTCAGGAGCAGCTTGCGCCACGGCGCGGGCAGCCTCGCTTCGGCTTCGAGCGGTTCCCTGGAGCGGACTGTAGCACAGATCGTAATACAGCGTGTCGGACGCAGTGTCCGAGTGGGGCCGTTGGAGACACTGGTTTCCCCGTAACGATCGCTTGTCCGTCGGGTCTCAGCGCCTGACACCGCGGAGAGAGCCGCGGACCGAACCGGTTACGTCATAGACCGCGCAGATGTAGTCGCGGTCCCCGGCCCGCCATGACTCGGCGGTGGGGGTGACGACCGTGATGTCCAGGATGGAGTCGTCGTACGGTTTACCGACGAAGGCTTCGAACTCTTGGAGACAGTAGAGACCAACTTGTTCGAACAGTTCGTCGTCCCCTGGATAGACCGCATCCGTGGGTGCGGGAACCGATCGTCCATACGAGTTTCGTGCGGGGGGATTCGGGGTGGCTGGATAGACCGCATCCGTGGGTGCGGGAACCGATCCGGTGGCGAATACCTCGTTGTCGTGCGTTTCGGCACAGAGCACGGCGCGGACGTTGTTGATCTCGGCTTTCGTTTCACCACCCTCAGGATCGTCGAAGCAGTCGCCTTCCCGGAGTTGTGTGACCGGCAGCGTCCCGCCACGCGCAAGCGCACCGCCCTCACCCCGCTGGGCGGACCCGAGGGCACCCGCTACGCCGCCACCAATGACCAGCACGGTCAGAATGGCGACGAACCACGGCCCTGATCGGCGGTTAAGCGGCTTGCCCGGGTCCAGCGGCCCGCGAAGGTTCGTCTCACTATCAGACGGTGGCGTATGCGGCGAATCCAAGTATCGCAAGCGGCGGCCGGTGAGAAGGTTCCGGCCCAGGTATGAGAAGTTTGCGAAGAACGAGACCGGCCCCCACCAGCCTGTGAGCAGGGTTCGGTTCGTCATACTGCGGTATAAGGCCTCCCCGCACGCCTTACAGAGACGGCCTTCGATCGATTCGACGCGTCGGGTCAGCAGGAGGCCGACCTGACGGCGCAACGACACCTTCGTTACGGGCCCCCAACCGCACAGCTGACATCGGTCCGCCTCCGGCGACAGGTCCTGGCTGGCGGCATCGGCAGCCGACCTCCATTCCATCCCAGATTCGCGACCCGTGTCCATCGCCCCGCCCGCATCGTTCTGCGTCAGCGTACGGTGTGCCATCCGTCTCGGAAGCGGAACTTAGGAAAGTCCGAAATGACCGCCCGCCTAACTGGCCCCTCTGCGCGCACGCCGGTGTTAGATCGAGGGCGGCCCGCGCTCTGAGCCTGAGCTCAGCTCAGGTCGGCGGTGGGGCGATGGGGACGTGGGTGGGGATCGGGCGGACCTCAACGTTGCGATCTGCAAGCAGCCGCTCGGCCTCCCCTCGGTCGAGCGCGTCGACGGATGTTGACATACCAGCCGGGGCTCTCACGTGCAGCCCTGACGCGCCGAACAGGGCACGTCCCGCCAACCGTTGGGTGGTGTCGCCGCGGAGACGATGCCGAACCGCGCGCCATCCGTCCGTCCGCAGCGCAGCGGCCCACCGTCGCGGCGTCTCGTAGTCCAACGTCGAGTGGATCTCCGCGTTGAGCCCGAAGCCCGCAGCCCGCGCGGCCGTCAGGTCCGCAGTGCGAGGCGTGCTCCGGACCGCGACGACGGCGTGGAACAACTCCTCGAGCCGCTCGGCCGGAACGACCTTGATCGGCGTCCTCAGCAGCTTCTCGACCAGCGCGCCTTCAAGCGACTCCTCCGCGAGGTAGCAGGTCCCCTTCGGCTCGACGGGATCGAACCGACCGCCGCCCGCGTTCGTCACGTCGCCGACGCTGGAGAACCACCACGCGTCGGGTGACTCCGAGAGTCGATGCAGTTGCGCCACGGGCCCGGCCTCCGGGAAGCCCTCCAGATCGGCGGGAGGACTCGCGAGGCCGGTGTCCGTCATCCGGCCGCCAGCTCCGCACGTGCCGCCGCCCGGACGGCGGCACGCTCGTCAACACCGAGGGAGACGGCCACCTCAGCCGCAGCAGACACGACCCGGTCGGCATGGCCGGCCGCCAAGAGCTTCACCGGCGTCATCCCGCCCAACTCGGGATTTGGACTCGTCAGCCAGGCGGCGATCGTCCAACCCATGACGGGGCGCTCGGCGCTGTAGCCGGCAGCCTGCAGTACCCCTGGCAGAGCCCGGAGCACCGAGTCGCGGAACTGCCAGGCGGGATAGACCATCCGATCGCGGCCCGACCCGTCCGAGGCCAGTCGCAGCCCCAGCAGACGCCCCGCGGTCACCCGCTGTGACACCGCCTGCTTCGTCACTCCCCCGAGGGCCGCTCGGGCGCCGTCCGTGTCGTAGAACGGACCGACATCGTTCGCCCATGCCTGCCCGGATGCGGTGAACATCGCTGCGCGACGACCCGCGTCCTCGGGATCGATTTCGGGTGTGCCATGCCGGAGCAGCTGCTCACGCAGTTGGCGTTCGTAGATGCGGGCGGACCGCTCAGCGAAGTCGGCGGCAGCGGTCCTGGCGGCCATGATCCGTATGCTACTTGGTCAAGACAGTAAGAGGTCGCGACAGTAGGCGGTGCTCCCGCTCTGGCTGAGGTGCGTAGACCGGGGGCGGCGGAGGACGACGGTGCCGTCGTCTTGCGGGGTGTGGGAATGTCAATCTGATCTGGCCCCACCGTGACGGTCTGATTTGGCCCCACCCTTGTTTGTGCGGTCACGCTGGGTGACGGGTCTTGCTGGTCTTGCGGGTGCTGCGGAGTCGGTAGCTGTCGGCGCCGGTCTGGATGATGTGGGCGTTGAAGGTGAGCCGGTCCACGACCGCCGCCGCGAGGCGCGGGTCGGTGAACGTCGATGTCCATTGGGAGAACGGCGCGTTGGATGCGACCGCGACGCTGGCGCGTTCCTCCCGTTCGGTGAGGACCTGGAAGAGCAGCTCGGCGCCGTGGGCGTCGAGCTGGAGGTAGCCGAGTTCGTCGAGCAGCAGGAGGTCGAGCCGGCCGTAGCGGGTCACGGTGCGCGACAGGTGGCGTTCGTCGGCGGCTTCGACGAGTTCGTTGACCAGCTGGGCGGCGGTGAGGTAGCGCACGGAGCGTCCCTGTTCGCAGGCGGCGACCCCGAGGGCGATGAGCAGGTGGGTCTTGCCGGTGCCGGAGTCGCCGAGCAGGACCACGGGTTCGCCGCGGTCGATCCAGCTGCCGTCGGCCAGCGTGGCGATGGTCGCCGGGGGGATGGCGGGGGCGGCGTCGAAGTCGAACCCGGCCAGGGTCTTGATGCGGGGGAACCGGGCTTCCTTCATGCGGCGTTCGCGCCGGCGGATCTGGCGGGCGTCGACCTCGACGGCGAGCAGCTCGGCCAGGTAGGCCCGGTGGGTGGCCCCGTCGCGGGCGGCGGCATCGGCCAGGGCGGCGGCCTGGTCACGGACGGTGGGCAGCGACAGGGCCTTGGCCGCGATCTCGATCGAGGTCTGCGCGGCGGCGTCCGAGGAGGGGGTGAGCGTGGTCATGAGGGCACCTCGAGCAGGGTGTCGTAGCCGGCCAGCGACGGGGCGGGCCGGTCGAACGCGGCACCGACGTGCTCGTCGGCGTGAGCTGGCGTGGGCAGCGCGAGGACCTGGCCGCCGCCGGCGTGGCGGCGAGCCTCGACCGCGACCACGGCCGGGTCGGTGGATCCGACCTGCAGCGCCGCGGCGATCCCGGCCGACAGCTGGCCGGTGGGCATCCGCCGGGCCAGCAGCAGCACCTCACACAGCCGCCGGGTCCCTTCGGCGTCGCCCTTGGCGGTCCGGGCGGTGTCCCAAAACCGCTGGTGCAGCTCGGTGAACACCCCGCGGGCGCGGGCCTGCGCCAGCGCCGACGAGCCGGGCATGGCGCCGGGCTTGCGCAGCAGGATCTCCAGGTAGTGGTCCAGCTCGTAGTGGGCAGTGAACTTCTTGAGGCTGCGTTCCCACACGGCGATGATCGCCCCGCGGGACGGGTCGATGACCTCCAGGTGGCGGGCGCCGAGCTTGACCTCCACGCGGCGGCCGACGTAGGAGGCCGGGACCGAGTAGTGGGCCTGCAGCACACAGATCCGGGCCTTGGCGTCGACCTTGGCCGCCAGCGAGCGCATGGTGTCGAACCGCTCGCCGGGCAGCGGCTTGAGCGCGGCACGTTCGACGGTGTCGAAGGTCTCGCCGATCGTGATCGCCCGTCCGGTCACCCGGCGGCGGTCGTCGATCTGCAGACGGGCCCGGACGTAGGCGTTGAGCTCTTCGAGGTCGGCCACGTCGGGCACCGGGACCAGGTGCCAGCGGCGGAACCGGCCCACCTCGCCCTCGACCCCGCCCTTCTCGTGCGCGCCCTCGATGCCGGGCATGCAGAAGAACGAGTCGAACAGGTA
>JBOGJI010000178.1:0-2309 GCA_050747865.1 Thermoanaerobaculia bacterium
TCATCCCCGCCGGGGTGGGGGGAGGGGGACGGCGGGCGGCGAGGGCGGCCATCGGGGAGAATGCGGCCGCTGCAAGAAGGACGAGGCTCTGGGTCCCTGACGTGGGATCAACCCAGAGCCTCTACTCACAACGGACCGTGGTGGCCTGTTGCGCCTCTGAGTATGGCCGTTCTGGCCGGCCGGCGTCCAGTCCTTCGGCAGCAGGTGGCTGTCGATGCGAGCGGACTATCGGCTCTTCTGCTGCGGGCGGTGCCGCGCCCTGGTGGCGATCTGCTCTGCCTGCGATCGGGGTCAGGTGTACTGCGGCTCGACGTGCTCGACGGTGGCGCGGTGCAGGTCGCTGCGTGAGGCGGGGCGGCGGTACCAGGCGAGCGAGCGCGGGCGCGTGAAGCACGCGGCTCGGCAGGCACGCTATCTGGCCCGCCGGCAAGCGAACATGACGCATCAGGGTAGCCCAGCGGTAGCCGTCTCCTCCACACTGCCGGCGCCCACCCAGAGGGGGCCCGCGGCACCTTGCGGGTGGGTCGCGGAGCCGGATCGGGTGGTCTGCGGCTTCTGCGCGACCGCTTGCCGGCCCCGGGGTCGGTGGCAGTTCCTGCGCCGGCGACGACGCTGACCCGAGGCCGCTGGCAAGGGGCTTGGGGTCCGGGCAAGCAACGGCCACAGAAGGAGGAGTGATGGCATGACGATTCCCGCCGACCGAGAAGCCCTGATCCGTCGCCTGTACACGGTAGAGAAGTGGCGCGTGGGCACCATCGTCCGTGAGATCGGGGTCCACCGCGACACCGTGATGCGGGTGCTGGCGGCGGGAGAGCAGCCGGTGGCCGTGGCGCAGCGGCCGTCGATGATCGACCCCTTCCTGCCCTTCATCCTCGACACGCTGAAGCGCTACCCGCGGCTGCCGGCTTCCCGCCTGTGGGCGATGGTGCGCGAACGGGGCTACGCAGGCGGCGAGTCGCACTTTCGCCACCAGGTGGCGCTCTTGCGGCCGCGGCCGCCGGCCGAGGCCTATCTGCGGCTGCGCACCCTGCCGGGTGAGCAGGCGCAGGTCGACTGGGCGCACTTCGGACAGCTCAAGGTCGGCCGGGCGATGCGGCGGCTGCTCGCCTTCTGCATGGTGCTGTCGTACTCGCGCCGGCTCTTCCTGCGCTTCTTCCTCGATCAGAAGATGCCGAGCTTCCTGCGCGGCCACGTCGAGGCGTTTACGGCCTTCGGTGGGGTGGCGCGTGTGGCACTCTACGACAACCTGAAATCGGTGGTGCTCGAGCGCTTGGGCGACGCCGTGCGCTTCCACCCCACGATCCTCGCTCTGGCCAGCCACTACCGTTTCGAGCCCCGCCCCACCGCCCCGGCCCGGGGCAACGAGAAAGGGCGCATCGAACGGGCCATCCGCTACGCCCGCACCGCCTTCTTTGCCGGCCGCACGATCCGCGATCTCGACGCGCTCAACGCCGAGGCGCAGAGCTGGTGCGCCGGCGAGGCGGCCGAGCGCCGCTGGCCCGAGGACGCAACGCTCACCGTGCGCGAAGCCTTCGACGAGGAGCGCCAGCACCTCCTACCGCTGCCCGACGACGCCTTCCCCACCGACGAACGCGTCGAGGTCCAGGTCGGTAAGACCCCCTACCTGCGCTTCGACCTCAACGACTACTCGGTGCCCCACGATCGTGTCCGGCGCACGCTGACCGTGCGGGCCTCGCTTTCGAGCGTGCGCGTCTTCGACGCGGACGAGCTGGTAGCCACTCACCCGAGGAGCTTCTCGCGCGGCGAGCAGATCGAGCAGCAAGAGCACGTGCGCGCTCTCGAGCGGCTGAAGCGCAATGCGCGGGAGAGCCGCGGTCTCGACCGCCTGGCACACGCCGTGCCCTCGAGCCGCGAGCTGATGCGCCGGCTCGCCGAGCGCGGCCGCAACCTCGGCAGCGCCACGGTCGCCCTGCTGCGCCTGCTCGACCTCTACGGCCGCAACGAGCTCGCCGCCGCCGTCGGTGAGGCGCTGGCGAAGGATTCCCCGCACCCGCACTCCGTGCGCCTCATTCTCGAGCGCCGGGCGCGCCGGCGCGGCCTGCCGCCGCCGGTGACGGTACGGCTGCCCGATGACCCCAAGATCCGCAACCTCACTGTCACCCCCCACGATCTAGCCGGCTATGACCGGCTCGGCAGCAAGGAGACAGACGATGACGCGGAAATCTGAGGCGCTGGCCGCCCGCGCCAAGGCCCTCGGCCTCTACGGCCTGCTCGCCGATTGGGACCCAGTCGCCGACGAGCCCTGGCTCGCCCCGCTCATCGAGCGCGAGGAGCGGGTGCGCGCCGAA
>JBOGJI010000179.1:0-3577 GCA_050747865.1 Thermoanaerobaculia bacterium
TTGACGATCTGCATGGAAGCCACCTGCCGCGACCGCGACTCAGGACGCGGCTGCCCTATGATGTCTTGCATACGACCGAGAAGCCCCTGGCGCGCGACCCATGGGAGATTCATTCACAGGCTCTAAGACGAGTGTGCTGACGCGGGCCCCTCCGTTACCGCGCGATCTGCCGCTTCGAGGATTCGCGGCCCTGGGGGGCTTACGCGTGGGCATGATCGGGGACTTCGGGGGTGGCGACGGTGGTGAGGATGGTGCGGGCGGTGGCGATCATGGTGGGGGGATCGACGTTTTCCAGGGTGAGGACGCCGGTGGGGGTGAAGCGGGCGCCTTCGGTTTCGGCGACGAGGCGGATGAGGCGGTCGACGTCGACGCGGGCATCCTGGCGCAGGCGCAGGCTCAAGGTGCGGCGGGTGGCGGAGATGGACTGGACGCGGAGGCGTTCGGCCTGGGCCTTGAGGGTGGCGAGCTCGATGAGGCGGTGGACGGGATCGGGGGGCGGTCCGAAGCGGTCTTCGAGCTCGGCGAGGAGATCGGGGGCGTCGGGGGACTCGGCGATGCGGTGGTAGAGCTCCATGCGCAGCTCGGGCTCGGCCACGTAGTCGGGGGGGATGCGGGCCTCGACGGGGAGGTCGAGGGTGACGGGGAGGAGCTCTTCGACGGTTTCGCCCTTGAGCTCGCGGACGGCCTCGTCGAGGAGCTTCAGGTAGGTCTCCAGGCCGACGGCGGCGATGTGGCCGCTCTGCTCGGCGCCCAAGAGGTTGCCCGCGCCGCGGATCTCGAGGTCGCGGGCGGCGACGCGGAAGCCGGAGCCCAGCTCGGTGAACTCGCGGATGACCTCCAGGCGCTGGCGGGCCTCGGGGGAGAGGGAGCGGCCGGACGGGACCAGGAGGTAGCAGTAGGCGAGCTCGGTGCTGCGGCCGACGCGGCCGCGCAGCTGGTAGAGCTGGGCGAGGCCGAAGCGGTCGGCGCGCAGGATGAGCATGGTGTTGACGCGCGGGATGTCGATGCCGTTTTCGATGATGGTGGTGGCGACGAGGACGTCGAAGGCGCCTTCCTGGAAGGCGTGCATGCGGCGGGCGAGCTCGGCCTCGTCCATCTGGCCGTGGCCGACGGTGATGCGCGCCTGGGGAGTGAGCTCGCGCACCCAGCCGGAGATGTCTTCGATGTCCTGGACCCGGTTGTGGACGACATAGACCTGGCCGCCGCGGTCGAGCTCGTGCTCGATGGCTTCCCGGACCAGCTCGGACGACAGGGGGAGGACCGCGGTCTCGACGGCGGCACGGCCGCGCGGCGGGGTCTCGATGACCGAGAGGTCGCGAACGCCGGCGAGCGAGAGCTGCAGGGTGCGGGGGACCGGGGTGGCGGACATGGCGAGCACGTGCACGGAGCGCTTGAGCTCGCGGAAGCGCTCCTTCTGGGCGACGCCGAAGCGCTGCTCTTCGTCAACGACCAGCAGGCCCAGGCGCGGCAGGGTCACGTCGCGCGACAGCATGCGGTGGGTGCCGACGAGGATGTCGATCTCGCCGGCCTCGACGTGGCGCTTGACCTCGCGCGCCTCCGCCGGGGAACGGAAACGGGAGAGCATGTCGACGCTGACGGGGAAGCCGGCGAAGCGCTGGCGGAAGGTGGTGAGGTGCTGGTCCGCGAGGATGGTGGTGGGCGCCAGCACGGCGACCTGGAAGCCGGCCTCCACCGCCTGCAGCGCGGCGCGCATCGCCACCTCGGTCTTGCCGAAGCCGACGTCGCCGGCGAGCAGGCGGTCCATGGGCATGGAGCGCTCCAGGTCGGCGCGGATGGCCGCCGCGGCCTCAAGCTGGTCCGGGGTCTCCTCGAACTCAAAGGCGGCGGCGAACTGCGCCTGCAGGTCGGTGCCGCCCGGCATCTCCGGCGCGCGGGCGAGACGGCGCTCGGCATGGAGCTGCACCAGGTCGAACGCCAGCCGCTTCAAGCTCTGCCGCACCCGCGACTTGCGGGCGTTCCACGAGGTCCCGCCCAGGCGGTCGAGGCGCGGCCGCATGCCTTCGATGCCGCTGTATTTCTGGATCTGGTCGATGCGCTCGAGCGGCACGAACAGGCTCTGGCCCTCGGCGTATTCGATGCGCAGGGCCTCCATCTGAACCACTGGCTCGGCGCGTAGGTCGGCGAGCTGCTGCGGCACCGGGCCGGCGCCGCGGCGCTCGCTCCCCACCACCGCCAGCTCCACGAACTGGCCGACGCCGTGATCCCGGTGCACCACGTAGTCGCCGACCTTGAGGTCGCGAAGCGTGGGAAGGAAGATCGACTCGCGGCGCCGCCGCGGCGAGGGTTCGGCGGCCGGCCGCATGAAGAGCTGCGCCGCGGAGTAGAGAGCCAGCCCCGCCGCCGGCAGCCGGAAGCCACGGGCCAGCTCGCCGTCGACGAGCAGCACCCCGTCGTGGTCGAGAGGCAGATCGGCGCCGGACAGGTAGTCCTGGACGCCGCGCCGGTGCTGCGGGCTCGCCACGATGACCACCCGCTCGCCGCGGTCGCGGGCGGTCTCCACGTCGCGGGGGAATCGCGCGAGCTGGTGATGGAAGACGTCGGTGGTGGCGGCCGCGAAGTCGACCGGCGACTCGCCTGGCGGCGCGCTGCCGATCACCAGGCGCGGGTCGTCGAGCCAGGAGCGGATGGCGTCGCCGGAGTGCTCGAGCGCGTCGGGCGGCGGAACCGGCCGGCCCTCGCCGGTGAGCGCGGCGTGCTCCTCCGCCAGCAGCTCGAGGTGATGGGTCAGCTCCTGCTCCACGCCCGCGGGATCGAAGACCACGACCTGATGGCCGGGAAGCCAGTCGGGCAGTCCGACCGTCGGGTACACGATCTGCGGCCAGCGCTCCCGATCGGCCGAGACGAGGTCGCCCGCCAAACCCGCCGTCGGGTCGCCCCCCCCAGCGGTCGAGCGACCGCGCGACCGCGCCGGGCCGTGCCTCTCGGCCGGGAAGAGGTTCAGGGGCAGGACACGCGCGGATGCACACTCCTCCAGCGAGCGCTGACTCTCCGGGTCGAAGCGCCGCAGCGACTCCACGGTGTCGCCAAAGAAGTCGAGGCGCAGCGGGCCACCGTCGCCGGGGGGGTAGAGGTCCACCACGCCGCCGCGCACGGCGTAGTCGCCGATCTCGGTGACCAGATCGGCGCGGCGGTAGCCGCGGTTGGCGAGCAGCTCGGCCAGCCGCTCCGGCGGCCACTCGTCGCCCGACCGGAGCTCCAGGACGCGCTGCGTCAGCTCTTCGGGCGGCGGCAACCGCCGCGCCAGCCCGCGCGGAGTGACCACGCACACCCGCGGCGACCGGCGCGCCAGGCGGGCGAGGACGTCGATCGTCTGCGCTCGCTCGCCCACCGAAGCCGGGGACTCGTGGTAGGGCGTCAGCCGCGGCGGCGCCAGGTGCTCCACCGCCCGCGCGCCGTCGGACTCGCCCGCCTCGCCGAGGAGGCACTGGACGGCCTCGCCCCACGCCACGGCGTCGGATTCGTGGGGCACGACGGCGAGCACCGGCCGCGCCTCCTGCGCCGCCAGCAGCTCGACCACCCAGGCCGCGGCGCCCACGGGCAGACGGGTGGCGGCGCG
>JBOGJI010000180.1:0-12018 GCA_050747865.1 Thermoanaerobaculia bacterium
GCGCCGCGATGGCGGCCGCCAGCGCGTCGTCGGCGCGGAACCGCACGCGGATGCGCGCGGCGTAGTCCAGATCGGCCTCCTTGCGCGCGGTCTGGATGCGATGGACGACCTCCCGCGCCCAACCCTCGGCGATCAGCTCGTCGGTGAGCGCGGTGTCGAGCGCCACCAGCAGATCCGAGTCCCCCGCGGTCGCCAGCCCCTCGTGCTCGATCAGCCGCACGGCGACCTCGTCGGCGGAGAGCTCCACCGTCTCGCCGTCGAGCTCGACGCCGAGCCGGCCCTCGCTCTCGAGCTGCGCCGCGAGCCGGTCGCCGTCGGCGGCCTCGAGGACGGCCTTGAGCGCCGGCATCCGCTTGCCGAACCGGGGGCCGAGCTTCGGGAAGACCGGCCGCACCTCGTGGTGGACGTAGTCCGTCCTGCGCGCGGCCCACTCGACGCGATGGACGTTCAGCTCGTCGCGCAGGATGTCGAGGTAGGGCTCGACGCGCGCGCGCAGCTCGGCGTCGGAGGCGACCAGGGTGACGGCGGCCAGCGGCTGGCGCGTCTTGAGCTCATGGGTGGAGCGGGCGGCCCGCCCCAGGCGCACGACGCGCTGCACGTCGGCCATGGCGGTCAGGAGCTCAGGCTCCACCGCAGTGTCTCGCGGCTCCGGCCAGTCCTCCAGATGCACACTTGCCGGCGCGTCCGTCGGCTGGCTGCGCACCAGGTGGCGATGCAGCACCTCGGCGAGGAAAGGCGTGAACGGCGCCAGCAGCCGGGCGAGCGTGGTCAAGGTCTCGTAGAGGGCCTGGTAGGCCGATTCCTTCTCGGCCGCCTTCTCCCGCGCGCCGGTCCAGAAGCGGTCGCGGCTGCGGCGGACATACCAATTGGTCAGGTCGTCGATGAAGGCCTCGAGCGCGCGGGCCGCGGGAGCGATCTCGTAGCCCTCCAGGGCCGCGGTCACCTCGCGCACGGTGGTGTCGAGCCGCGCCAGCACCCAGCGGTCGAGCGCCGGCCTTTCCCCCTCCCACCTGGGGGTCAGGGGCGAGGGGTCAGGGGTCACAGTCCTGGGCGGGTGGGCGGGGGTCCAGCCGTCCAGGTTGGCGTAGATGGTGAAGAAGGAGACGGCGTTCCAGATCGGGATGAGGAACCGCTGCGCCGCCTCGCGCACCAGGCGGGCCGAGAACCTGGAGGTGAGCTCCGGGTTGTTGACGTAGAAGTACCAGCGCATGGCGTCGGCGCCGGTCTCGGGGATGACCTCCATGGGGTCGACGACGTTGCCCAGGCGTTTGGACATCTTGCGCCCCTGCTCGTCGTTGATATGCCCCATGACGATGCAGTTGCGGTAGGCCTCGGAGTCGAAGAGCAGGACGCCGAGGGCGTGCAGGGTGTAGAACCAGCCGCGGGTCTGGTCCACCGCCTCGGAGATGAAATCGGCGGGGAAACCCCGCTCGCCCGCCCGCCCGGGGGTCAGGGGCGAGGGGTCAGGGGTCAGCGCACTTTCTGCCCCTGACCGCTGACCCCTAACCCCTGATCCCTGGGTGGCTGGGGGGCTGAAGAGGTCCTCGTTTTCGAACGGGTAGTGGTGCTGCGCGAACGGCATGGCCCCGGAGTCGAACCATGCGTCGATGACGTCGTTCACACGGACTACGATGCCGCTGCACTTCTCGCACCGCCACGCGAACGGCCGCTGGTTGAGCGGCATCGCCTCCAGCTCGTCCGCGGTCAGGCCCGTGGAGGTGCCCACCTGGTGTGTGTCCACGAACGGCCGGTGGGGATCGAACCGCTCCCGGTCGTAGACGTCGTCCGGCAGCGGTTTCCCGGCTCTTCGGAACAGCTCGGCGAAAGATCCCACCACCACCGGGTCGGCGGGGCAGGCGAGGCAGCGCCAGATGGGCAGCGGCGTGCCCCAGTAGCGCCTGCGCGACAGCGCCCAGTCGACGCCACCCTCGATCCAGCGGCCGAAGCGGCCCTCGCCGACGTGGTCCGGGTGCCACGAGATCCTACGGTTTGCCGTTAGCAGCTCGTCTCGCAAGGCGGTCGTGCGGATGAACCAGCTCCGCGCCGGGAAATAGAGCAGTGGACGGTCGCAGCGCCAGCAGAACGGGTAGTTGTGGCGGTGGCGGTCCTGGTGGAGCAGGAGGCCGCGGCGCCTGAGTTCCCGTGCGATGTCGGGGTCGGCCTCTTTGAACCAGCGGCCGGCGAGCCCGGCGCGGCGGGTCTCCTCCTCGTCGACGATCTTCCCATCGTCGCCAACCGAGAAGACCCGAGCGCGGTCGGGGAGCGTGCGGATCACCCGGTCGTCGTCCTCGCCATAAGTGGCGATGTGCACGATTCCCGTGCCCTCGGCGGCGGTCACAAAGTCGCCCGCGACCAGGTCGTCGCCCGCGAACACCTGCCGGTCGTCAGGAGGTTCGGCCTCGGAAGGCCCCATCCACTCGAGGATCGGGAGAGGAAATGGCCGCTGGTACCACAGGTCCCCGAGATCTCGTCCGGAGATCCGGACCACGGGCTCAAGGTGGCGCAGGTCGAGCTGTTCTCTCTTGTCGTCGCGCTCGACGACCAGGGGCACCGGCTGCTCCAGGCCTTCTTCGGCGAACAGCAGGAGCCGTTCGGGCTCACCGGGGTGCTCGACGACCTTGTACGTCAGAGACGGGTTCACGGCCAGGGCGACGTTGGCGAGCACGGTCCAGGGGGTAGTAGTCCAGGCGACGATCGCCAGGCCCTCCGGGGTCGTCCAGTCCTTGCCCTCGGTCGTGCGCACGGTCTGGTCGCGGCGGACGGGGAAGAGCACCCAGATCGAGGGATCGTCCACCTCTTGGTAATTCTGGGCCACCTCGTGGGAGGAGAGAGTGGTCCCACAGCGGGCGCAGTAGGGCTGGATCTTGTAGTCCTCGTACAGCAGACGCTCGCCCCACCTATCCTTCGTCTCCCACAGCCGCTTGAGGGCCCACCAGGCCGACTCGATGTAGCGGTTGTGGTAGGTGAAATAGGCGTCGTCGAAGTCGATCCAGTAGCCCACCCGTTCGCTCATCTCCCGCCACTGCCGCTCGTAGGTGTAGACGCTCTCCAGACACTTGGCATTGAATCTGGCGACGCCGTACTTCTCGATGCCTTGCTTGCCGGAGACGCCGAGCGCCTGGAACTCCTGCTCGAGCGCCTTCTCCACCTCGATCTCGACCGCCAGGCCGTGGGTGTCCCAGCCCGCCTTGCGAGCCACGTGGCGGCCGCGCATGGTCTGGAAGCGGGGGAAGAGGTCCTTGACCACGCGGGTCATCACGTGGCCGACATGCGGCTTGTTGTTGGCCGTCGGCGGCCCTTCATAGAAGACGAACGGCTCGCCGTCGCGGGTCTTCTCCAGGGTCTTCGCGAACGTCCGCTCGCGGCGCCACTGCTCGAGGACCTCCTCCTCCAGCGCGGGGAAGGGGTAGCCGGCCGGCAGGGGAGGGAAGCGAGGGCTGTCGTCGGTCATGGCGATCGGCGTCGATCCGGGTCAGTCCGTGTCGTTCAGCGTGGAGTCAGGAATCGCGCCAGGCTGGCGGCGACCCGGCGCGGCGCCTCGAGATGCGGCAGCGAGCCGCAGGCTTCGAAGACCTCTAGCTCCGCGTCCGGCCGATGGCGCAGCCACCGGTCGGCCGACTCGACCGCCGGCGTGACCGCCGCCCGGCCCCAGCCCAGCCAGAGGCGCTGGCGGCTGCGCGTCAGCGCCGGCTCGACGTCGACGTTCAGGTAGCCGCACAGCCAGGCGGTGAGCGCGTAACGCCCTCCGGGCTGGTGCGCCGCGCGATGGAGCATATCGACCAGCGCCGCATCCGCTCGCTCCGGAGCGGCAAACACCTCGTTGCGCAGCCAGCGCGTCAACGCCGCGCGGCTGGTATAGGCGTTGAGCGCGGTGGTCCCCAGGATCGGCAGCCGCAACGCGCGCTGGGCCAGCGCGTCCATGAGGTCGGGCTCCTCGCTGGCGAGGTCGAGCCCCAGGGGTGTCAACAGGGCCAGCGCGTCGACGATCTCCGGGTGGTCCACCGCGGTCAGCATGGCATAGCCGGCGGGCAGCCCCGCCGCCACCAGCGTGGCCGGGCGCGCCACCACGTCGACCAGGAAGTCGACCAGCAGGCGCAGATACAGCTCGCCGTCGTACGTCCGCCGCGGCTTGTCGGAGCGTCCCCAGCCGAGCAGGTCGGGAACGAAGATCTCGTGGTCGGCGGCGAGGGTCTCGGCGACCTCGCGCCACTCCTCTCCGGAAGCTCCTGGCCCGAAGGAGTGGAGGAGGACGGCCGCGGGCCCGGCGCCCAGGCGCTGGAAGGCCACGTCGCCGCCGCGCCACGCATAGTGGTAGCCGCGGCCCCAGCGGGCGGGGGCCAGGGGCTTGCTGCGGCGAGCGACCAGGGCGTTGATCAAGGCGGGGATGCCGACCGCCGCCCCGCCTACCGCGAGACCCCCCAAAAGGCCCTTCACGAGCCGTCGCCGGCGGTCCCGGCGGCGCTCCGGTTCCGTCCGACGCGCGACCATGAGCCGCTCAGGATAGCACTGCCGGCGGGGAATAAAGTACTATCCTTCGCCGTTGTCAGGCGGATCACACGCGGCGTTCGCGTCGTCATCCACTGACCGAGGAGCTCATGGTCACCAAGACTTCCACCCCCCGCAAGCGCACACGGCAGAAGACGTCTGCCCGCGATCCCGAGGTCTTCCGGAAGCGGATCCTGGAGGCTCGCGCCGACCTGGTGAGCCAGTATCAGCGCGACCTGAAGCAGGGTCTCGAGACCCAGGAGGAGGCCTCGCAGGACCTCGTCGATCGCGCCAATACGGCATACAGCCGGGAGTTCCTGTTCTCCCTCTCCGGATCCCAGCGGGAGACGCTGCTGCAGATCGAGGATGCGATGCAGCGCCTGGAGGAGGGGACGTATTTCAACTGCGCCCACTGCGACACTCCCATCGCGCCGGCGCGCCTCGAGGCGGTTCCCTGGACGCGCTACTGCATCGATTGCCAGGAGCTCAAGGAACAGGGGCTGCTCGAGGAGGAATGAGGCTGGCGTTCCGTTGAAGATCCGTACCCTCCTCGGGATCCTCTTCGCCCTGGCGGTCGTCGTCGTCGCCGCCTACGTCAGCAATCAGAACGTCGACCTGCTCACCACGCCGGTGCATCTGACGCCGACGTGGTCGGCTCCCCTCTACGCCGTCCTCATCGGCGTCTTCCTGCTCGGCTTCCTGCCCACCGTCGGCGTGCTGGTGGCGCAGACCCTGTCGCGCGAGCTGGCGGCGCGCCGTGGCCGCCGGCTCGAGCGCGAGCAGGAGGGAAGGGAGGGGAGCCTGCGCCGGGCGCTCGATCTACATGCCGACGGCCAGTGGCATCGCGCCATCGAGGAGTACGAGCGCGTGCTCGAGGAGTCGCCGGAGGACTTCCACGCCTTGCTGCGCCAGGGTGAGGCCCTGCGCGAGGCCGGCCGCGCCGCCGACGCCGTGGAGGTGCACCGGCGCGCCTCGGTGCTCTATCCCCAGAGCGTTGTGTTGCTGCAGCAGCTGGCCGACGACTACGAGGCCGCCGGGCAGCCGGAGGTCGGCCGCGAGATCCGCGAGCGCATCCTGCGCGACCACGAGGGAGTGAGCCTGCGCGTCCTGCAGCGGCGGCGCAACGCGGCCCTGGGCGCCGGCGACTGGGCCGAGGCCGGGGCGCTGCAGGAGCGCATCGAGAGGCTGCTCGCGGGCAGCGCCGACGCGGCGCTGCTAGCGCGCGAGGAGAGCATCCGGCGCGGCCTGGCCTACCAGGGCGCGCTCGCCAGGCTCGAGGCCGGGCAGGCCGGCGAGGCGAAGCGCACCTTCGAGGAGCTGCTCGCGGCCGAGCCCCAGTTCATCCCCGCCCGCGTCATGCTGGGCGAGGCGGAAGAGCTCGCCGGCCGCCACGAGCAGGCGGTCGCCGTCTGGCGCCAGGGCTTCGCCGTCACCGGCAGCCCGGTCTTCCTGCAGCGCATCGAGGACCACTTCATCGAGGGCGGCGATCCGGTGCAGGCGATCGAGTGCCTGCGCGCCCTCATCGCCGCCGCCGGCAACGACCTGCTGCCGCGCTTCTTCCTCGGGCGGCTCTACTACCGGCTGGAGATGCACGACGAGGCGCTGAAGATCCTCGTTCCGCTGGAGGAGCGCATCCGCAGCTCACCCACCTACCACCTGGTGCTGGCGCGCATCCACGAGCGCAAGGGCGAGATCGAAGAGGCGGCAAAGGCCTACTCGACGTCGATCCGCGAGGCCGGCCGCCACGTCGCCGAATACGTCTGCCGCATCTGCCGCGCCCGCTACGACGACTGGCGCGACCACTGCGAGCCCTGCCGCTCCTGGAACTCCATCGAGCTCGACTTTGAAGAGGAGCAGATCTCCCCGGAAGCACTGGGGGTACGAGAAGCCCCGGTCTGGGGCGTCGCAGAAGTCGACGAGGATCTGTAGTCGTCGAAGCGAGCAAGAGCCCGCCGGGGACCTGGAGTCCCCGGCGGGCGGATCGATCGAGCGGCGCCGTCCCCGCTTACATCCCGGGCTCCCAGAAGTCCGTGTCCCAGTTGAGCCCCAGGGCAATGGCCAGGAAGACCGCCATCTGCCCGCGGGTGAGCGGCGCGTCGGGGCAGAAGCTGTCGGCGTCACAGCCGGCGGTGATCGCCGACCCGGCCAGCGCTTCGATGTGCCGGAAGAAGAGGTGATTCGTCGGCACGTCGTCGAACGTGGCTGTGGCCGGCGCCGGGCTGACCTGGCGTTGCCAGCTCAGGGTTGCCTTCGAGAATCGCAGATCACCGCCGGCGGCGCAGGCGCCGCCGTTGCCGAGCCGCACGCGGACGGCGTAGACGCAGGATCGGCTGTCGATGTCCTCGCCGATGGCGGTTCCGGGGCCGAAGCGCCCATAGCCCGGCGTGCCGCTGGACGTGTTCATGCGCAGGATCGTCGTCTCCGGCTCGCCCGCCGAGCCGAACGGCAGGCACGACCTCTGGAGCCAGACCGTGAGGTCCTGGACGGCATCGTCGTCGTAGTACCAGAAGCGCCGGACCCCGGCCCTGGCACCGTGGGGTAGGCCGTCGAGGACGCCGACGAAGGTGGTGTTGCCTTCGTTGCACCATAGCTCGACTCCGCCAATTCCTTCTGTGCCCCCCACCTGGTAGTCGGTGCTGGAGTTGGTGGCCGTGGGGACGAAATCGGTTGCGTGGACTGTCGTGACTCCTGGGTTGTCTCCGAAGGGCGACCTCGACTCGTCCTCGATCAAAGCACCGTCTTGAGACTCGAGCTCCGAGGCCGCTGCCAGCTCGGCCGGGCTCATCAGCATCTGCGCGTACGCCTCGGGTGTGGCGTAGATGTTGGGGGTGCCGGGCGCGTAGCCTAATGTCTCCAGCAGTCCGGGATCGGTGATGCGGATGCGATCGTCGGCTGTGCCGGTCGATTGAGCCAGCGCCGGCAGCGCCAGCAGGACCGCCAGCGCGGTGCCCAGGGTGAGTGTTGAAGCTCGCTCTTTCATCTCTCTTCTCCTTTACTTGACGCGGTAGCGCCGTTTCGTTGGGAGCCCCCTCGATTGCCGTGGGCGGGGCGTCGCGAGGCTCCGGCTCACCCCTGTAGTCGCAAGAACCGGGTCGAGCCCGCCATCCAGCGTGCCTGGTATGCTGATTCGCGAGCTCTGATGGGTGCATCCGAGTCGGCCGGCGAGATCACGCGCTTGCTGCGGGCGCACGCCGAAGGAGACCGCGAAGCGATCGACCGGCTGGTACCGCTCGTCTACGACCACCTGCGCGCCATCGCCCGTCGCCAGCTCGCCCGCGGCGGGCACCCCCGGACCCTCGACACGACGTCTCTGGTACACGAGGCGTACATGCAGCTCGTCGACGAGACGGGGGTGGCCTGGCAGGACCGTTCCCACTTCTTTGCCATCTGTGCCCGCGCCATGCGGCGCATCCTGGTCGACGCGGCGCGCCGGCGCGGGGCGGCGAAACGAGGTGGCGGCAAGCCGCATCTGTCGCTCGAGCCCGGTCTCATCAGTGTCGAGGAGCAGACGGAGCTGGTGCTGGCGGTCGATCAGGCTCTGACGCGGCTGGCGAGCTTCAACCCACGGCTCGAGCGCGTGGTGGAGTGCCGGTACTTCGCGGGCATGACCGAGGACGAGACGGCGCAGGCGCTGTCGATCTCTCTGCGCACAGTGCAGCGCGAGTGGACGCGTGCCCGGGCGTGGCTGCAGAAGGAGCTGGGTCAGCCGTGACGGATGGCGAGGGACGTCGCGCACGCGTGGATAGCCTCTTCGCCGAAGCTCTCGAGCTGCCGGAAGCGGAGCGAGCCGCCTTCTTGGCGCGCCTGGCCGCGGACGAGCCGTGGCTCGGAGCCGTGGTCGAAGAGCTGTTGCGCCTGGCCGCGCAGCCCGCGCCGGGTCTCGCCCCGGGTGCCCTGGCCGGCAGCCCCTTGTGGGAGGACCTGGCCGGTCCGCCACAGCCTCGCGGCACTACTTCAGCCGACCTCCGGATCGGCGCCTGGCGGCTGGTCTCCGAGCTGGGCAGCGGCGGCATGGGCACGGTGTGGCTCGCCGAGCGGGCCGACGGCCAATACGAGCAGAACGCCGCTCTCAAGCTGCTGCAGCCGGGGCCGCAGACCGACGCCCTGGTGCGCCGTTTCGAGCTGGAGCGACAGATCCTCGCCCGCCTCGACCACCCCCACATCGCCCGCCTACTCGACGGCGGGGTGGTCGACGACGGGCGCCCCTGGTTCGCCATGGAGTACGTGGACGGAGAGCCGATCGACGGCTTCTGCGACGCGCGCGCTCTGCCGATCGATGCGCGGTTGCGGCTCTTCATCCAGGTGGCGCGCGCGGTGCAGGCGGCGCACGGCAGCCTGGTGGTCCACCGGGACCTCAAACCCTCCAACATCCTGGTGACCCGAGAGGGCTTCCCCCGACTGCTCGACTTCGGGATCGCCAAGCCGCTAGACGCCCAACCAGATCCGGAGGCGGCCACCCGCACCCTCCTCGTCATGACCCCGGAGTACGCGAGCCCGGAGCAGGTGCGCGGCGAGCCGGCGATGGTTGCCTCGGATGTCTATCAGTTGGGGCTCCTGCTCTACGAGCTGCTCACCGGGCTGCGGGCGCAACGGCTGGAGCGGCACGGTCCGGCCGAGCTCGAACGGGTGGTGTGCGAGCGCATGCCCCCTCCCCCCAGCGCCGCCGTCGCCCCGGACACCGACCGCGGGCTGGACATTGCCCGGTACCGACGAACGACCCCGGTCGGGCTGCGACGCAAGCTGCGCGGCGATCTGGACGCCATCGTCATGAAGGCGCTGCGCAAGGAGCCGGAGCGCCGGTACGGCTCCGTGGCGGGGCTCGCGGAGGACATTGAGCGCTACCTCCAGGGGCTCCCGGTGCACGCGCGGCCGGAGACCCTGGGATACCGATCGCGCAAGTTCGTGCGTCGTCATCCGGTGGGCACCGCTGCAGGCGCCGCGTTCGCCCTGCTGCTGCTGGTCTACGCGGTCACCGTCACCGGCCAGGCTCGCCTGCTCGCGCGCGAGCGGGACCAGGTGCGGATCGAGGCGGCAAAGGCGGAGCGGGTGCGCGACTTCTTGGTCGGGCTGTTCGAGGCTGCCGACCCCTATGGCGACAAGGGGGTAGGGGTGACTGCGGAGGAGTTGGTGGCGGCGGGTGCCGAGCAGATCCGTACCGAGCTGGACGACGAGCCGGAGATCCGGGCGGAGGTGCTGGGTGTGCTTGGCGACGTTCTCATGGGGCTCGCCGCCCATGACCGGGCCGAAGACTTGGTCGAAGAAGCGCTCGCCCTGCAGCGTGGACTCCACGTACGGGACCACCCGGAGCTGGCGCAAGCGATCGCGCGCTATGGGGCACTCTTGGGCGGACTGCAAGATGCGGAGGCCGAGGAGCGCCTCGCCATAGAGGCGTTAGAGATGCGCCGCCGGCTGCACGGTGAGGAGCACCAGACAGTCGCCGAAAGCCTCGGGCAAGTGGCAGTGGCCCTCACTGCCCAAGCTCGGTACTCCGAGGCCGAGGCGACCTACCGGGAGGCCCTGGATCTGCGCCGTCGCCTGGGCCTGGAGCCTGACGCGTCGGCGGCTGTACTCTGGAACGACCTCGGCGAGACGCTCGACTATGCTGGCCGCCGAGACGAAGCGGAAGCCGCGCACCGGCAGGCCCTTGCCATTCGCCGCGAGCTCTTCGCGCCGGACCATCCGACCATCAGCGAGAGCATCAACAACCTGGCCCTGGCATTGAGCAATCAGGGCCGCATCGCCGAGGCCGAGCCTCTCTATCGCGAAGCGCTCGAGATCTGGCGCCGAGCCCTCGGTGACGAGCATCCGAGGGTAGCCGTGGCGCTGCACAACCTCGGACTGTTGCTTCGCCGCTCCGGCAAGCTGGAAGAGGCCGCCGCCAGCCACCACGAGGCGCTGGCGATCCGGCGCGGCGTCTTCGGAGGTGTTCACTCCAACACCGCCATGAGCCTGCAGGCGCTGGCGGATGTTGCCCGCGACAGGGGAGTGATGGACGAGGCGGAGCCACTCTACCGCGAGGCGCTCGCGATGTTTCGCGACACGGTACCCGAGGGCCACCCCCGCATCGGCTGGGCGGCCGTAGGCTTGGGACGGGCCTTGCTGCGTCAGGGGCAAACCCAGGAAGCCGAGCCCTTGCTGGAGGAGGGCCTGGCAACGCTGCGAGCCGCGCTTGGCGAGGACAACAGCCTCACCGCTCAGGCGCGCGTCGCCCTCGGCCTCTGCCGCGCCGCGCAAGGCCGTACGGTCGAAGCCCGTTCCCTGATCGAAGGTGGGCTCGTGTCGCTTGAGGACTCCGCGACGGCCGATCCGGGCCTCGTCGAGGAGGCGGCCCGCACCCTGGCCGGCCTCTCCTGAGGGAAGCCGCGCGTGTCATCCGCGCTCACCGCGCGATGAAGCGCATGACGATGAAGTAGGCCGCCAGCGCCACCGAGGTCCAGATGCCGAACCAGCTCCACGCTCGCAGCCGCGGACCGGGCCGCGCCGCCTCCGGCACCTCGGCCGCCGTGATGGCGCGGTGGTTCAGCCACGCCAGCGGCGCCGCGGTGACCAGCGACAGCGTCGTCGCCACGTCCACCATGCGCGGCAGGGATCGCGCGACCAGACCGATGACCAGCAACGAGCCGAGCGCGAGCCCGCCCATCGACATCCAGTAGAGGGGGCGGCTGATCGCGTCCGGCACGCCGGGGGTCTCCGGCCCCCGAAAGCGCGAGGCCAGCGTGGCAATGGCCCGCGGGAAGCCGTCGACCACGGTCAAGGTGGTCGAGAACATCACCGTGAACGCCGAGACCGCGATGATCGGCTCGGCCCAGGCGCCCAGGCTTTCGGTGTAAAGCGCGATGATCTGGGCGGCGAACGCCGCCGGCTGCGGCGCGAACTCGCGGCCGGAGCCGAACATCACGGCGGCGCCCATCAGCAGGAAGCACAGCGCCAGCAGGGTGGTGCCGATGTAGCCGACGTCGAAGTCAATGAGCGATTCGCGCACGCTCGGCGCGTGGCCCGTCTCCCGCCGCCTGGCCAGGGTCCACAGCGAGTGCCAGATGCTGATGTCGAAGGCGCTGGGCATCCAGCCGATCAACCCGCAAATCGCCACCGCGGTCAGCGAGCTCGTGACCCAGTCGGCGGCGGGCAGAATGCGCATGCTGTCGAACGGCAACCGCGGCAGCACGAGCAGCGTGGCGGTGATTGTCGTCAGGGTCAGCACCGCGACGACGACCTTGATGATCTTGTCGAGCCACTTGTAGTGACCGACCAGCAGCAATCCGACGCACACGGCGGTCAAGGCGAACGAGAACAGGATGGTGGGCGGGATGCCGAGGACCGGCTCGCCGCGCCCGATCATGGCGGCGAAGAGCGCGGCGGTCACCGCGGTGACGGCCGCCTGTACCGTGAACATCGTTCCCAGGGTGACCAGCCCGTAGAGCGCCAAGGCCCAGCGGCCCTGGCGGCGGTAGCCTTCCAGCAGGCTCATGCCGGTGGCGGCCGCGTAGCGCGGGCCGAACTGGAAGCCGGGATATTTGAAGAAGCATGCGAAGA
>JBOGJI010000181.1:0-9395 GCA_050747865.1 Thermoanaerobaculia bacterium
GGGCACTAAGCTAGCCGGCGAGCGCCGCCCGCACGACGTCGCGTAGCGAGGCCGCCGCCGCCTCGGTCTCTCGCTCCACCGCCGGCTCGAGCTCGGGCGGGATCGGCAGGCCGAGACCCGCCAGCACCTCGCGCGCCGCGCGCGTGCCCGACTCGGCGCCGCCCTCCATGTAGCCCTGGAAGTCGTAGGAGGTGTGCTCGCCGGCGAAGTGGAGGTTGCCGACCGCCTCCCCCTCCGCGCCGGCGATCGAGGTCCACTGCCCCGGCCGGTAGCAGGCGTAGCTCCCCTTCGTCCACTCGAAGCTCGGCCAGTGGAAGCGCGCCTCCCCGGTGCGCAGCGAGGCCGCGCCCGCAAAGACGGCTTCGAGCTCCCGAGCGAACCTCTCGGACCGCTCCGCCGGGCTGCCGGCGCCGATCTCGATGCCGCGCCGGCCCCCGGTGAAGCACACGATGATGCCGCCGTCGCCGGGTTGCAGCCGGGTCGACTCCCAGGTGAGCTGGAAGGGGAGATCGGTCAACACACTGCCGTTCGAGCCCCCCCGGGTGCGCCAGATGCGCTCGGCGAAGCCGACCATGAGCTTGGCATTGGTGCCGTAGCCCAGCTCGGCGATGGCCCGTCTCTTGACCTCCGGAAGCGGCAGCTCGATGTGGACGTCGCGCAGCAGGGTGAAGGGGATCGTCAGCACCACCCTGTCGGCCGACACTTCGCGCGCCGTGCCCGCGCGGTTGAATGTCAACCGGTAGCTGCCGTCAGCCGCCTGGGCGATCGCTTCGAGCCGCGTCTCGGTCTCGATGCGGTCGCCGAGCGCCCGCGCCAGGCCGGCAGGCACCAGGTCATTGCCGCCGCGGATGTGGAATCGCTCGTCGCTGTCGCCGAAGATGCGGAAGGGATCCGGGTTGGTGTCGATCAGCATCAGCAGGTTCCAGGGGGACTGCTCCGCGATCTCGAGGCCGTATTCGGTGGTGTAGCCGACGTCGAGTAGGTCGTAGAACCACCCTGAAGCGCCGGCACCGCGCAGCCAGTCGGCCATGGTCATGCGGTCGATCGCCTCGCCGCCGCCGGGCCGCCGGTAGGTGATCACCTCGCCGTCGATCGTCTCCCAGGCCTCGTCCATCTTCGCCGCCACCGGCCGGAAGGCCTCGACCACCTCGGCATCGGAGACGCGGCGGCCGCCGAAGAACCAGATGTCGCGGGCGAGCGCCGGATCGTCCCGCTCGAAGTCGTCGAGGTCGAGGCCGAGCTCGGCGCAGAGGCCGCGCATGGTGGCATGGCCGGTGTCGACCAGCTCGCCGCCGAGCTCGCAGACCTGTCCTTCGGGGAAGTGGTCGCGCAGCGACCACATGCGGCCGCCGACCCGCTTCTGCCCCTCGAAGACGCGCACCGGCACGCCCGACTGCAAAAACCGGTAGGCGCAGGTCAGCCCGGCGATGCCGGCACCGACGACGATCACCTCGCGGCCGGATCGGGATCGCGTCACCGGGCGCACGCCGACCGGACGGCAGCCGAGCGCCAGCCCGGCGCCCGCCAGCGCCGTCGTCTGCAGCAGCTCGCGCCGCGTCCAATCTCGGCGCAGCCCGTGGATCTCGACGATCTCTCCGCCCGGCCGGCCGGTGGCGTTGGCGACGCGGGCAAGCTGCAGGGAGCGGGCGAGATAGCGAAACAGCGGCGTGCGGGCCATCGCGGTCACCTCGGTCTGCGGCGGCTGCCGATCGAGTCGGTTCGCCTGGTTGGGAACGCGGTCACAAGCGTAGCCGAGCCGCGCCACCGACTCAACCGGGTGTCCCACGCAGACGGTAGGGGGCTTGACAGGCAAGTCGATACTTGCCTATTGTCCGGCCTCGTGAGCGACGTCTTCCACGCGCTCGCGGCCCCGGCGCGGAGGGCGATCCTCGATGAGCTGCAGGAGAGGAACGGTCAGACGCTGTTCGAGCTGTGCACGCGACTGGTGATGAGGCACGGCCTAGGACTGACCCGGCAGGCGATCTCGCAGCATCTCGAGGTGCTCGAGTCGGCCGGCCTCGTCACCACGGAAAGGGAGGGCAAATACAAGTTCCACTACCTCGACACCACACCGCTGAAGAGCATTGTGCAACGTTGGACCATCGAAGAATGAGATCGAGACCGAAAGGAGTCGAATCATGAGAATCAACCTCACCAGCGTCCTCGTGGACGATCAGGACAAGGCGCTCAAGTTCTACACGGAGGTCCTCGGCTTCGTGAAGAAGACCGAGATCCCTCTGGGCGAGCACCGCTGGCTCACCGTCGTCTCCCCGGACGAGCCCGACGGCACGGAGCTGGTGCTCGAGCCCGACGGCCACCCCGCCGCGCGCCCGTTCAAGGAGGCCTTGGTGCAGGACGGGATCCCGTTCACATCTTTCGCCGTCGACGACGTGCTAGCCGAGCACGACCGGCTCACGGCCCTGGGAGTACGGTTCACGCAGCAGCCAACGAAAATGGGACCGGTCACCACCGCCGTCCTCGATGACACCTGCGGCAACCTGATCCAGATCGCCAGCCGCGGCTAGAGGGCCGCGGCGCCGGCGTTCCGCTCGAGGCATCGCCGAGCGATCCGCCTAAGTCTCGAGCATCGACAGCGCGAACGTGCCGAGGAAGCCCGCGGCGGCGATCAGCCCCGACCAGCCATGGGTACCCTCGAAGGCCTCGGGGACCATGGTGTCGATCACCATCGCCAGAACCCCGCCGGCGGCGACGGCTGTCGTCAGCGCGCGCAAGTCGGGCGACAGACCGCCGAAGAGGCTGTACCCGGCAAGCGCAGCCAGCCCGGATGCTCCGGCGATCGCGATCCAGATGCAGAACACGAAGCGGGCCGAACGGCCCGCCGTTTTCATGCCCGCCGAGCTCGACAACCCCTCGGGGATGTTGGAGACGAAGATCGCGATCACGGTGACGAGGCTCACACCGCCCCCCGCGAGCATGGTCAGACCGATGGCGATCGACTCGGGAATCCCATCGAGCAGCGCGCCTACCGCGATCGCCGCACCGCTTCCCCCGGCCGCGGCCTCCGATGCCTGCCGCTCATCGGAGCGCTTGCGGTGCTTTGCACCGCGGCGGCTCAGGATTCCGTTGGCGGCGCTGTAGGCAAGAGCGCCGGCTGCAAACCCCACCATCGTCGCCCCCAGCCCACCCTGCCGATAGGCCGGCTCCAGGAGCTCGAAGCTCAAGGCAGAGATCAGCACGCCGCTGCCGAATGCCATGACTCCGGCCACGACGCGCCGCGGCAAACGGATCGTGTATCCGACGGTCGCACCCAATACGAGCGCGCCGCCCGCCAACAGTCCCCAAAGCCCAGCCACCCATCCGATCGGGATCATCGCTGACATCGGGCCGCCACAGTCTATTTGTAGCGGATGCCGTGCTTGATGACGATGTCGACGTCGTCGAGCCTGTCGATGTAGCGCAGCGCGTCGCCCTTGACGGCGATGACGTCGGCGTATTTGCCCTCGGAGATCGTGCCCACCTCGTCGGCCACGCCCATGAGCAGCGCCGGCCAGTAGGTGGCAGAGCGGATCGCCTCCATCGGCTCGATCCCCATGACGCGCACCCAGACGTCGAGCTCGTTCCAGGTCGAGTCGATGTGGAACTTCATCGGGATGCCGCTGTCGGTGCCGATCAGGAGCTGCACCCCCGACTCGCGGAGCTGCTCGATCTTGCGCTTGAGGGTGGGCTTTCTGGCCGGAGTGGCCTGGAAGTACGGCAGGCGCTCCGGGTGGGCGAAGGACTGGCGGATGTCGGCGATGATGTCATCCGGCAGCCCCAGGTGCCACTCGCCGGCGTCGAGCTTCTCCGGGTTGTCGCGCACGTAGGTGTAGTTCCACAGCCCCTCGACCGTCGGCGTCCAGTAGAGCGGTCCGCGGTTCATCTGGGCGGTGCGCTCGCGGATCATGGCAATCACGTCTGGAGGATATTCGGGAGCCGTGGAGAGCCCGGTGTGCTCGAAGCAGTCGACACCCGCCTGGAGGCCGCGCCGGATTTCCTCGGGCCGGTGGGCGTGAGCGACCACGGTGAGCTCGTGACGGTGCGCCTCGTCGACCACCGCCCTCACCTCCTCCATCTCCATCTGGTCCTGGTCGATGAGCTTGATCACATCGACGCCGGCCTCGGCCAGGCGACGCACCTTGGCGCGCGCGTCGTCGGCTCCGTCCACTCCCCAGCGGAAAAGCTCGGTACCCGGATAGGGCTCGTGCTGGATGAACGGCCCCGACACGTAGAGGGTCGGCCCGGGGATCTCCCCCTGGTTGATGGCGTCGCGCACGGCGATCGAGTCCTCGAGCGGGCCGCCCAGGTCGCGGGCGCTGGTCACCCCGGCCATGAGGAGCTGGTGCGCCGAGGCAGGCATGATCACGTCGCGAAAGAGCGGCGGATACGTCTTGTCCCAGTAGTCGTAGTCGGCATGGCCGTTGATCATCAGGTGGACGTGCATGTCCCACAGCCCGGGAAGCACGCTCATCCCTTCGGTCGAGATCACTTCGGCGCCCTCGGGCACGGCAAGCGACGCGACGGTGCCGACGGCGACGATCCGCTCTCCTTCGATGACCACCACGCTGTTGCGGATCGGCGGTCCGCCGTAGCCGTCGATCAGGGTGCCGCCGACCAGCGCCGTCACCTCGGCACCGGCGGCGGGAACGGCGGCGAGCAGGGCGAAGAGGGTCGCGAAGGCTCGCGGAATCATCGCGGCGCCGGAACGTACCGGATGTAGGGCTTGGGCGAGGTCCAGCCGTCCGGATACTTCGCCCTCGCGGCCTCGTCCGACACCGCCGGCAGGATGATCACGTCGTCGCCGTGCTGCCAGTTGACCGGTGTGGCCACCTGATGCTGGGCGGTGAGCTGGCAGGAATCGACCAGCCGCAGCACCTCGTCGAAGTTGCGCCCCGTGCTCATCGGGTAGGCCAGCATGGCCTTGATCTTCTTGTCCGGCCCGACTACAAACACCGAGCGCACGGTGGCGTTGTCCGCCGGCGTGCGGCCGGCGCGGGAATCGCCTGCCTCGGCCGGCAGCATGCCGAACGCCTTGGCCACCTTCAGCTCCGGGTCGCCGACCAGCGGATAGCTCACCGGGTGGCCCGAGGTCTCCTCGATGTCCCGGGACCACCGCTCGTGGTCCTCCACTGCGTCGACGCTGAGCCCCAAGATCTTGCAGTTGCGCCGGTCGAACTCCGGCTTCAGCCCGGCCATGTAGCCGAGCTCGGTGGTGCACACCGGGGTGAAGTCCTTGGGGTGCGAAAACAGCACCGCCCAGCCGTCGCCGATCCAGTCGTGGAACGCGATCCGGCCCTGGGTCGATTCCGCCTCGAAGTCGGGGACCGTGTCGCCGATTCTCAGGCTCATCGTTCTACCTCCTGCAGTCGTGCTCGCGGAATGTTATCCGAGATCTGGAACGGCTGGGAAAGAGTGCGGGAAATCGCTCTCGTTTCCCGGTAGACAAGGAGGGAATCCCATGATTCACAGCCGCATGTCACGGCGCACCGGCGCCGCCGGCCTGGTTCTCATGCTGACCGCCCTGCTGACCGGCGGTTGCATCTTCGACACCGGGCTCTCCGTGACGGTCGCCGAGATCGATGGAGAGATCCTGGGCGTCTTCATCAGCACCAATGCCGGCACCAGCATCTGCGACCCCGTGGAGGGAGCATCCGGTTTCGAGTGCACCTTCTTAGCCGGCGAGGGGGGAGCGATCAGCAGGTTCTTCATCGAGTCGTTGCCGGAGTTCCTCAATCTGCTGATCCTGATCGACCCTCTGGTGGTCCAGTTCCCTGCCGAGGCCTCCGGTTTCGAGGGCTCGTTCCTCCACCAGGGCTCGGGCACCAACAGATCGCTGTCGATCACCTCCGGGCTCGCTTCGGTGCCGGTGGACGACACCCGCACCCTGGTCGCCGAGCCGGGCACCCAGCTCGTGACCATCGAGCTGTCGCCAGGGGTTCCGACGTCCGGGGATTACTCGTTCAATCTGCGCTTCAACGTTCCAACGGGGACCAATGAGATCGTGACCAAACCCCTTTTCACCGGCCGCGTCGAGCTCGCCGACGGCACCGTCTTCCAAGCGCCGCTCTTCCCCTGTGTGAGCGACATGGCCCAGGTGCCGGCCATCACCATCCCGGTGCCGGTACCCGGCGACATCCTGAACATCCCGCCCCCGAATCCGGCGCTCGCCTGCGACGGCGAGGTCTACCAGTACGGCGGCGGAATCCCTCCGGTCCCGGCCCTCGGCCGCGGCGGCCTGCTGGCGCTGCTCTCCGCGCTCGCCGGACTCGGGTGGCTCGCGTTGCACGGCCTGCGCCGCCGGCCGGCATGAGGAGCCCGTACGGCGAAACCCCGAGCCCGTGGCCTCCGGCACCAGCCCCTGATCTAGCGCGGACGACGGGTCCGAGGCGCTAAGATCTTTCAGGATTGCTCAAGGAACCAGCCATGTGCCGTGCGGACGAGACACCTGCGGGCCCAGCGACCGATCTTTGTCTTCCGGCGAGCATCCGGCGGCCGGCGTCTGGCTGGTGCGGGCTCTGTTTCGGCGCGGTGCTCGTCGTCTCGATCTTCGGGGTCTGGAGACACGCGGCCGCCGAAGCGCCGCTCGAGCCTGCGGCCTGCTCGATTCTCCAGGTCCCCCTTGATGGTGCCGCGACGGTCGATGAGATCGCACGTGCGAAGGACAGCGTCGAGGACTGCCTAGGCGTGGCGCGCGCCGGCGGCCACCGGTCACTCGAGGCCCGCGCTCTTGTGGTTCTGGCGGAGCTGCAGGGTCTGGAAGGCCTTTGGGAGGAGAGTCTCGCGGCCGCCGAGTCGGCCGTCGCCAGGGCGCAGCGGGCCGGTGACCGAGCCACCGAAGCACGGTCTCACCAGGCGGTCGGAGATGCGCTCTTCCAGTTGTCACTCTACGAGGAGGCCCTTCTCGCCTTCGAGCGAGAGCTCGCCGGGTACGTCGAGCTCGGCGACCGGCAGGCAGAGGCCTACGCGCTCAAGAACCTCGGGATCACCCACGCCCTGCTCGGCCGGCGTGATCTGGCGCTGATCCGTCTCGAAGAGGCGATGGAACGCGTACCGGAGTGGCGGGACGAGGCTCTCGCCGTCTCAATTCTGGGCAACCTGGGCACGATCTACTACCGGCTCGGCGCCCCTCGCGCCGCTCAGCGCGCGTATCTGCACGCACTCGACCTGGCCCGCGCCCGCGGGCGCCAGGACGAGGTGTCGGATGTCCTCGGACGGCTGGCATACCACCAGCTCTGGGTAGGCAGGCCGGTGGAGGCACGTGAGCTCTTCGTCGAGGCGCTTGCCGCTGCTCGCCGGACCACCAGGCTCGATGTCGAGCTCTGGCTCCTGGAGGGTGCCGCGTCGGCGTTCGCGGCGACCGGCGACGAGTCTGCCGCGCAGCAGCTTCTGGAGCGGCTCCTGGCAAGTCATCGGCCGCGGAACGACGTCGTCTCGACCTGCGCGGCCCTCCTGAGCCTGGGCGGATTCCTCGAGGATCGCCGGCCGCATGAGGCGATGGCGGCCTATCGGCAGGCCGAGACCCTCGCCGAGCGCGCAGGGCCGACCTGCCGCTGGCAGTCACTCGCCGGCCGCGGCCGCATGGAGAGTCGCCAAGGAAGGCGCGACGACGCCATCGCGACGTATTTGCAGGCGATTGCAGCCTTCGAGCTGCGGTGGCGCGGCGCGGTTTCGGATACGGAGCGCAGGTCGCTGCTGACGGGCGCCGACGCGACCTTTCGCGATCTCGCGGCACTGCTGGTGGAGCGGGGCGAGGACCACCGCGACCCCACCGACCTCGACCTCGCATTCGTCGTTGTCGAGCGCTCCCGCGGGGCCCTGTTGACGCGAGCCATCGCCGAGGCCGATTGGGCATCGCCGCCCGATCTGCCGGCCGAGCAGCGACGAGCGATCCGCCGGCTCGAGGACGAGATTCGTGCCTTGCGGCGGCGACGCGAGGCCCCTGCGCAAGCTGACGCCGGCGGGGCGCAGCTGGAAGAGCTGTTGACACGGCGCGAGGCGGAGCTCGACGAGCACCTGCGTAACGTGCGCCGCGCCACGGCGGTCGGCGCGCCGCCGCACCCGCGCACCGTGGAAGAAACTCGGCGGCTCCTGCCGCCAGGGGTCGCGCTCGTCTCCTACCTGGTCGAGGAAGAGAGGACGCTCGCCTTCCTCGCCACCGCGGCAGGTGTGAAGGTGGAGCATCTGGCGACACGGCGTACCATCCTGGCGGATCGGGTGGCCGCCTTTCTCGATCTTCTGCAGCGGCCGGCGCATCCAGGCTGGATCATGGTGGGGAGCCGTCTCTACCGAGATCTCGTCGAACCGTGGGCGAGGCTCCTCGACCCCGGAATCGAGACCGTGATCATCGTGCCCGACCGCGAGCTCAAGTCCCTCCCCTTCGAGGCGCTGGTTGAGGATCGCGAGGGCAGCCGTATGCTGGTCGACCGATTCGCGGTCGCATACGCGCCGTCGGCCACGGCTCTCGCCGAGCTGAGCCGCAAAGCTCCAGCGACCGGAGCCGATGTCCTCGTCTTCGCCGACCCCCACGCCCCCAGCAGCGGCGAGGCGGCGACGCGGCGGCTGCACGCCCTGTACCTGGAGGACGGGCACGACCTCGCGCCGATTCCGTTCGGCCGCAAAGAAGGCCGCCGCGTCGCCGCGTGGGCCGGCGCTTCCGGCCATCTCCTGGTCGGCGGAGAAGCGTCCGAGGTGCGGGCGAAGTCGCTGCCGCTCGAACGCTTCCGCATCGTCCACTTCGCCACCCACGGGCTGCTGAGCCCAAACGATCCGCGGCGCTCGGCCCTCCTCATGAGCCCCGACCCGGACAGCCGCGAGGACGGCTTTCTCCAGGCACGCGAGATCGAGCAGCTGCGCCTGGCCGCGGACCTCGTCGTGCTGTCCGCCTGCCGCACCGCGCGCGACCCCGAGATGGCTGGCGAGGCCATGCAGAGCCTGGCCGAGGCGTTCTTCCACGCCGGTGCGCGCTCCGTGGTGGGCACGCTGTGGGACGTGGAGGATGCTGCGTCCATGCGTCTCATGGCCTCCTTCCATCGCCATCTCGCCGCCGGGCGCGGCAAGGCGGAGGCCTTGCGGCAGGCAAAGCTCGACGCCGCCGACCGAGGTGCCCCACCGCAGGCATGGGCGGGGTTCGTGCTCCTCGGAGAGCCCACGGGCCGGGTGCCGCTCGCCGGGTACTCGCCGGCGCGCCGCGCCGCGCTGGGGAGTGTCGTGGTGGTCGGACTGGCGCTCCTCGTGGGCGGCGCGTGGGCCCTGCGGGCCTGGCGCGCGCGGCCGCACCCACTGCTGTCCCACAAACTCTCAAGAGAACACCAGGCGCGCCTGATGTTCAGGCGGTTCGGGCGGTGGGAGTTGCTCTTGTAGGAGTTCATGGAGCGGCCGTCGTTGAAAGAGGCTGAGCT
>JBOGJI010000182.1:0-1672 GCA_050747865.1 Thermoanaerobaculia bacterium
CGACGCTTCGGGGTCACCGGCGAGATCCACTCGACGCCGGACTACGAGGCGACGCAACGCTGGGCCTCGGCCCTCCGGGATGCCGGCGTCGACGGTGTGCGCTACCTCTGCGGCCAGGATCCCTCACAGCGAGAGATCGGCATCGCCCTCTTCGGTGTGGCCGGAGAGGCCGATTGGCCCGTCGCAGAGACCGTTGCGGTGAGCGAAGAGGTCCTCCACGCCGTGGAGCGAGACTTCGGAATCCACGTCCTGCCGGTTCCCTGATCCCTCGCGATCCGTGAGTACGGGTGATTCCCTGACTACAGAATGGTTCGCCGCGTGGTCCTGCGACGCAGGGCGGCGGTTTTGGGTAGCGGTGCGGTCAGAGCTGCGGGTCGACGACGCCGGGGACGGCGGGGCCTCGGGGGTCGGCGGCGGCCTCGAAGGTGCCTGAGGGGGTGAGGCGCACGGCGTTGACTTTGGCGTTTTCTGTGGTGGGGCGCACGGTGTGGCCCATGGCGGTGAGTCGGGTGAGGGTCTCGGGGGAGAGGGCGTCGGCTTCGATGCGGATCTCGTCGGGCCACCACTGGTGGTGGATGCGGGGGCGGGCGACCGCGGCCTGCAGGTCGTCGCCGTCGAGGGCGAAGGCGAGGAAGGTCTGGAGCACGGCGGTGGGGATGCGGGAGCCTCCGCGGCCGCCGAGGGCGATGGCCTCGCGGCCCCGCCAGGTCAGGGTCGGGGTCATGGAGGAGAGCATGCGCTTGCCCGGCGCCACGGAGTTGGCCTCGCCCTGGATGAGCCCGAACTGGTTTGGGCGGCCCGGGGTGGTGGTGAAGTCGTCCATCTCGTTGTTGAGGAAGAAGCCAGCCGCGGGCACGTAGAGCTTGCAGCCGAAGAGGCCGTTCAGGGTGGTGGTGAGGGCGACCAGGTTGCCTTCGGCGTCGGCGACGGAGAGGTGGGTGGTGGCTGCCGCCTCGGTACGCGCCGGCTCGCGCGGGCCGATCTCATCCGAGGGGGTGGCGTGTGCGGGGTCGATGCTGTCTCCATGCCGGGCGAGCCAGTCGCGGTCGAGCAGATCGTCCGCGTCGGCGGCGGTGGTCGCCGGGTCGCCGAGCAGGAAGCGGTCGGCGAAGCTGCGGCGCAGCACCTCGGCGAGCAGGTGGGCCCTGTCGGCGCCGAACCGCGGCCGCTCCTGCCACGCCAGCCGCTCGAGCATGGCCAGGGACTGGCCGAGGATGATGCCGCCGGAGGAGGGGAGTCCCATGGAGGCGAATTCCCATCCGAACGCCCGGAAGCGCAGCGGTTCGCGCCACACGGGGCGGTAGACCGCGAGGTCGGCCGCGGTCAGCACGCCGCCGTGGCGGCGGGAGGCCTGCTCGACGGCCGCGGCGACGGGGCCGCGGGTGATCGCCTCCGGGCCGCGCTCGGCGTAGCCGCGCAGCGTCGCCGCGAGATTGGGGAGCCGCAGAGTGGTGCCGGTCGCGGGGACCTCGCCGTCGGCGAGCCATACGGCAGCGGTCTCCGGGAAGTGGGCGAGATCGTCGCGCTTGTCGGCCAGTGCCCGGTGGGTTCGTGCGCTCACCAGAAAGCCCTGCTGCGCGAGGCGGATCGCCGGGGCCACCACCTCCGGCCAGGGCAGGCGGCCGAAACGGCGGTGCAGCTCGTGCAGTCCCGCCGGCGAGCCGGGCACGCC
>JBOGJI010000183.1:0-6098 GCA_050747865.1 Thermoanaerobaculia bacterium
CTGGGCGTAGAGCGGATCAAGGTCAAGGTGGACACTGGGGCCAGGACCTCGGCTCTGCACGCCTACCGGATCCGCGGCTTCCGCCGCGACGGCGAGGACTGGGTGCGCTTCCAGATCCACCCCATCCAGCGGGACGCGCACACGACGATCGAGGCCGAGGCGCCGGTGCTGACGCGGCGGCGAGTGCGCTCCTCGTCCGGGCACGAGCGCCTGCGGCCGGTCATCCGCACCAGCATCGAGCTGGGGGGCGAGCGCTGGCCGATCGAGCTGTCCCTGGTGCGCCGGGACATGATGGGGTTTCGCATGCTGCTCGGCCGCGGCGCCGTGCGCCGGCGCTTCCTGGTGGACGTCGGTGGCTCGTTTCTGGCCTCCTCGACTCGGCAACCGAAGGAGGACTAGGCTCTGCAACCCATGCACATCGGCGTCCTGTCCCTCAAGTCCTCTCTCTACTCGACGCGGCGCCTGGTCGAGGCGGCGCAGGCGCGCGGCCACCAGGTGGAAGTGGTGAACTACCTGCGCTGCTACATGAACATCACCGCCCACCGGCCGGCGGTGCTCTACGGGCAGCGCTCGCTCGACTTCGACTCCGTCATCCCGCGCATCGGCGCCAGCCACAGCTTCTACGGCACCGCGGTGGTGCGGCAGTTCGAGATGATGGGTGTCTTCCCCTTGAACACCTCGCAGGCGATCACCCGCGCGCGCGACAAGCTGAGGGCGCTGCAGCTCTTGTCGCGCAAGGGCCTCGCCATGCCGGTGACCGGCTTCGCGCACTCCACCAAGGACATCGACGGGCTGCTGGAGACGGTGGGCGGGCCGCCGGTGGTCGTCAAGCTGGTCGAGGGGACGCAGGGCCTGGGGGTGGTGCTGGCGGAGACCGAGCAGGCGGCGGAGTCGGTGATCGGCGCCTTCCGCCAGCTCGACGCCAACATCCTGGTACAGGAGTTCATCGCCGAGGCCGCGGGCGCCGACATCCGCGCCTTCGTGGTCGGCGAGAGGGTGGTCGCCGCCATGCGCCGGCAGGCGCCGCCCGGCGAGTTCCGCTCCAACCTCCATCGCGGCGGCAAGGCAGACAAAGCGCGCCTCACCCCGGAGGAGCGATCGATCGCCGTGCGCGCCACCCGCACCCTGCGCCTCGCGGTCGCCGGCGTCGACCTGATGCGCACCAAGCACGGGCCGGTAGTGCTGGAGGTCAACTCCTCGCCGGGGCTGGAGGGGATTGAGGGCGCGACCGGAGTGGACGTCGCCGCCCACATCATCCGCTACATCGAGAAGCACGCCCGCCGGGGCAGGACGCACGACCGTGTCGAGGGCTGAGCTGGTCGTCGGCGGCCACGGCGTCGAGCCGGGAGCGCGGGCCGAGCTGGAGCTGCCAGTCGCCCGCCTGCCGAGCGGCGCCTGGGTGCACATGCCGGTGACCGTGCTGCGCGGGCAGGAGGCGGGGCCGGTGCTGCTGGTCGACGCCGCCGTACACGGAGACGAGGTCAACGGCGTGGAGATCCTGCGCCGCGTGCTCCTGCAGGTGCGGCCGGAGGAGCTGACCGGCGACCTGATCGCGGTGCCGGTGGTCAACCTGTTCGGCTTCCTCCACGGCACTCGCTACCTGCCGGACCGGCGCGACCTGAATCGTCACTTCCCCGGCCGCGCGGACGGGTCGCTCGCCTCGCGCATCGCCCACCTGTTCGTCGAGCAGATCCTCGCCCCCTGCACCCACTGCCTCGACCTCCACACCGGCTCGCTGATGCGCCACAACCTGCCGCAGGTCCGCGGGCGGCTGGCGGAGCCCGAGACGCGGCGCATGGCGGAGGCGTTCGCCGCGCCGGTCATGATCGAGTCGGGAGAGATCGAGGGCTCCCTGCGCCAGACCTGCGTCCAGCGCGGCATCGCGGTCCTCTGCTACGAAGGAGGGGAGCCGCACCGGTTCGCCGAGGAGGCCGTCCAGGTCGGCACCGACGGGGTCCTGCGCTGCATGCGGGGGATCGGGCTGTGGCATGGCACGTCGCCTGCAGTGGAGAAGCCGAGCATGGAGATCCGCGAGTCCCGTTGGCTGCGCGCCCCGCGCTCGGGCATCTGCCGTCTGGCCGTCGCCGCCGGCGAGCAGGTCGAGACCGGGCAGCCGGTCGCATGGATCGGAGACCTGTCCAATGAAGAGGACGAGCCTCTGATCGCGGAAGAGGCCGGAATCGTGATCGGGCACAGCCTGGATCCGTTGAAGCACATGGGCGACGCGGTCGTCCACCTCGGTCTACCGGCGATGTCGTGATGTCTCGCCCCATCTCGTCCGCGTTGTTTGCGCTGGCGCTGCTTGCCTGGGGGCTCCCGGCGCGGGCGGCGGATCACGGGGCGGTGTCCGGCGTCGTGCGCGACACGGAGGGCTCGCCGTTGCGCGGCGTGGAGGTCGCCCTGGTGGAGCAGTGGGAGCGGGGCGACCAGCTCAACGAGGAGGTGGTGGTGACGGTGGGGACCGATGCCGACGGCCACTATGCGCTCACCGTGCCGAACGTGACACGGCGATACGCCCTCCGCCTCTCCCGCGACGGCGAGGTCGCCTACGAGACCGAGCTCCGGCCGCGGCGGAACCAGGAGACCCTCCTCGACTTCGTGCTGCCGTCGGCGGACGAGCAGGAGGTGCTCTCCCCGGAGGCGGTGGAGGCGTTCAACGCCGCGGTCAACGCCTCCCGTGCCGGCAACCTCAGGGGGGCGGTCGGTCACTTCCAAACTGCCGTGGAGCTCGCCCCCGAGTCGGCGGCGGCGCATCTCGCCCTCGCCGAGCTGCTCCTGCGCTTGGGCGACGCCCAGGTGGCCGCGCCGCTGGCGGACAAGGCCGTCGAGCTCGATTCCGGGAACCCGCGGGCCCTGGAGGCGAGGTTCCGGGCCTACGACGCGGCGGGAGACCAGGAGAAGGCGGCCGAGGCCCGCGACGCGTACGAGGTGGCGGTTCCCGGGGCGATCGACGAGCGGCTCCTCGAGGAGGCGCAGGAGGCATACAACAGCGGAGAGCTGGATGTCGCCGAACAGCGACTGATCGCCCTGCTCGAGCGCCAGCCGGACCAACCGCGCGGCCACTACCTGCTCGGCCTGTGCCGCATCTACCAGGGCGACGCGGCCGGCGCCCGCCCCCACCTCGAGCGTTTCCTCGAGCTGGCGCCCGACTCCCAGGATGCGGTCACGGCCCGCGACTTCCTCCACGGCCTCGAGACTCAGCCCTGAAGCGGCCGACCCGTCGCTACGCTCCGGATCGCGGGCGACGTTGCCCCTGGGGCCTCGCGCAAGCGCTCGGCCGGCCGGCCGAGCAGCCCGGTCGCTACCGCAGCCACCTCTTGCGCCAGAAATAGACTACCAGTCCCCCGGCCACCGCCGCCATCAGCCCCAGCGCGAACGGATAGCCGTAGCGCCACCCGAGCTCCGGCATGTTCCACGGCGATGCCGCGGCGTCGAAGTTCATGCCGTAGATCCCGGCGATGAAAGTGAGCGGGATGAACAGCGTGGCGATCACGGTGAGCACCTTCATCACCTCGCTCATCCGGTTGTTGAGCTGCGCCAGGAGCAGGTGCATCAGGTCCGAGGCCATCTGCCGGTAGCCGTCCACCAGCTCCACCAGACTGGAGGCGTGGTCCTGGCAGTCGCGCAGGTAGACCGCGGTCTCGGGCGAGATGAAGGGATCTTCGGTCTCGGCCTCGTGTCGCAGTGTCTGGATGAGCTCCTTGAGCGGCCGCACGGACTGCCACAGCCGGACCATCCCGCCCCGCAGCTGGTGGAGGCGGACGGCCAGGTCGGACGAGGGGGCCTCAACGATATCCCGCTCGATGGCGACGAGCCGCGACGCCAGCGCTTCGGTACGGGGGAAGTAGGAGTCGACCACCGCGTCGAGCAGGGCGTAGGCCAGGTAGTCGGGGCCGGAGCGCCGTAGCCGCCCGGTCCCCGCGCGGATCCGCTCCCGCACCGGCTCGAAACAGTCGCCCGGCCGCTCCTGGAAGGTGAGGACGTAGTTGCCGCCGAGGAACAGGCTCAACTGCTCGCTGGCCGTCTCGTCGCCGGGCATGTGGAGCACGGCGAAGAGCTGGTCGTCATACAGCTCCGCCTTTGGCCGCTGACCGAGGTGGACCACGTCCTCCAGCGCCAGCGGATGGAGGTTGAAGAGTTGTCCCAGAGCGCGCAGCACGTCGGCGTCGCCCAGCCCGCCGACGTCCAGCCAGACGACTGGGAAGCGCAGGAGGAGCCCGGGGACGGTGTGGAGCTCGACGTCGTCGCGTTCCTCGTACCCGTCGGGTCCCCAGGCCATCAAGCGCACCCGGGGCGGCGGCGCTTCCCGGGGGAGATCGAGGCCTCCGGGAGGGCTGCCGGGCGTGCCCGGAGAGTAGCGGTGGACGCGCCCGCCGCGACCGCCTTGGGGGGTGCTCATGGCGAGCGATTGTACGTGGCCCGCCAGGTCCACACCACCGCCGCGACCAGGATCGCCAGGTGTGGCCAGAGGATCCGCGGATCGGTCCAGGCGAGCCCGTGGACCGTCCACTGGGACAGGGGGAAGAACGGTCGCGTCAGATAGCGCTCGTGGGTCGGCAGGTCCATGAGGATGTGGAGCCCCCAGGGGACCGCCAGCCAGCACCACCGCCGGCGCCCCAGCAGCCACACCGCGAGCGTCACCAGGCCGAGGATCACCAGGCTGTGCGTCCACACGTAGTACCGGTGGTAGGCCTCGACCAGCTCCGCCGGCAGAGGCGGCCCATCGGCCCGCCAGATCCCGGGATCACGGCCGGCGAAGGCGCCGCTCCAGCCGCGCTGGATGATCCGCTCAACCAGCGAAGGCAGGAAGAAAGCGAGGTCCGGGCCGGCCCCGGCCAGCACCCCCCAGCGCGCCAGCGAGGCGCCGCGCCGGCGCAGCACGACCCACCCCCAGATCCCGTGCGAGAACGTATCCACGGCGGCGAAGCATACGCCGGCTCCCGGCGCCGCCTGCCTCTTGGCACGATTCTGCTAAGGTCCTGATCCCGAGGAGGACGCTATGAGGACATCCAGAATCACAACGACTCTGCTGGCCGTGCTTACGCTCTTTCCGATGATCGCCGGCGCTCAGAGCCAGGGCAGGGCTCACGGCACAGTATCCGACCCGGCCGGCCAGCCACTGGCCGACGTCGAGATCCAGGTGCTCGATCCGGAGCGTAGTCACCAGGTGACGGCGGACGACGAAACGAACAAGCGGGGCGCCTACGCAGTCGTCGTCATCGATGCCACGCGGCCCTACATCTTCCGCGTCAGCAAGGAGGGGTATCAGCCCATCGAGCAGGAGATCAAGCTCCCGATCGGCGGCAACGAGACCTACGACTGGACGCTCGCTCCGGCAACGGCCGCCCGGCCGCAGCCGGCGCCCCCCGCCGGCACGGGCGAGCAGGCGCCGTCGCCTCCGGCGGAAGGCGAGATCCAGATGAGCGCCGAAGCCGCCGAAGCGTACAACGCCGGCGTCTTGGCGATCCAGGCCGGCGACAAGGCCACGGCCAAGCCCAAATTCGAGGAGGCCGTGGCCATCGACCCCAACATCGCCCCCGCCTGGGCCGTGCTCGCTGCCCTGAGCCTCGAGGAGGGCGACTTCGCCAAGGCAGTCGAGCAGGCCGACAAGGCCTTGGCCATCGAGCCCCAGAGCTCGCTGGCGCTGGAAGCCAAATACAAGGCCCACGCGCAGCTAGGCCAGACGGAGGAAGCCGCCGCCGCGCGGAAGTCTTTCCTCGATGCCTCCCCTGAGGCCGGGGCCCAGGCCCTTCTCGACGAGGGCACCAACGCGTTCAACGCCGGCAACATGGACGCCGCGATCGCCGCACTAGAGCAGGCCCTGGCAGCCAACCCCGACCTCTACAAGGCCCACTACACGCTCGGCATAGCCTACGCCAACAAAGAGGACAACGCCAACGCCATCGAGCACCTCAAGACCTTCTTGGAAGCGGCACCCGCGGACGACCCAGACGTGCCGCTAGCGCAAGAGATGCTGGAGTACGTGGAAGGACAGCAGTAGCCAACAAAACCGCGGGGGCCCTGTGGCCCCCGCGCTAAGGAACGCCGATTGGAACGTGTCGGCTAGAAGCGGAACGTGGCGCTCACGCGGACTTCCC
>JBOGJI010000184.1:0-4924 GCA_050747865.1 Thermoanaerobaculia bacterium
GGGTGGCGGTGAACCACCGACGGCCGAGACGAGCTCGGCCGCTACACGGGCAGGTGAGAACGAGATGTTCGCCAACGGTCGAAACTTGATCGCCCGCGACGCGGAGAACGTCCCCCTGCTGTCCACCTTCGCGTGGACCGAAGAGGCCATCGCCCGCGTCCTCCGCGTGCCCGCCGGCTTCATGCGCGACCGCACCCAGACTCGCATCGAGGAGCTGGCCGCGGACAAGCAGCTCACCACGATCGATCTCGCCATGGTCGAGGAGGGCATCGCCCACGGCCTCCAGATGATGGCCGAGATGCTGGCGCAGCGCGAGGCGGCGGAGGCCAACGGCGAGTCCTCCGCCGAAGCCTGTGCGGAGGATCCACCGCTTCGCACCCGCGTCGAGCGCGGCAGCACCAACGGCTTGGCGTTGAACGAGGTCGGCCGCATGCGCGAGATGGAACGCCGCCGCCGCGAGCTCGGGACGGACACCCGAGGGTAGCGTCGGGCCGGCCGCCTCGGGTCTGCGTCGCGGCCCCCTCCCGCGGCCACGGACGTAGGCTTCCGCAGTGACCGCTAGTCGCCCTCGGCGCTCCGAGATTCATGACATCGAGACGCGAAGCGGGTTCCGCGTGACGAGCTCGGGGAATCGTGAGAAGTCCCGATCTGCACTCAGCAGTTCCCGGACACCGGAGTGCAGGCACAAGGCGACGATCCGCGCGTCGTGGACCTGCGGGCCCCTGGGCCTAGCGGAGCGCAGCAGCTCGAGAAGCCTCAATCGGTAGGGCGTCGTCTCGGCAAGCAGCTCCAGGCTCGGCGACTCGAGCCATGCCTCGATCTGGTCGATGGCTTCGGCAGGTTTCGACGGCGGCTGGTAGATGCGTGGATGCGTGACGATGGCGTAGAACTCGTAGAGGCAGGGCCAGGGGATCGCCCAGGCGGCCGCGCTCTCCGCCAGCGCCTTGACGGCATTTGCGGCCGGCGCGTGCCACTCCGAGTCGCGACGATGCGCGTAGACCAGGAGGTTCGTGTCGACCGCGATCACGAGCCGCGATTCTCGTAGGCCAGATCGCGCATCAGATCCCAGGAGACGCCTTCGAGGCCCGGCTGAAGCCCCTCACCGTCTACGCTCGCGTTCCGCAGCCGAAACCGCTCGCCGCGGTGCCGGCGCTCCAGCGCGAGGCGCAGACCCTCCTCGACAAGACTTCGCAGCGTGGTTCCTTCCCGAATCGCCGTCTCTTTGGCCGCCACGAGAACAGGGTCGGCGATCTCTACAGTGGTCTTCATGCGGGCAACCATACCACACGAGATGGGTGGATGGGCCGAGAGTCTGGGGTTGTAGTGCTGCGGCTCAGGGCCGGCAGGGACGCCGGCCGCTTCCGGCTCAGCCGCTATGATCTCGCGCTAAGGATGCCGTCGTACCGCTTCTGTCGTCCCGATACCGTCCCCCTGCTCGTCGAGGCCCTGAACGCCTGCTGGGGACCCCACTTCCCCGACGAGCCGGAGATGACCGTCGAGCGTTTCCGGCGCGAGATGCGCGAGCTCGACGTCTGGCCGTCGAACTCCATGGTCGCCCTCGAAGGCGACGACCCCGTCGCCGTCATCATCGGTACCAAGCGGGAGCACGAGGTCCTCATCCACCGCCTCGCCGTCGCCCCCGGCAACCAGCGCCAGGGCCACGGCTCCCACCTGGTCATGTCCCTCTCCCACAAGCTCGCCGTCCTCGGCCCCCCCAGACTCGCCGCCGAGGTCACGACCGACAACGAGCCCGCCCTCGCCCTCTTCGCCGCCCTCGACTTCCATCGAGACACCACCCTCTCAGACTGGACTCTCGTTCCGCCCGAGGCGGCGGGTGTCCCTGCCGGCCGCACCGGCGATGTCACGACGAACGGCCTCCGCGACCGCCTCAGGGCCTCCGCCATCCTCGCCGTCCCGGTCGAGGATCTCGTCTCCACGCTGCCGGAAACCGCCTCCTGGCACCGCTCCCCACGAACCCTGCAGCAGGCCTCCTCACGCTTGCAGGGCTTCGCGCGTAACGAGTCCTGGGTAGTCCTCGACCCGGATCCGCAGCCTCCGCACGTCCTCGCCCTTGCGGGCCCGACCGCAGCGCTCGCTACCCTCATATCTGACCTCGCCACGGCGCACGGTGGGCGCCTGTTCCTACCGCGTTACGCCGAGACCGAGATGACCGCGGACCTCGCGCGAGCCCTGCCGCTGCGGGCCACCCGCCGATACGACCGCGTCATCGCGGCAGCGACGCCTGCGTAACAGACTCCCGCCCTCCTTGACCGTCCGGAAGGGCGGCGCTAGCCTCCCGCTCAATCGTGAGCAGCACGGTCGAGGCGGAGCTGATCGATGTCGCGCACGCGTGGGACCGCGCGATGGTCTCGAACGATGCGGAAGCGATAGGCCTGTACATGGCCGACGACTGGACGATCATCGGCCCCGACGGCAGGGTGAACGACAAGGCAACCTTCCTCGAGCTGGTGCGATCAGGGAAGCTGACGCACGACGTGATGGAGTCCCACGATCTGCAGGTCCGCGTATACGGCGACACCGCCGTCGTGATCGCGCACGGCGTGTCAGGCGGGCACTACCTGGGGGAAGCGTTTCACTTCGTGGAGCGCGTCTCCTGCGTTTTCGTCCGGCAGCAAGGCCGCTGGCAATGCGTTTCGACGCACCTCTCCCAACTCCAAGAACCATAGGGACTTGCGACGGCTCGAGCCATGATTCACTTGGGCCGGGTTCGACTTCCACCGACCGCCTGGTCGCCGGCGTTTGCGCTGGCCCTGGTCGTGGTGATCGTCGAGCTCTATCTGCTGATCTTCTTCTCTATGTTCGTCGATGCGATGGTTGGACCGGAGTTCGTGCTCATACGCGTCGAATAGGCGCTCCTCCGAGAGCCGCGGAGCGCGGTTCTCGCGGCGCCGATCGCTCGGTTGGCCTTCGGCTGTATCATCGAAGCCGCGCAGGTGCCGGCGGACGAGTCATGAGGACGGAGAGCGGTGGATGAAGACATATGCCGAGCTGGCGGGGCAGAGCGACTCGCAGATCGTCGAGCAGGTGGTCGCCCGCCAGGAGCGGCAGAAGGCGGCACTCGCGGAGGTCCGGCACCTCGTGGCGGTGGCCTCGGGGAAGGGGGGTGTCGGCAAGAGCACCGTCACCATCGGGCTTGCCGCCGCGCTGCTGGGCTCCGGCCGCAAGGTGGCGGTCCTCGACGGCGACCTGAACGGCCCGAGCCAGGCGCGGCTTGCCGGCATGGGGGAGCGGCCGTGGGTGCCCGGGCCCGACGGGAGCCTTGCGCTGCCGCGGCGGGCCGATGGGCTAGGGGTGGTGTCCATGGGCAGCGTCCTCGAGGCGGGCGGCGCACTCACCTTCGAGGCCTTCGCGCGCGGCGACGAGCAGGTCTGGCGCGCCAGTCGCGAGATCACGCTGGTCCAGGACCTGCTCTGCTCGGTCGAGTGGGGCGAGCTCGACGCGCTGTTCGTCGATCTGCCGCCCGGCGCAGCGCTGACCAGCCAGTTCGCGGGGCTGCTCGGCCCGCGCACGCGCTTCGTGCTCGTCACCTTGCCGGTCGGGCTGTCGCGGGAGGTCGTGGCGCGCTCCGTCGCGGCGCTAGCCGCCGCAGGGGCCACCGCGCTGGGCTACGTCGACAACATGAGCGGCTACCGTTGCCCGGGCTGCCGGGAGGTGCAACCGCTCTTTCCGCCCTCGGGAGACGCGCTGCCCCTGCCGCGCCTGGGGGCCCTGGCCTTCGATCCCGAGCTCGCATCGCTCTGTGAGGCCGGCTGGCCCGCCGGTTCCGACGCCGCGCCGCGCGCGCGGGAGGAGCTCGCCCGGCTCGCCGAGACCCTCTGGAACCGACTGGAGGAGACAGCACCGTGAAATTCCTTTGCGTCGAGTGCGACGAAGCCATGAGCCTCAACCGGGCGGTCCCTCCCGGCACCAACGGCTCGATCACCGCCGTCTTTGCCTGCCCCGCCTGCGGTCGCCAGATGGCGCTGCTGACCAACGCCCACGAGACGGAGGTGGTGCGCTCCCTGGGCGTCCAGCTCGGCACCCCGGAGCAACGCGCCTCGGGCTGTCCGTTCGGCGGCATGCTCCAGGAGATGGAGTCCCGGCAGGGTGAGGAGGGAGCGATCCGCTGGACCGAGCCGGCGCTCGCCCGCCTCGCCGCCATCCCCGAGTTCGTGCGCCCCATGGCGCAACAGGGGATCGAGCACTACGCGAAGAGCGAAGGCTTGCGCGAGATCACGGTCGACGTCCTCGACCAGGCCCGCTCCCGCTTCGGCATGTGAGCTTCGTACTACCTAGGTCCTGGACCCCTGTCGTGGCGAGAGACGGCCTGACGCGGGACAGGCCGAGCTCACGACGCGGCCCAATCGGCGAGCCGAGGGGAAGCACATTGTGCTCACTCCTTGAGCAGAGTATGATCCTACGCAAGGTGTGATCATGGGTACGATGGCGCGAGTCACGGTGACGCTTCCCACCGAGGTGGTGGAGGAGATCGACCGCATCGAGAAGAACCGAAGCCGGTTCGTGCTTGAGGGTGTACGACGCGAGATCCGGTGGCGGCGGCGTGAGGCGCTCAGACGGTCCCTCCGATCGCCGCATCCGGAGAGCTATGAGCTTGCGGAGGAAGGGTTCGCGGCGTGGGCCGACGGCCTGCCCGAAGAGGACGTGACGGACCTCGTCGAAGTCCAGGCGGGGACCGCCGTTCGCTGGGTACCGGGTAGGGGCTGGGTGGAAGGCGAGGCGTGACGCTAGAGCGTGGCACGATCGTGTCCCTTCGACCACTGGTCGATGAAAACCCCCGACTGATCCAGCCGGCTCGACTACCTTCCTAGCCGCTTGTGAGGGGCCGTGCGGGTGGCTTCGTAGGCCTGGATGTAGGCCCCGGCCGGGACGCGGCGGATCGCCTCGCCGATGACGTCGAGCGGCA
>JBOGJI010000185.1:0-3328 GCA_050747865.1 Thermoanaerobaculia bacterium
CAAACCAGGCCGCGGCTTTTTTTAGGATCTCGCGCTCGAGCTTCAGCTCTCGGTTCTCCCGCCGAAGGCGCGTGAGTTCCTTCCGCTCCTCGCTCGTCAGGCCCTCCCGAGCCCCGCCGTCGATCTCCGCCTGGATCGCCCACCGGCGGATCGACTCCGCCGACGGCTCGAACTCCCTGGCCAGCTCATCCGGCCTCCGACCCGAACGCACCAACTCCACCATCCGAGCCCGGTACTCCGCCGGATACCCCTTTCGCCTCGTGCCCATCGTGGACTCCTTTCTCCCACAGGATGAGGTGTCCACGTAAACGGGTCAACTCCACTCGTCCACCATGGCGACGCCAGGTACGTCGTCGGCCGCTGCCACGCGCATGACGAGCTGCGCACTTTCCGGCTCGACCGCATCCGTGAGATTCGCCTCCTCACGGTTCGCTTCCGCATCCCAGCGAGCCTCTCTCTCGACCGCTACCTCCAGGACACCTGGAGCGACCGACGTGGCGAGCGGACGCACGAGGTGATCCTGCGCTTCGATGCGGAGCTTGCACCCTTGATGGAGAGCACCCAACACCACGCCGGCGAAGAGATCCGCCCCCTGGACAACGGCGAGCTCGAATACCGCGTCCACGTCAGCTACCTCGACGAGATCGCCCGCTGGATCGTCGGCTTCGGCGGAAGATGCCGGGTGGCGGAGCCCGAGGTGCTGCAGGGCATGGTCTACAGAATCGCCTCGCAAGCCGCTCACGCAAACGCGGCCGCAGGCGGGGACGCCGACGCGACGCGGGGGGAGGGGAGGTGGGAACCGGTCAGGCCGGATCGTGCACGTCCGGGTCCTTCGCCGGTGTTGGCAGCACGCTGAAACCAAGCTTCGTGGCGTTGGTACGGATGCGGCCGTCTAGGCTCAGGACGACGAGATCCGAGACCGCAGGGCCCGCAGTGATCGCGGTCGCCAGATGCAGGGCGTCGAGGGTACGGATCGGTTCGACCGGAAAGGCAGCACGCGCACGCTCGACGACCTCGGGACCGATCGTCAACAGCGTCCAGTGAGCTGCTGTCCGTTCGAGCCGGTCACGACGCTCCGTGCTCGCGGCCTCTGACAGGCCGTCGACGATACGCGCACGAATGAGGCAACGTTCGCCCTCGATCAGGGTGAGCTCTGAGGTCACTACGGCTTCGGCGGTGGCGAGCACCTGGCGCACGGCTTCGCCCTCTGCCTCGCCGAGCAGCCAGCTCAAGACGGCGCTCGACTCGGCGTAGACGATCAACGCTCGGCGCGCTCCGCATCGAGGAGACGCGCCGCCGCTCCCGGTTCGAGCGCCGGCTCGAGCCGCGGATACAGGGATCGATCGTTCGGCAGGCCGATGCGGGCCGTGCCCTGACGTGCGAGGTCCTCGATGCCGGCCTCGCTCGACCTCGCTCGCCTCAGGATCGGCTGGTGGAGCTCCGCGATCACCTCGCCACGGTCGGTGATCAATACCTCCTCACCGGCCTTCACCAGGCGCAAGTATTCGCTCAGCCGGTTCTTGAGTTCCCGCACACCGACTGCTCTCATCGACCCAATTGTAGCTACATGTGGCCACCAACACAAGGCGTGTCCAGTCTTGTTCCCCTAGCGAACTCCTGCGCTTCAAGGTTGCCTGGGTGAGATGCGTGGATTCTTGTAGGGCTCTATTCCAGAGAAGTCGAGACTTGGAGTATGTCGTCGCCGTTCGGCTCGACCGGGTGGGGCTGTTCTTCGGGGCAGCGGGAGGTCAACACCGCCAGCTCGGCGGCTTCTGGGCTCGACGTGAGCTGCTGTGCCGCCTGCAGTCGCAGCGCTCGGCGCAACAACGGCACCGCATCCGTGCAGCGCTCTTGTTCGATGAGCCAACGACTGAGATCGAGGAGTGTGGGCGCAAGCTGAGGGTCCGTGGCCTCCGGCGCGTGACGCCACATCGCCTGCGCGCGGTCCAGGGTCTGCTCGGCCGTGACGCCGTTCCCCAGCTCGGCTTCGATGCGGCCGAGCCTGACGAGGCTGTGGACCAGGATCGGATCGAACGGGCGCGTCCCCAGGGTCTTCTCCCGGACCGTCACGGCTTGCTGATAGTAACGCCGGGCCTCGCGAAAATGGCCGGGAGCGAAATGAGCATCGCCCAGGGTGACGAGCGGGTAGCTGACCTGGGGATGGTCGGCCCCCAAGGCCCTGCTATAGACCTCCAGCGACCGTTGCAGGACTTCGACCGCCTCGTCCGTCCGCCCCGATTCGGTCAGGAAGTGGCCCATATTGTTAAGTGCCGTTGCGACCCAGGCGTGGTCGGGCCCGTACGCGTCTCGCAGGATGGCGAGAGCACGCCGGTACATCGCCTCGAGGCCCTCGCGCTCCCCCTGGGTCTGTCTGACGATCGCCAGGTACATGAGAGTGGAGCCGATCTGTGGATGACCTGCCGGGAGCTCTCGCTCGTAGATCGCGAGGGCGCGCTCGTAGACGGCCGCGGATCGTTCGAGAGCACCCGTCTCGGCCATGAGGGCGCCCATGTCGTAGAGGATCGACGCCACGGGCTCGGAATTCTCGCCCGATGCTCGTCTCTGGATCGCCAGGGCGCGCTCGAGAGCCGCTTCGCTCTTCTTGAATTCGCCGAGATGCCGGTGCACGCGCCCCAGATTTCTGAGCACCGTCGCGAGCTCGGGAGCGCCGCCTCCCAGGGAGGCTTCGAGAGCGCCGGCCGCCTTGCCCAGCCGTTCCCGGGCTTGCTCGTACTCACCCCGATAGAAGTCGAGCAAGCCGAGATCCCCCAGAGTCTCGGCGACTTCCGCGTGTCCAGGCCCAAGCCGACGTCGGTGCTGCTCGAATATCCGGGTCAGAAGACGCTCCGCCTCGTCGTACGCGCCGATCTCCATGTACGTACGCCCGAGCACTTCCAGGATGTCTGCCTGGATCTCTGGCTGCCCCGCCAGCTCACGGTTCGCCTGCTCGACACCGCGTTGCAGGAGCTCCCGGCGCGTGAGCTCGACGCCCATCGCCTCCCGCGGATCGGCGCTGCGGAACAGATCGGCGAGGAACTGCGTGACTTGCTCCGCTCTGGCGGTTTCGGCCTGGGCGCGATCGCGCTCCCGCTGGATCCGCGCGGTATGGATTCCCGCCACAGCGACCGCGGCCACGAAGAGCACCCCGCTGGCCGCGGCGCCGGCGGCGTGCCGATGCAAAAACTTTCGGCACCGGTAGATCACGGTATCCGGTCGCGCCGTCACCGGCAGCCCCGCAAAGTGGCGGCGGATGTCCTGCGCCAGGCGATCTGCCGAGCCATAGCGGCGCTCCCGCTCCTTGCGCAGAGCCTTGAGCACGATGTTGTCC
>JBOGJI010000186.1:0-41232 GCA_050747865.1 Thermoanaerobaculia bacterium
CCGGCGCACCGGCGCCCAGCCCGGCCCGTCGGGCCGGATCCGCCGCACGAACTCGCGCAAGACGGCCTCGTCCGCCGGCGGCGTGAAGCGGGCGGTGCCGAGCCACGCCGCCGAGGTCACGGCGACGCCGATCACCAGCTCCTGCCAGCCGGCCAGCCGGGCGCCGAAGAGCGCGCTGTGGGCGAACTGGAAATAGATGGCGATCAGGAATGAGACGGTCATCGCCACCAGCTCGCTCGCCGCGTTGACCCGCCACCAGAACCAGCGCAGCAGGAAGAGCAGCCCGGTGCCGGCACCGATCTGCAACAGGATCTGGAAGGCCTGCAGCGCGTTGCTCAGAGCCAGCGACACGACGCAGGCCACGACCATGAGCGCGGCGGTCAGCAGCCGGGCGATCAGCACCAGGCGTCGCTCGGACGCCTGTGGATCGATGAAGCGGCAGTAGACGTCCTGCACCAGGTAGGAGGCGCCCCAGTTCAGGTGGGTGGAGATGGTCGACATGTAGGCCGCCGCGAGCGAGGCGATCACCAGCCCGAGCAGTCCGGCCGGCAGGAACGTGAGCATCGCCGGATAGGCCAGGTCGTGACCGAGCACCCGCGCGTCGACGCCGGGGAAGGCCGAGCGTAGGGAGTCGAGGTCGGGAAAGACGAGCAGCGAGGCGAGGGCCACGAGGATCCACGGCCAGGGGCGCAGCGCATAGTGGGCGATATTGAACAGCAGCGTCGCGCCCTGGGCGTGCTCCTCGCTGCGCGCCGCCAGCATCCGCTGCGCCACGTAGCCGCCGCCGCCCGGCTCCGACCCCGGGTACCAGACGCTCCACCACTGCACCGCGAGGGGGATGACGAAGACGGCGACCGCCAGGGAAGGGTCGGAGAAATCGGGCACCAGGGCGAGCCGTTCGGTGATCTGTGGAGCCCCGAGCAGGCCGGACAGCCCACCCACCTCCGGACGCCCCAGCGCGTACCAGGCGGCCGTCAGCGACCCCGCCATGGCGACCGTGAACTGCACCAGGTCGGTCACCAGCACGCCGGTCAGGCCGCCGAGCATCGAGTAGACGACGGTCACGCTCCCCGCCACCGCCACCACGGTCACCGGATCGAGCCCGAGCAGCACGCCGCCGAGCTTGATCGCCGCCAGGGTGACCGAGGCCATGATCATGACGTTGAAGAAGAAGCCCAGGTAGACGGCGCGGAACCCGCGCAGGAAGCGCGCCGGACGCCCCGAGTAGCGCAGCTCGTAGAAGCCGATGTCGGTCTCCACCCCGGAGCGGCGCCACAGCCGCGCGTAGACGAAGGTGGTGAGCATGCCGGTCAGCAGAAACGCCCACCAGACCCAGTTGCCCGCCACGCCGTTCGTGCGCACGATGTCGGTGACCAGATTGGGCGTGTCGGTGGAGAAGGTGGTGGCCACCATCGAGACGCCGAGCAGCCACCACGGCATGCTGCGCCCCGAGAGGAAGAACTGGCCGGTGCTCCGCCCCGCCCGACGCGCCGCCGCCACCCCGACGCCGAGCGACAGGCCCAGGAACCCCACGATCATCCACCAATCGATCGCCTGTAGCCGCATGCTCCCTCCATCCGATGGGCAGCGAGTCTACCTGGGGATGCAACGGGCCGATCCCGTGTCGGACCACCCTCGCCCACCCCAGAGTGCGACCGAGCTCGGCCTGGATCGGTCCCCCTTGGACCCCGGAGCAGCGCTCTCGCAGCCCGCCAGTGCACGCTGCTGCGTCATCTCCACTCATCTCCACACCCTCAGCGAGAATGCAACGCCCTATCCCTCTCGGTCACCGCGCCCAGGATTCGGCGCGGGCCGGCACAGCGCGGGCACACGAGGACGTCGATCGCGAACACCCGGCGTAAGAGCCGCGCCCACGACCACCGGCCCGGGGCGTAGAACTCCATTGTCACAAGCCCGGTTCAGGTTGGTCCCTGGGCGACTGTGCTTCGGCGGCGACGCACCGCCGCGCGGCCACTACTGCCCCGCCGCTACCGGGCGTACCGGCCGCGATGCTTATCCCCGGGCGCAGCGAAGGCTAGCCTACGCTCGCGCGACAGGCCTGAAGAGCCTGCCGGGCTTGCTCGAGCGCGGCAAGCGCGGCGGGGAGGTCTTCCTCCCTGAGTCTTTTGATCTCCGACCTCAGGATTTCCCTCTCAGCCGCTGTTGCCGACGCGAACTTGTTGGTGAGGTCCCTGATCTGCCTGTCTATGTCGTCCACCGTGGCCTGGGCGGCCTTTAGCTGGTCAACCTGCGCCTGGCATGGGTCCGCAACCACGGGAATCATCCGGAGTTCGCCGTCGATCGCGAACTCGTCCGACTTCCGCTCGGCCTGGTCGACGGCGTAGATGACGTTGTTGTCGCCCGAGAACAGGAACCTGAACACCTGCCAACCACCCTGGCCGACGACCGAAGGGCTGCTGACATCCCCACCGCCGGTTTGGGATGCGTCAACGTAGCGGAGCAGCCTGCCGTCCTGGTCGACGGCGTAGATGACGTTGTTTGCGCCCGAGAACAGAAATTTGAACACCTGCCAGCCACCCTGGCCGATGACCGAAGGGCTGCTGACATCTCCACCGCCGGTTTGGGATGCGTCAACGTATCGGAGCAGCCTGCCCGCCTGGTCGACGGCGTAGATGACGTTGTTGCTCCCGGGGAACAGGAACTTGAACTGTTGCCAGCCGCCCTGGCCGATGACCGCAGGGTTGGCGACGTCGCCGGTGCCGTCCTGGTTGGCATCCAGATAGCGCAGGAGTCTGCCGGCCTGGTCTACGGCATAGATCACCCCGTTCCCGCCCGAGAACAGGTGCCTGACCTGCTGCCAGCCGCCAAGGCCGATGACCGATGGGTTGCTGACGTCGCCGCCGCCGGTCTGAGAGGCATCGCGGTAGAAGAGGAGCCGGCCGGCCTGGTCGACCGCGTAGATGATGTTGTTGCCGCCGGAGAACAGGAACTTGAACTGCAGCCAACCGCCCTGCCCGATGACCGAAGGGCTGCTAACGTCGCCACCGCCGGTCTGGGAGGCGTCGACGTAACGGAGCAGCCTGCCGGAGGGCACGATACCAAAGGTCAACTGAAAGGGCATGGAGACCAGCTGTTCTGGGAAGGCCACGAAGTCGCTGTCGACAATGTCGTCGAGGTTGAGCGTGCCGGCGGCGACGCGTGCCTTCTGCCACCAGGTCAGGGCGCCCCTGATCGCTGATTCGACTTTCGCGGCAACCCGCTCCTTAATGATGCGGACGGACTCGTCCCTGTCCGCCTGGTTCACGGAGGCCAGTCCCGGAAGCTCGTCGGCGACCGCGGCGCGAAGCTCGCTGTGGAATGCCTTGAAGCCCGCTCGCACGGCATCGCCTGGTGTCTCGTCCTCCTCCCACAGGGCCACGGCCAGGATCAGCCGGCGGATCATGAGACCGTCCTCCAGCCGCACGCGCAACTCGCCGACTGAGAATGGTATGTCTGCCGATTCACCGGCGCGCATATCGTTCTTGATCACGATGCGGGCGTTTCCGGTCCTGGGCGGGGAAACGCCAACGTCCTCGTCTGTTTCGAGTGTGGTGTCGTCGATGCGCAGGAGGACTGGCCAGATGTAGGGCTCCGAGTGGCCGGTGCCGTCGTTTTCCCGAAAGCAGTGAAGCCGGGAAAGCGTGATGATCGCGTCGGTTGCCATGGGTCTCCTCCCTGGTGCGCCAGAACCTAGGCGGCGCAAAGCATGTTTTCGTCTCCATGTGCCGGCCTCTTCTGCTGCCTGGAGACTTGAAGGAGGAGCTCACGAAGGAACGTCTCGAGCTCCTGTACGTCACGAAGTGAACGAACGAGCGGGTCATCGGTGTGCATGGATCGATCCTCCTGATAGAACGTGTCCAACTACTTTGAGAGAACGGAAAACGGAGCCGGATCCCGCCAGTGAATCGCCACGGTTGCAGGACGGCTCCTTGTGACGTCGCCCGGAAGGCGGACCGGTCGTCCGTCGGGTTCAAGCGTTGTGCCGGTGTGCTCGGTCCGTTGACTCTTGTGGCCAGGTCGCAGTCTTTGCCGAACGGGTCACTCTTGCTTGTCGAGGACCCGGTACGGCACCGCCTGCTCCGGGCGCCCCCACGCCTCATAGAGCGCAATGAGGCTCGCGATGGTGGCCCTGGCATCACGACCCTGCTGGCCGGCTATGTCGTTCAGGGATCGGTGGGCTTGGACCAACAAGGGCTCGGCTTCCTCATAGCGCCCTAGCGCGGTGAGAGAGACACCGAGGAGGCTCTTCGTCGTGCCAATGGTCCAGTCGCCATCCGGAAGCACGCGCCGGCGGATCTGTAGCACCTGCCGGAGGACGGACTCTGCCTGCGCGGGCCGGCCTTGCGCGAGGAGCACGCGCGCGTGCGACACGTGACAGGTGGCGGTCAGGGGATGCTCAGCGCCGAGCGCCGACTCGGCGATCGCCAGCGCACGCTGAATGAAGTCCTCCGCCTCGTCGATCCGCCCTTGTTCGCGGACGGCATTGGACAGGTTGTTGAACCGCGTTGCCAGCGCGGGATGCGCGGGGCCGAGCGTCCGGACATCGATCGCCAGCGCTTCGCGGAGCAGCGCCTCGGCGCCGGCATGGTCCCCGCGCCCGCCGACCATGAGGGCGAGGTTGTTCAAGCTGGTCGCGGTGTTGGGATGATTGTCGCCGAGCACCTTGCGATTGAGGGCGACCACCTGCCGGAAGAGCGCCTCGGCTCCGGCCACGTCGCCCTTGTCCCTCAGCGCGAAGGCGAGGTCACTCAGGCTCGTGGCGGTCTCGCGATGCTCGTCGCCCAACAACCGGCGCCGCATGGCGAGCGCTTCGCGGAACAACGGCTCGGCGCGATCGTACTGCCCTCGATCGGAGTACGCCCGCCCCAGCTCGACCAGCGTGACGGCGATGTCCTTGTGCGCCGGCCCAAGCAGCTGCCGGCGCATGGCGAGCGACGCGTCGAGATCGGATACGGCCGCGTCGATGTCTCCCTGCATACGCGCGAGGACGCCAAGGTCGTTGAGGCTCTGCGCGATGTGCGGGTGCTCGGCGCCGAAGGCGAGCCGGCCGGCCGCGAGCGCCTCTTCCAGCAGCGGACGTGCCCGGTCGTGCAGGCCGAGGCGCTCGTAGGTTCGCCCGAGTACGGTGAGCATCTCCGCCCGAAGCTCGTGCTGGCCCGCGAGTTCGTCTGGCAGGCGCGCCGCCGCGGCGTCGAGCACGGCCCGGACGGTCGGCTCTTCCTTCGGATCGCCGTACGGATCAGCGCCGGCCAGCAGTTCTGACAGCAGCTCGCTGACCTTCGCGGACTTTGCCGCCTCGAACCGAGCCCGGTCCCGCTCCGTCGCGAGTCGGATCGTGTAGAAGCCGATCAGACCGGCAAGGAGTAGGGCCACCGCGCTCGCTGCGGCCACGCCGAGGGCGTGGCGGCGCACGAACTTGTGAGCCCAGTAGGTCAACGAGTCGGGGCGGGCGGTAATTGGCAGCTCCGCCAAATGCCGCCGCACGTCGGCGGCCATCCGCTCGGCCGAGGTGTAACGGCGCTCGGGCTCCTTACGTAGGGCGGTTAGGAGGATGATGTCGAGGTCGCCGCGCAGTCGGCGGGCCAGGCGCCTGGGACTCGTGTCGCGGGCGGTGGCGAGCGCTTCGGCACCCGCTTCGTCGCCGACTGGCGTCGGAGGACGGAGCACCGCCTGACTAGGGCGAGTCGGCGGTGTCTCGCAGACCGCGCCCTCGATCGCCTGCGGAGTGGCCGCTTTCAGACGCTGCGCGCGCCTTCCCGTGAGCAGCTCATAGAGCAGGAGCCCGAGCTGGTAGACGTCGGAGGCGGTGGTGAGAGGCTCGCCGCGAATCTGCTCCGGGGTGGCGTAGCTCGGGGTTAGCACCCGGTACAGGGTTCGAGTGGCATCCGTTGTCTGCCCGTCGGCGTCGATCGGCTTGGCGATGCCGAAGTCGAGGAGCTTCACCTCGCCGGCCAGGGTGACCAGGATGTTGGCGGGCTTGAGATCCCGGTGGATGACGAGGCTCCGGTGCGCCGCCTGGACGGCATCGGCAACTGTGACGAAGAGGCGCAGGCGCTCGTCCACGTTCAGGCGGCGGCCGTCGCAGTAGTCGTCGATACGGGCGCCGTCCACGAGCTCCATGGCGAACCACGGGCGGCCTTCCTCGGTGGTGCCGCCGTCCAGGAGGCGCGCGATGTGCGGGTGATCCAGGCGGGCCAGGATCCGCCGCTCCTGCTCGAAGCGGCGCAAGAGCTCGTCGGCGCGCGGGCCGGCCGGCAGCAGCTTCAAGGCCACCCGCTGCTCGAACTCCCCGTCGGCGCGCTCGGCCAGGTAGACCCGGCCCATGCCGCCTTGGCCCAGCTCGCCGACCAGGCGCCAGGGACCGATCGGCTTGCCGAGCACCGCGTCTGGTGCGGGCGGGCTCGGCTCGATGCCTCGCAACATGCTGGTTGCGAGTGCTCCCCCGGGAGGGAGATCGATCTCCTCGGCCACCGCCACGAGTCGCCGCGCGTCGTGGGCCAAGGCGGGGTTTTCGGCCTCGACCTCCCGCAGGATCGCGTCGCGCCTTTCCGGCGCGGCGTCGAAGAGCCGATCCAGCAGGGCGTCGATCTCCTGCCAGCGGGCGTTTCGGTCGTCGGTCACGTTCGGTGCTCGCCGGCGGGCCTCTCTACGTGGAGGTCCGGCCTAGCTCCTGTCCCAGCCAGGCGCGCGCTTTCCACCAGCCGCGCTGCACGCTGCGCAACGATGTCTGCAGGGCCTCCGCTGTCTCCGGCTCGGTGAGGCCGGCGAAGAAGCGGCACTCCACGATTTGCTGCAGGCGGGGGTCGCGATCCGCCAGCCGGTTCAGGGCCTCGTGCACCTCCAGCACCATCACGCACGCTTGCTCGCCGGCTGCCTTCCCTTCCTCTAGAGGCAAATTGGGCGAGCCGCCGCCGCGCTTCTGCGTCGCGCGCCTGCGTGCCTCGTCGACCAGGACGTGCCGCATGGCGCGCGCCCAAGCGGCGAAGAAGTGCCCGCGGTCGTTGTAGCGGGTTTGGCTCTGATCGACCAGGCGCAGGTAGGTCTCGTGCACGAGCGCCGTGGTCTGCACGGGCGCGTCCGCACTTCCAGCGCGCCGGCGCTGACGGTGGGCGATCCGTTTCAGGTCCTCGTAGGCAAGATCGACGAGTCGTTCGAATGCTCGCGTCTCGCCGTCGCGATAGGCGATCAGAGCGGCGGTGAAGTCGGATGGCTGGTCGGACATTCTCCTGGGCGAGAACTCGATGAGACCCCATCAGGAGCTACGCAAACACGGCGGTCGAGAGGCCAGCGTCGGGAGCCGGTGCCGGCGGGATCGAGCCATCCCTTGCCGCGTGCGGCACGGCTCTCGCGGCCGCTATTGTCCGGCCGAGAGATCTGACGCCCGAGAGGACGATTCCGGAATCTGCCGCACCCACACGTCGCGCTGGGGGAAGGGGATTTCGATGCCCTCGCGGGCGAGCGTCTTGTAGATGTCCATGTAGAGCTCATGGGAAACCAGGGCGCGCTCCGAGGGATGGTTCACCCAGCAGAGCAGCTCGAAGTCGAGGCTGGACTCGCCAAAGCCGCGCATGCGTGCACGCGGCGCGGGATCCTGGCAGACCCGCTCGTGTTTGTGGGGGATCCCCTCCAGGATCTCCACCACCCGGTCTACATCCGAGCCATACGCCACCCCCACCTGGAGGCGGATGCGGATCTTGACCCAGCGGCCGCCCGACTCGTTGACGACCTTGGTGTTGGCCATCTGCGAGTTGGGTATGGTGATCTCCACGTCGTCGAGGGTGAGCAGGCGCGTCGAGCGCATGCCGACCTTGGTGACCTCGCCACGCTCGCCAGTGTCGAGCACCACGTAGTCCCCCAGCTTGTATGGTGCATCGGCGATGATGGAGAACCCGGCGAACAGGTTGGCCAGGGTCTCGCGGGCGGCGAAGCCGATGGCGATGCCGGCGACTCCGGCCGAGGCCAGCCACGGCGCGACGTTGAGGTCCCAGGTCTGGAGCAGGGCGTACGCCGCGATGGCGACGACGAGGAGGGTGGCAATCAAGTCGAACAGCGGCAGGGTGCGCTCTTCGACGATCCGGAAGCGGCCGCCGAGGTTGCTGAGCGCGTTGAGGACGATGCGGACCACCGTCAGCCCGACGCGCATCAACTGCAGGATGAGGATGCTGACCAGGACGCGGACGACGATCTTGGTGGCGGTCGGCCCCAGGGGCAGCACCTGCACCGCGGCGACCACGCTCAGGTAGGCCACGATCAGGGCGGCCACCCAGCCGGCGAGTCGGAACACCTCGTCGTCCAGGCTGGCGCGCGTTCGCGCGGCGATCTTGCGTCCCCAGAAGCGGATGAATCCCCGCGCCGCCGCCGCCAGCAGCAGGCCGACGCCGACGATCACCAGGGCGAGCACGAAGGGGTAGTGGGCGAGGAAGGCCCAGATGCCTTCCAGCCAGCTGGGGAGCCACGTCGGGGGAGTGGGGTCGGGGGCGGCCTCGTTCAAGACGGTCCCGGAACCTATCACGGCGCGAACGGAGCGGTAGACTCGCCGACCGCGAACGGAACGACCGAGGGAGGACGGCGATGCGAGGACTCGGACTCACTCTTCTGGCGCTGCTGGCGCCGCTCACGCTCGCCGCCTGCGCCGGCGGCGCGCGCCGCGGCGAGCAGGTCGACATCGCCGACCTGGCATACGACGTGATCCTCCGGGGTGGCACCGTGTACGACGGTACCGGCGCTCCGGGCAGGCAGGCCGACGTCGGGATACGGGACGACCGCATCGCCGCGATCGGAGACCTCGAGGAGGCCCGCGGGAGGCAGGATCTCGATGTCTCAGGCCTCGCCGTGGCGCCCGGCTTCGTCAACATGTTGAGCTGGGCGGACGAGTCGCTGCTGGTGGACGGCCGGTCGCTGTCCGACATCGTGCAGGGGGTGACGCTCGAGGTCTTCGGCGAAGGCTGGTCGATGGGTCCGCTGACGCCGGCGATGAAGGACGAGATCCTCGAGCGCCAGACCGACCTGCGCTACGACATCCCGTGGACGACGCTGGGGGAATACCTCCAGCACCTGGAGGATCGCGGCGTCTCCACCAACGTGGCCTCGTTCGTCGGCGCCGGCACCGTGCGCATCCACGAGATCGGCTACGAGGACCGAGAGGCGACGCCGGAGGAGCTCGAGCGCATGCGGGGCCTGGTGCGCCAGGCGATGGAGGAGGGGGCGATGGGCGTGGGTTCCTCGCTGCCCTACATTCCCGCCACTTTCGCCTCGACCGAAGAGCTGATCGCCCTGGCACGGATGGCCGGCGAGCACGGCGGCATGTACATCTCGCACATTCGCGACGAGGGAGACGGGCTGTTCGAGTCGATCGACGAGTTCCTCACCATCGTGCGTCAGTCGGGGGCGCGTGGCGAGATCTATCATCTGAAGGCGGCCGGACACGAGAACTGGGACAAGCTGGAGCAGGCGATCGGCCTGCTGGAGTACGCGCGGAGCGAGGGGCTGCCGGTCACCGCCGACATCTACCCCTACCACGCCAGCTCCACCGGGCTGACCTACGTGCTCCCCGACTGGGTACAGGAGGGGGGCCACGAGGCGCTGGTGGAACGGCTGCGGGATCCAGAGGTGAGGAAGCGGCTGCCAGCGGAGATGAACTTGATCCCGCCCAAGGACATCCTGCTGGTGGGCTTCCGCAACCCGGAGATGCGGCACCTCACCGGCAAGACCCTGGCCGACGTCGCTGCGGAGCGTGGCGTCTCCCCGGAGGTCGCGGTCATGGACCTGATCGTCGAGGACGACAGCCGCATCGAGACGGTTCGCTTCACCATGAGCGAGGAGAACGTCCGCCGGAAGCTGCAGGTGCCGTGGGTGAGCCTGTGCTCCGACGCCGCCTCGATCGCACCGGAGCCGCCGTTCACCGACAGCCAGCCGCACCCGCGGGCGTATGGCAGCTTCGCCCGCGTGCTCGGCAAGTACGTACGTGAGGAGGGGGTCCTCTCTCTGGAGGGAGCCGTCCATCGCATGACCGGGCTGCCGGCCGACAATCTGAAGCTGGACCGGCGAGGCCGCCTGGAGCCGGGATTCTTCGCCGACGTGGTGGTCTTCGATCCGCAGACCGTCGGTGACCGGGCCACGTTCGAGCAGCCCCACCAGCTCGCTGTCGGGGTCCGGCACGTCTTTGTCAACGGCACGCAAGTGGTGCGCGACGGCGAGCACACGGGCGCCACCCCGGGCCGCTTCGTGCGCGGCCCCGGCTGGACCGGCCGTCAGGGATCGACAAATCCGGAGGGTCGGCGGTGAAAAACCGAGTCGTTCTGACCGTTGCGGCGCTGTTTGTCGCCGGGTTGGGTGTCGCGCAAGAGTCCGCTTCAGGGACGACAAACGACCTTGCCGCGGCGCCGGAGGTCCGCGACGCCGTCCGCCTGCTCAACGTATGGGTCGAGGAGCAGATGAGCTGGCAGCGGATCCCCGGGCTCGCCCTCGGCGTGGTGCATGGGGACGCACTGGTCTGGGCTCGCGGGTACGGCGTCGCCGATCTCGAGAGCGGGCGGCCGGTGACGCCGCAGACGCTGTTCCGCATGGGCTCGGTGACCAAGCTCTTCACCGCCACCGCGGTGATGCAGCTGCGCGACGCCGGCAAGCTGCGGCTGGACGATCCGGTGGGGACCCACCTGTCCTGGTTTCGCCTACAGAGCCCCTTCGACGGCGCGCCGCCGATCACGCTGCGCCACCTGCTCACCCACACCTCGGGGCTTCCCCGCGAGGCTGCCTTCCCGTACTGGACGACCCACGAGTTTCCGACGCTCGAGGAGCTCAAGGCGGCGCTTCCGGAGCAGACGGCCGTCTTCCCGCCGGGCGAGGAGTACAAGTACTCCAACCTCGGCCTCGCCATGCTCGGCGCGGTGGTCGCCGAGGTCGCCGGAGAGCCCTACGAGGAGTACGTGCGCAAGCACATCCTCGAGCCGCTGGGGATGGAGAGCACGACCCTGGCGCCCTCGCCGGAGGATCTGCGGCGCCTCGCCGCGGCGTACATGCGGCGCACCCCCGACGGCGCGCGCCGGCAGCACACCTACTACCCCACGCGTTCCGTGGCCCCGGCCGCAAACCTCATCTCCAACGTCGAGGACATGGCTCGTTTCGCCGCCCTGCATCTGCGAGAAGGCTCGCCGGAGGGTCGTCCGGTGCTCGACCGCTACACGCTCGCCGAGATGCGACGGCCGCAGTTCGTCTACGACAGCTGGAGCGGCGGCCGCGGGCTCGGGTTCGCCGTCTCCCACGAGGACGGCACCACCTTCGTCGCCCACGGCGGCTGGATCGGCGGCCATCGCACCCACCTGCTGCTGGTGCCGGAAGCGAAGATCGGCGTCGTGGCGATGACCAACGCCGAAGACGTGGGCCCCGCCGCGTTCGCCCGCCGCGCCTTCGAGCTGGTGGGGAAGGCGATCGTCGAGGCCGCCGCGGAGCCGCTGGAGGAACGCCGCGCCGACCCCGCCTGGGAGCGGCTCGTCGGCACCTACAGCGATCCCTGGGGGTGGGAGTACCGGGTGCTGATCCTCGACGAGCAGCTCGTCATGTATGACTCCGACTACCCGCCGGTCGACGATCCTGAGGGCTCTCTCACGCCGCTCGAACCGGTGGACGGGAAGCCGCTGACATTCCGCATGTCGGACGGCGAGCACGTCGTGTTCGAGCTCAGCGAAGACGGGAGGGTCGAGCGGATGCAGCGCCGCTACGACTATCTCTATCCGGTGGAGGCCGAAGAATGAGGCGTCAATGCTGAATCGCAGGGATCTGGCGAAGGGCGTGGCGCTCAGCGGCGCCGCCGCCTTCGTCGCCGTCCGCCCGGCGGCCGCGCAACCGCCGAGCGACCGCCGGCCGGCACCGATCAAACCGCCGAAGCTCTCCGAGGGCGACACGGTCGGCCTCGTGCTGCCCGCCCGCATGGCCTTCGAGCCCAGCCACATCGATCTGGCGCGGCGGCAGCTCGAGGCGCTGGGCTTCGCCGTGAAGCTGGGGGAGAACGCCTACGCCCGCGACACCTACCTGGCGGGCACCGACGAGCAGCGCGCCGCGGATCTCAACTCGATGTTTGCCGACCCGGAGGTCGACGGGATCTTTTGCTACACCGGCGGCTGGGGCACGCCGCGCATCCTGCCGCTGCTCGACTACCCGCTCATCCGCGACCACCCGAAGGTCCTCATCGGCTTCAGCGACATCACCGCGCTGGTCAACGCCGTATATCAGGAGACCGGCGTCGTTACCTTCCACGGCCCCACCGCGGCGGGGCAGATCCGGCCGTGGACCCGCGAGCAGATGCGCCGGGTCATCCAATCGTCCGAGCCCATCGGCACCCTCGGCAATCCGCCCAAGGAGGAGAAGGCCCTGGTGAACTGGGACTACCCGCTGCTCACCGTCCGCGGCGGGCGCGCCCGCGGGCGTCTGGTGGGCGGCAATCTCACCCTCGTTTGCGCCCTCATGGGCACGCCGTGGGAGCTCGACACCCGGGGCGCCATCCTGCTGCTCGAAGACGTGGAGGAGGACCTCTACCGGATCGACCGCATGCTTACCCAGCTCTACCTCGCCGGCAAGCTCCGGGAGGTCGCCGGCGTCGTCTTCGGCGACTGCTCGCGCTGCGACCCCGGCGAGGGCACCTCCTTCAGCCTCGAGCAGATCCTGCGCCACTGGCTGCAGCCTCTCGGCGTCCCGGTGCTCTCCGGCCTCGCCTTCGGCCACGTCCCCGAGCGGCTGACGCTGCCGATCGGCCTCGAGGCCACCCTCGACGCCGATGCCGGCACTCTCACCCTCGACGAGCCCGCGGTGACCTGACGCCGACTCCAAGGTTCAGTCCGCGTACAGTGGAGGCAGCTCGTGGACGCTGTCGGCGGCGGCGAGGAACGGGTTGACGGCGCGTACGTTGCCGTAGTGGCGGCCGTGCTCGAAGTCTTCGGACAGGATCTCGGGGATGCCGTGGACTTCGGCGTAGGCCCACAGGTGGGCGTCGAGCCAGGAGAGCTGGTAGATGGACGTACCTCGCAGCGCTGTCTGCAACACCGCGGAGTTTGGGTAGATGACGAGGAACTGACCCATCATCTCCTCCGCTTCCAGGAGGGCCTTTGCAAGCGGCAGTAGAGAAGCACCTCCGAGGTCGCTCCGACGTCGCGTTACGGCCACGATGAACTCGACGATCGCCTGGTGCGGCAGCAACAGCTCGTCGTACGCGAAACTCCCACGCAACAGGTCATCGGCGATCTGTCGCTTCACCGGGTCACGAGGATCGCACCGGTAGACCAGGATATTCGTGTCAACGAGGCTTGCCACGGGTGTACAGATCCTCTCGCTTCCAGTCGCGTTCTGCGGGTGGTGTGGGGGGTACTTTCAGGCGCTTCTGGTACTCGCGTATCCGGGCGGTGGCCGCATCGAAGCGCCGCAGCCGCTCCTCGGGGCTCAGGCGCGAGCGCAGCCGTTGGCGGGGCGGAACGACGCGGATGACATCGCCGGCGGGCACGAACTCGATCTCGTCGCCGGGCGCGATGCCGTACTCCTCGGCGATCCGCTTGGGGATCGTGACCTGGAGCTTGCTGGTGACCTTGGCCATGATCTCCTTACTTTAGCAAGGATGAAATCCTTGTCAAGACCGGCCTCGGCCTTGTACGATGCGGTTCCCGGATCACACCGGAAGCCCTGGAGCATGTGTGCGGCGATGCGCCTGATCCAAGCAACTCTGGCTCTCCTCCTCGTCCACGGCCTGACATTGCCCGGCGCGAGGCCCGTCGTCGCCGAGGAGCCGGTCGAGATCCGGCTCTACGCCGCCGCCAGCCTGCGTGACGTGCTGCGTGAGCTGGAGCCGGCGCTCGAGCGGGCGACCGGCACCAGCGTGGCGCTCAACCTCGGCGCCTCGAGCGACCTGGCACGCCAGATCGTGGCGGCGAACAAGGCCGACGTCTACTTCTCGGCCGACGAGGCCTGGATGGATCACGTGGTGGCGGCGGGGCTGGTGGACGAGCCCTCGCGTCGCTCGCCCCTCTCGAACCGCTTGGTGGTCGTCGTACCGACGGACAGCGGGCTCGAGATCCGGTCGGCGGCCGACCTCGCGGCGCCGGCCGTCCGCCGCCTGTCGCTCGCCCACCCGGAGACGGTTCCGGCGGGCAAGTACGCCAAGGCGTGGCTGGAATCGCGAGGGCAGTGGGCCGCGGTCGCGGAGCGGGTCGTGCCGGCGCTCGACGTGCGTGCGGCGCTGGCGGCGGTCGAGTCGGGAGCCGTCGAGGCGGGGGTGGTCTACGGCACCGACGCGGCGATCTCCGATCGCGTGCGCGTAGCCTACGCGGTGCCGGAGCGTGACGGCCCGAAGATCTCCTACGCGATCGCGGCGCTCGTCGACCGCCCGCACCTCGACGTCGCGCGCGCCGTCGCCGCCTGGCTCGCCGGTCCCGAGGCGGCGCCGGTGTTCGAACGCTTCGGCTTCGTGCCCCGCGCGACGACGCCATGAGCGAAGGCGGGCTCGTCGCTCTCACCCTCAGCCTGCAGGTGGCGTTGTGCGCCACGTTGGCGATCTTCCCCCTCGGGGTCGCCCTCGGCTGGCTGCTGGCGCGTCGCAACGTCCCCGGCAAGGCGGTCATCGAGACGCTCACCGCGCTGCCCCTGGTGCTGCCGCCGACCGCGGTCGGCTACCTGCTGCTGCGCCTGCTGGCGCGCGACGGTCCGCTGGGTGAGCGCACGCTGGGCTTCGATCTCGATCTCCTGTTCACCTGGAAAGGCGCGGTGTTGGCCTCGGCGGTGATGTCGTTGCCGCTCGTCGTGCGCACGGCGCGCGTCGCCTTCGAAGAGGTCGACCCCCGCTTCGAGGCGATGGCGCGCACGCTCGGCCTGGGATCGGCGCGGGCGTTCGGCCGGGTGACGCTGCCGCTGGCACGCCGCGGTCTGGCCGCCGCTGCCGTGCTCGGCTTCAGCCGTGCGCTGGGGGAGTTCGGCGCCACCGTGATCGTCGCCGGCAACATCCCGGGGCAGACGCAGACGTTGGCGCTGGCGATCTTCAGCGACATGCAGCTCGGCCACGACGCCGAGGCGATGACCCTGGTCGGCGTCACGGTGGCCCTCGCGTTCGTCGCTCTGTGGACCGTCGAGGCGTTGCTGCGCAAGGGGCGCGGACGGCGATGAGCTTCTCTCTCCGTCTGGACCTCACCGTTCCGACCGACCGCTTCACGGTCGACGTCGCCTGGGAGACCGAGGAGTCGGCCCTGGGTCTGTTCGGTCCCTCGGGAGCCGGCAAGACAACAGTGCTGGAGAGCCTGGCAGGGCTGCGCCGCGGGGCGCGGGGCCGCATCGAGGTGGGCGGCAGTACCTGGCTCGACAGCGAGCGGGGCATCCACTTGGCGCCGGAGGAGCGGGGCGTCGGCTATGTTCCCCAGGATCTGCTGCTCTTCCCGCATCTCGACGTCCTGGGCAATCTGCGGATGGGGAAGAGGCGGGCGCGGAAGGCGCGGCGGCGACTCCAGACCGAGCAGATCCTCGGCATGCTGGAGCTCACCGACCTCGCGCGACGGCCGGTGCGCCTGCTCTCGGGCGGCGAACGCCAACGCGTCGCCCTCGGTCGCGCGCTCTACTCGGCGCCGGACCTGCTGATGATGGACGAGCCCCTCGCCAACCTCGACCGGCCGCTGCGCCGGCGCATCCTGCCGTACCTGCTGCGGGTGCGTGAGGTGCTCGGGATCCCCACCCTGTACGTCTCCCACGACCCCTCCGAGGTGGCGCTCCTGGCCAGCGACATCTGCGTGCTCGCCGGCGGCCGGGTGACGGCGCGGGGCCGTCCGCAGGCGGTCTTCGGCGGCGGCGCGCCGGCGACCACTGACGGTGAGGAGCGCATCGTCAACGTCTTTCGCGGTCGCGTCCGGTCGGTCGCCGAGTCCCTGGCGATCATCGCGGTCGACGCCGGGATGGACGTCGCGATCGCTGACGAGGGGGGCGCCTCTCCAGGACAGCGCGTGGCGTTCGAGCTCCGCGGAGCCGACATCCTTCTCGGGCTCGGGCCGGCGGTGAAACTCTCCGCCCAGAACGTCCTCGCCGCGACCGTTCGCGAGGTCCACTCACCGCCCAGCGACGATCCCCACGCGCCGGTGGTGGTAACCGCTGCCCTCGCGCGGCAAGCCCCTCCGGTGGCGGTCGTCGTCAGCCGCCGCGCCGTGCGCGAGCTGGAGCTCGCCCCGGGCGCGGGCGTTCAGCTCATCTTCAAGGCCCAGGCGTGTCGCCTGCTGGCCGTGTACTGATCGGCGCGGCGTCTCGGTCGGCTATCGCACGACGGTCTCTGCTGCGGCCGAGTAGATGGAGTCGCCGAAGGGCGAATCGTCGTCGTTGCTGGCGTTGGCGGTGACGTGGAAGAGGACCCTGCCGGAGGGCTCGCTGGGAGCGGTCCATCGGAACTCCCAGCGGAGAGTTCCCGGCGCCTGCGTCTGCGTCCCCTCGGGCGTGTGATGCGCGTACGCCAGGCTCGTTCCGTCCGCACGGGTCACGCGCGACCGCGCGTCGACCGACTCCAGCCCGCCCGCCTGCGTGCCGTCAGTCAGACGGACGCTGAGCTGGAAGCCGCCGCGTTGCAGGCCCGGGTGCGCGAGCACGACCGTCAGGCGGTGCGTGGCGCCGGGCTCGGCGCGCTCGGGGACTCCTTCCACGCGTAGGGCCCCGGCCGGGTCGTTCAGCGCCTCGCCGAAGTGGCACGCCTGGCAGGTCGGCTCACCGAAGCCGCCGGTGTGACCCGGTGCGGGATCCTCCACGTAGGCCGCTCCGGGGCGGGACGAGGCTGTCAGCAGCGTCACGACCAGCGCCGACGCGATCGCTGCCGACCCGAGAAGGACTCGCGGTCTACGGGATGGCCGCTCGGCCGAGGGTGTTGGCATCGGTGCCGAACCAGATGACCCGTTTGGGGGCGTGGAAGACCATGTGGCGCACCGCTCCGGCGCCGCTGGCGATCTCCTCGACGCTGAAGTACTCGCCAGACTTCGGGTCGAACCCCACCAGACGGTTCGGCTCGGGCCCGGTCTCGACGAACCAGATGCGATCCCGGTCGTCCACGGCTATGGCATAGGGCCGGGCGTCGGCGCCGCCGGGAGTGTGCCACTCCTGGGCCTCGCCCGTAGCGGGATCGAACCGGCCCAGGTACCCGTGAGCGTAATCCGTGTACCAGACGGCCCCGTCGCGGGTCAGACCCAGCCGTCGCGGGCGAGCCTCCGTCCGCGGGAGCGCGATCTCCTCGAGCTTCCGGGTCCCGGGATCGACGCGGGCGAGCTTGTTGGTGCCGAACAGGGCCACCCAGAGGGTGCCGTCGGCGCCGGTGACGATGGCGTAGGGACGGGCGCCCCCGGTGGGCACCGAGATGAGCTCCACCTCCCCGTTCTCCGGGCTCAGGCGGCCGACGAAGTTGCCTCCCTGCACGGTGAACCAGAGGCTGCCGTCGCGGCCGAACGTCATGGTGTGCGGATCGCGCGCCGCCGGGTCGGGCATGGGGTAGAGGGTGATGTCGCCGCTGTCGGGGTCGAGGCGCCCGATGTGTGCCGCGTGGTTCCCCGCGTACCAGGGCCGGTCCCTGTCGTCCACCACGACGGTGTGGGGCCCGACGCCGTCGGCGAGGTCGAAGCGACGGAACTGCTCCGTTGTCGGATCGAAGACCGCCAGGTAGTCACCGCGCTGGCCGACGAACCAGACCCTGCCGTCCGGGGCCACGTACGGATCCCGCGGCCGCGTCTGCTCCCAGGGCACCTCCCACTCCCGGATCTCCGCCGCAGGACCCTCGGCGGCCTGCGCGAAGCCATGGACCGGTACCAGGAAGAGGCAAGGAAGGGCGAAGACGAGTGCCGGACTCTTCATCGGGTGAGTGGTGGAGCAGAAGGGATTTGAACCCTCGACCCCCACGTTGCGAACGTGGTGCTCTCCCAGCTGAGCTACTGCCCCACGCCGAGCATCTGGCATTCTACCGCTCGCCTCGAGGCCGAGCAACTTTCGCTGGAAGTCGCCGCGACAATCTGATAGCCCCCGGTCTAGACCTTCACTTCGGAGCTCAATGCCAGAGCCCGAAGACGGCGCCGAAGAGGGTGAAGGCGAGCGTGTGGTACCCGGCGTTGATCGCCCACAGCTTGAGGCTCCTCTGCTCGAACAGGTCGTTGATGCCGAACGAGGCGCCGACCCAGCAGAGGCCGGCGAGCGCGCCGGCGCCGATGGCGAAACCCGGTGCCGGATCCGGGCCGAGGAACATGGCGAAGATCCAGGCGGCGATGAAAGCGAGCACGAACGATCCGCCGAACACCTTCGCCTTGTTGGTGGACCGGAGCTGCTCGTCCGAGAGCTTCACCTCGCGCTGCCACGCCTTGGCGAACAGTGGTCCGTACCAGATCCCGCCCAGCAGGAACGTGGCCAGCGCCGCGACCAGGACCTTGAGGATCGAAGGCATGAACGGCATTGTCGTCTCCATGAGGATTCCCTCCTGTGTCGTTCGGTCCACGGTAACCGTGGAGTCACCGCGAGTCTGCGGCTTCGGGTTCACGCCGTCTTGGACGAAATCGACCGGAGAGGCGCCCCCCCCGCACGAGACCGGTCGATTCCGTCCAAGACGCGCGAGTTGAAGCCGACTGAGACTATGCCGCACACGTAGAGGTGCCAAGTAGAAAGGGAGGACCGCCGATGGCCAAGAGCCCCGCTGACATGCTCGATTCGATGATCCGCAACCTGGAGGAGAAGACCGGCCGCAGCCTCGCCGAGTGGACGGCGGCGGTGCGACAGTCCGGGCTCGACCGACACGGCCTCATCGTCAAGTGGCTGAAGAGCGAGCACGGCCTCGGGCACGGTTACGCCAATCTGGTGGCCAGCAAGGCGCTCGAGCCCGCGGCAGAAGCCGCCACCGGCGACCACCTGGTCGAGGCTCAGTATGCGGGAGCGAAAGCTGCCTTGCGCCCGATCTACGACGTGCTCGCCGCGGCGGCCGCCTCATTCGGTTCCGACGTCGAGATCGCGCCCAAGAAGACCTACGTCAGCCTGCGGCGCTCGAAGCAGTTCGCCCTCGTGCAGCCGTCGACGACGAGCCGCGTTGACGTCGGGATCCAGCTTCCCGGCAGGCCGGCGGAGGGGCGTCTGGAGGTCTCCGGCAGCTTCAACGCCATGGTCTCGCACCGCGTGCGCGTGGCCGCCGCCGCCGAGGTCGACGACGAGCTCCTCGGTTGGCTGCGCGCGGCGTATGACCGAGCCTGAACCGCGGCCACGAGTCCGGCGTCTCGGGCTCAACGCAAGGCCGCGTCGTCCTCGCTGAGGAGGCCCAATCCGTCGGGCGCTTTGCGGCGGAAGATCTCCGTCGGCGTCGCTCCGGCCAGGGCGCGAAACTCGCGGGCCAGGTGGGCTTGGTCGTAATAGCCGCAGTCGACGGCGAAGTCGGCCCAGTCGACCCGATGGAGCGTCATCAGACGCGCGAAAGCGGACTCAAAGCGGACGATCCGCGCGTATGCCTTGGGGGTCAGGCCGACCTCGGCACGGAAACGCTCGGTCACCCAGCGATGGCTGTAGCCGGTGGCCCGCACCAGGTCGCGGATCGAGGCGCCGCCGTGGCTGGTGTGCAGCGCGGTCAGCGCGAAGCGGACGGCGGCGGACAGCGGCGACGCGCTCGACAGGTGACGGGCGACGGCGGCGGCGAGAAGGAGAGCGCGTCGGCGCAAGTCCCTGGTGGCGACGATCTGCTCGCGCAGCCGCTCGACCTCGCGGCCGAGGATGTCGTCGAGATCGACGACGGTCCCGGCGATCGCGGCCGGTGTGTCGCGTAGGAAAGCGGCGGCGCCGGCTGGCCGCAGGCGAACACCCGCCATGGCGGTATCGGCAGGGGAGACGACGTGCAGCGGCCGCTGGTGCAGCCCGGAGACGAAGCTGGTCTCGTAGGCGCGATCGCGGCGTGGGTCTGCGGGGTCGCGCAGCCAATGACGGTCTCCGAGGGCGAACAGCACCTCGGTGCGCGAGCGCGGGAGGATCTCCTCGGTCTCGAAGACGCCCTCGCCGTGGCTCGCCCAGACGGCCTCGACCTGCTCGGCCAGGGGCCCCTCCGGAATCGCCAGCACCACCCGCCAGCGGCCGAGGGGCGAGTCGTGCCGATCCTCCACCACCTGCCAGCCCCGTTCGGCCGGCCCGCGCACGGGGAGCATGGCTGGAGGATACCCGAACGCCGGCATCCCGGCGGCCGAGACCGTGCGGGCATCGCTGTAGTACCATATCCGCGAGTTGCGATCTGCCACGGGGACGGGAGGGATTGACTCCACATGGGCAGAGTGACCCGCGTCAAGAGACGGCTCCTGCGGCAGGTGGTGGAGGAGAACGTCTCCCTCGTCGAGGGGCGCCGCTGGTCGTCTCGTGAGCCACGGGTGCATCGGCGGCTGCGGGCGGCGGTATATGCCGGCGCGCCCCTGGCCCTCCTTCTCCTGACCTACGTGGCCGGACGGTCGGCGGCGCGGGGGAGGAGCGACGCAGACGCGCCGGCGCCACTGGACGCGGCGGTGACCCCGAGCGCGACGTTGGCGGCTCCCGCCGGCGTCCCGGTCGCTGCCGATGTGCGCAGCTTCGCCGTCCCCGAGCCGATCGCGCGCGAGGTGCTGCCGCTGACCGTGCGCCGCGTCGTCCTCGATCCTGGGCACGGCGGCGACAACGAGGGCACGGCGACCCGCGACGGACTGCTGGAGAAGAGGCTGACCCTCGACATCGCCCGTCGCCTGCGCCGGCTGCTGGAGGTGGCGGCGTTCGAGGTGGTGATGACGCGCACGCAAGACCTGGCGCTGTCCCTGGCCGAACGCGGCGAGCTGGCCAACCGGCGCCAGGGCGACATCTTCGTGTCGATCCACGTGAACTGGCTCGGAGACCCAGAGGCCCGCGGTGTGGAGACGTTCTATCTGGGCCCGACCGACGATCCGTACGTCGAGCGGCTCGCCGCCAGTGAGAACACTGACGGCGGCCTGCGCCTGGCGGAGTATCGGGCTGCATTGGACCGCGTCTACGCGGGTGTTCGCCGTGAGGAGTCGCGCGCCCTCGCCGAGGCCGTGCAGCGCACGCTCTTGGCCTCGGCGCGACGCCGCGCCCCCGGGGTCCGCGACCGGGGGGTCAAGTCGGCGCCGTTCGGGGTTCTGATCCACACCCAGATGCCTGCCATCCTGGCGGAAGTGGGGGCCATGTCGAGCGACGTCGACAGCGAGCTGCTTCGTGATCCGCAATACCGGCAGCACCTGGCCGAGGCCCTGTTCGCGGGCATCCGGGCCTACAGCAAGACTCTCAGCGATGCCGCGGCCTGAGGGCTCCGGCGGCACAGGGGGAAACTCGATCGACATGGCGAAGAAGAACGCGACCGCGGACCTGCCCGTCCTCAATCTGGGGATCGACCTGGGAACCTCCCGCAGCTCGGTGTCGGCGTCCAACGGCGCCCGGCAGATGGTCGACTCCTATGTCGGCTGGCCGGTCGACATGGTCGCCCGCAAGGTGCTGCAGCGGGAGATCCTCATCGGCCGCAAGGCCCTGGACAACCGGTCGATGCTCGATCTGCACCGCCCGCTCGAGCGCGGCCTGATCAAGGAGGGGTCGGAGAAGGCGGTCGCCGCGGTGCGCGAGCTGACGCAGCATCTGCTCTTCCTGGCGGGCGTCGACGAGGCGCGTGGCAACGGGACCAAGGTGCGCGCCGTCGTCGGTGTGCCGGCGGAGGCGCTGCGGGTGAACAAGCAGCAGCTGCGCGGCGCCATGTCGGGGCTGGTGGACTCGCTGCTCGTGGTCTCCGAGCCGTTCGCCGTCGCCTACGGGCTGGACGCCCTGCTCCACGCCCTGATCGTCGACCTGGGCGCCGGGACGACCGACCTGTGCGTGATGAAGGGCCGCTACCCGCGGGAGGAGGATCAACGCACGCTCACCCAGGCCGGAGACTCGGTCGACCAGCAGCTCCTGCAGCTCGTCCAGGCCCGCTATCCGGAAGCGCATGTGACCCTGCACATGGCACGCGAATGGAAGGAGAGCGCGGCCTTCGTGGGGGAGCCCCGCGGCCGGGTCAAGGTCGAAGCTCCGGTCCAGGGCAAGCCGACCGTGCTCGACATCACCGACGAGATGCGGGCCGCGTGCGAGAGCCTGCTGCCGCCGATCGCGGAGACGATGATCGATCTGATCTCGCGTGTCGACCCTTCGTATCAGGCGGGGGTGCGTAACAACGTCATCCTGTCGGGCGGCACGGCGCTGATCAAGGGGCTGGGGCCGGCGCTGCAGCGGGCCCTGGAAGAGGTGGGCGGCGGCAAGGTCCGTGTTGCCGACGACCCCGTCTTCGTCGGTTCGGACGGGGGCCTGGCCATCGCCACCGACGCCCCCGAATCCGACTGGGATCGCTTGCAGGCCTGACGCCCGCCTGTCACCCGGCGGGCGGTTACCAGGGGACGCGAGTGCCGGGAGTGGGTAGAGTCACCGAGGACCAACCAAGGCGCTCCTCCAACGCCGCGGCGAGCGCCTTGCGCGCGGGGTCCTCGCCGTGGTTCAGGAAGACCCGCTGCGGCGGCTCGGGCAGCGCCTGGCACCAGCGCACCAGCTCCTCGGAATCGGCATGCGCCGAGAGGTGGCGCAGCGAGACGATCTCGGCGCGCACCGGCACGTCGTCGCCGTGGATCGATATCCTGTCGGCGCCCTCCACCAGCGCCCGGCCTCGCGTGCCGCCCGCCTGGAACCCGACGAAAGCCACCGCGGAGCGCTCGTCCGGCAGCTTCTGCTTCAGGTGATGCACCACCCGGCCGCCGGTGGCCATGCCGCTGGCGGCGACGATCACCGCCGGCTCACGGCGGCCGTTCAGGGCCTTGGACTCGTCGACGGTGCGGCAGCGCTGGAATCCGTTGTCCCCCAGCGGGTCGAGCCCCGAGGCCTCCATGGCCTCCAGCTCGCTGTCGTGCTCGCTGTGGAAGCGCTCGTAGAGCTCGGTGGCGCGGATCGCCATCGGGCTGTCCAGGAACACCGCGCCGGCGTCGAGCCGGCCCTCGTCGACCAGCGTCGCCAGGTGGTAGAGCACCTCCTGCGTGCGTCCCAGAGCGAACGCCGGAATGATCACGCTGCCGCCGCGCCCGAAGGCGCGTTCGATCACCTCGCCGAGGGCGTCGCCGGCGTCTCCGCTCTGGTGCTGGCGGTCGCCGTACGTGGACTCGAGCAGCAGCGCGTCGGGCGCCGCTTGCGGCGGCTCCGGATCTTTCAGAATCGGCACGTCGTAGCGCCCCACGTCACCGGAGAAGAGCCAGCGGCGCCGCTTCCCGTCGGAGCCCTTGCCGGCGATCTCCACGGAGGCGGCGCCGAGCAGATGACCGGCGCGCAGGAACCGCGCCGTGACTCCCGGGGCGAGATCGATCTCCTCGTGGAACCCGCGCGACTCGAGGAGCTTCAGCGCTCGCCGCGCGTCCGCGGAGGTGTAGAGGGGCTGGGGATCGGGATGCCGGCTGTAGCCCTTGTGCCGGGCATAGGCCGCCTGCTCCTCTTGCAGCTCGCCGGCGTCTTCGAGGATGAGCGAAATGAGCCCGCGACTGGCTAGCGTGCAATAGACCGGTCCGCCGAAGCCTTGTGCCACCAGCCGGGGCAGCAGCCCGGTGTGATCCAGGTGGGCATGGGTCAGGACGACGGCGTTGAGCTCGCGCGGCGCGAGCTCGAAGGGATCCCAGTTGCCCTGCTCGAGCTCGTCATCCCCCTGGTACATGCCGCAGTCGATCAGCACCCGGGTGTCGCCCCATTCGAGGAGCGTACGGCTCCCGGTGACCGTTCCGCAGGCGCCGATGAAGGTGACGGAGGACATGGGCGTGGTGAAGGAAGCGCCGAGTGTAGCAGCTGCGTTTCATCCGGCATGACATGTGCACGTCGAACGAGAGCAGTACAATGAGACGGAACAGCCGAGGAGGCATCATGGCGAAGGACGACACAGAGACGATGGAAGAGGCCAAGGAAAGCGCGACGGAGCGCCTCGATCGGGCCCGCGAGAAAGTGGGCGAGGCGTTGGGTGCCGCACGCGAGAAGGTCGAGGGCGCGACCTCGACGCTGAGCGAGAAGTTCGGCAAGGTCCGCGAGAGCACCGGCCGCTTCAGCGCCACGGCCAAGGAGAAGGCGCACGAGGCCGGCGCCGTGGCCCGCGAGAAGTACGACGTGACGGTCGAGCAGCTCAAGAAGGGCTACGACTCCACGAGCAAGAACCTGCAGCAGCTCTCCGAGGACGTCAACGAGTACGTCAAGGCCAACCCCGGCCGTTCGGTGCTGATCGCGGCGGGCGTGGGGTTCCTGCTCGGTCTCCTGCTGCGCGGGCGGCGCGGCGAATGACGGCGGACCCGGTGAGCCCCGAAGGAGAGGCGCGGCAGCGGACGGAGAGGCACGCTGTCGCCGACACAGTGCTCGACGAGCTCATCCCGGAGCAGCTCGACTGGCGGGATCTCGTAGTCCGATATCCTCTGCCCGCGCTGCTCGTCGCCGCCCTCGGCGGCTACTGGCTGGGCAGCCGCCGCGGACGTGATCTGACCTCCGCCGCGGCCGCCTTCGCGGGGGAGCGGGTGGACGAGCAGGTGACGCGATTCATGGGGCGCTACACGGATTGAGCCGTCGCCTCCTGCACATCTCCGACATCCACTTCGGTCCCAAGCACCTGCCGCCGGTCGCCGCCGGCCTGGCGCGGCTCGTCGAGGAGAGGCTGCCGGATCTGGTCGTCCTCTCCGGAGACCAGACCCAGCGCGCCAAGCCGCGCCAGTTTCGTCAGGCGCGGCAGTGGGTCAACGCGCTCCCGGTGCCAGTGCTGTCGGTTCCGGGCAACCACGACGTGCCGATGTACCGCTTCTGGGAGCGGATCGCGGCCCCGTACGGCGCCTATCGGCGGCATTACTCGCGCGACCTCGAGCCGGTGTGGCACGACGAGGATCTGATCGTCGTCGGCCTCAACACGGCGCACGGCTGGACCGTCAAGCACGGGCGGATCCTGCCCGGTCAGCTGGCCCGCCTGCGGCAGGTCCTGGAGCAGCTCGGCGACGACAGGTTCCGTGTCGTGGTGGCGCACCATCCGCTGGCGCCGGCGCCCGACTTTCGCGACCGCAGTGTCGTCCGGCGCGCCGCCGAGGCCTGCCGCGAGCTGGCGCGGCTGGGCGTGCACCTGGTCCTCTCCGGTCACCTGCACATCGCCTTCTTGCAAGTCCTGCCGACGCCGGACGGCGCGGCGGGCGACCCTGTCGCCCTGCTCCACGCCGGAACGGCCGCCTCCAGCCGCGGCCGCGGCCGCGAGGACGGTCGCAATACGTGCAACTGGATCCGCGTCGACTCCGACGCCGTGGTCGTGCAGCGGCTGGCCTGGCAGCCTGACGCCGAGGCCTTCGCGGTGGAGGACGAGCGCGTGCTCCCGCGCGGCCTCGAGGGTCCGTTGACCGGCCAGGTCCTCGTTCCATCGTGATAGCGTCACGTCTTCCGAGACCGACGACGGAAACACGCTCTTACACGCATGTCCCACGGCCCGCTCCGGCAGACTCCTCTTCTTGACTGCCATCGGGAGGCGGGCGCCCGGTTGGTGGAGTTCGCCGGCTGGAGCATGCCGGTCCAATACGGCGGCGTCCTGGAGGAGCACCGCGCCGTGCGCGAGCGGGCCGGCCTCTTCGACGTCTCCCACATGGGCGAGATCCGCGTCGCCGGCCCCGGTGCTGAGAGCTATCTGCAACGCCTGACTCCCAACGACGTCCAGAGCCTCGTTCCCGGGCGCGCCCATTACAGCGGCCTGCTCAACGAGCGCGGCGGCTATCTCGACGACCTCCTGGTCTACCGAATGGACGACGAGGAGTTCCTCGTCGTCGTCAACGCGGCCAACGCGGAGAGCGACTTCGCCTGGATGCGCGAGCACTCCGGGGACGGAGTGACCGTGGAGGATGTGTCGAGCGAATACGCGCTGCTGGCGCTGCAGGGACCGCGCGCGGTCGACATCCTCGCGCGCCTCACTGACGACGCGTTGGAGGGGATCCGCTACTACCGCTTCGCGCGTGGGCATGTGGCGGGCCGCGACGCGATCCTGTCGCGCACCGGCTACACCGGAGAGGACGGCTTCGAGCTGTACGTCGCGCCCGAGGATGCGCCCATGATCTGGCGCCGGCTCCTCGAAACGGGTGAGCCGGAGGGCCTGGTGTCCGTCGGTCTGGGCGCCCGCGATACGCTGCGCCTCGAGGCGGGCATGGCTCTGTACGGGCATGAGCTCGACGCCGAGACGACCCCCTGGGAGGCCGGCCTCGACTGGGTCGTCAAGCTCGACGCCGGGGATTTCATCGGCAAGCAGGCGCTGATCGAGCAGAAGGAAGCCGGCGTGCCTCGCCGCCTCGTCGGCTTCGAGATCGAAGGGCGGGGCATCGCCCGCGAGGGTCACCCCATGCTCTTCGCGGGCGAGCCTGTAGGCCGGGTCACCAGCGGCAGCTTCAGCCCCACCTTCGAGAAGGCGCTGGGAATGGCATACGTGGCGTCGCGGGTCGCCGATCCGGACGCCCAGGTCGAGATCGAGGTTCGTGGGCGACGTCTGCCGGCACGGTTGGTGGAGCTGCCCATCTACCGGCGGCAGCGTTGATGCACAGGAGGGTCAGGAGGCGATGATTCCGGACGATCTGTTCTACAGCGAAGAGCACGAGTGGGTGCGCCTCGAGGACGATGGGCTAAGCGTCGGGATCACCGACTTCGCGCAGGAGGAGCTGGGCGACATCGTCTTCGTCGAGCTGCCCGAGGTCGGCAAGAGCTTCGACGCCGAGGACGAGATCGGCTCGATCGAGTCGGTGAAGGCGGTGGCCGAGGTCTACACCCCGGTCGCCGGCGAGGTCGTGGAGGTCAACGCGGCGCTCGAGGACCACCCCGAGCTGATCAACGAGGATCCGTACGGGGAGGGATGGCTGGTGCGGCTCAAGACCGACGGCGCCCCGGACGTCTCCGGGCTCATGAACGCCGAGGCCTATCAGGAATTCGTCGCCGCCGACGAGGAGGACTGAAAGACCTTGGCCCCCCCGCACCGTTATCTGCCGACCGGCGACGCCGACCGTCGGGAGATGCTGGAGACGATCGGCGTCGCCGACGTCGATCAGCTCTTCGCCAGCCTTCCCGAGGCGGTGCGGCTGGAGCGGCCGCCGGCCGTGCCGGGGCCGCTCTCCGACCAGGAGCTGCGGCGCTACTTCCGGCGCCTCGAGGGACAGAATCGGGTCGGCGGCCGGGACGTCGCCGGCTTCCTCGGCGCCGGCTCGTATCGCCATGAGATTCCGGCGGCGGTCGACCACCTGCTGCAACGCAGCGAGTTCTTCACCGTCTACACGCCATACCAGCCCGAGGTCAGCCAGGGCACCCTGCAGACCATCTTCGAGTTCCAGACCTTCATGAGCCTGTTGACCGGGCTCCCGGTGGCCAACGCGTCGCTCTACGACGGCGCCAGCGCTTTCGCCGAGGCGATCCTGATGGCCGATCGGCTGCAGCCGCGGCGACGCAAGGTCGTCATCTCGCGGACCGTGCATCCGCAGTACCGGGCGACCCTCGCGGGCTACGTGCAGAACCTCGATCTCGACGTCGTCGAGGTCGGCTGGGACGAGCGGGGCGCCACCGACCTCGCAAGCCTGGCTGCGGCGGTGGACGAGGAGACCGTCTGCGTCGCCGTGCAGTCGCCGAACTACTTCGGCGTGGTCGAGGGCTGGCGCGACGCCGCCGCGGTGGCGCGGTCGGCGGGGGCGCTGACCGTCGGGGTGGTCGCCGAGGCGCTCTCTATGGCGCTGCTCGAGAGCCCCGGCGACGGCGGCTGCTGCGACATCGCCTGCGGCGAGGCACAGTCGTTCGGCCTCCCCGCCGCTTACGGCGGCCCCTACCTCGGCTTCCTGGCCAGCCGCGACGACGCCAAGCGGGCGATGCCGGGACGGCTGGCCGGCAAGACCGTGGACGCCGACGGCCGCCCGGCCTATGTGCTGACGCTGTCGACCCGCGAGCAGCACATCCGGCGCGAGAAGGCGACCTCCAACATCTGCACCAACCAGAACCTCTGCGCTCTCGCCGCCACCATCTACCTGGCGCTGCACGGCAAGGTAGGGCTGCGCCGACTGGCGGAGCTCAACCTGCAGCGGGCCGCCGCCCTGCGCCGCCGCCTGGACGAGGCAACGGGCCTGGCCCCGCGCTTCGCGTCGCCCCATTTCAACGAGCTGACGCTGCGCTGCGACCGGCCGGTGGAGGAGGCGCTGGGGGGCTGGCGCCAGGACGGCGTGCTCGGTGGCGTCCCGCTCGGCCCCGACTACCCCGAGCTCGAGGACTGTCTGCTGGTCGCCGTCACCGAATGCAACCCGCCGGAGGAGCTGGACCGATTCGTCGAGATCGCCGCTCGCCGGGCGCAGCCCATGGAGGTGGCCGCCGGTGCGTGACGGGCAGGGATCCCACCCCGAGCATCCTCACGTCGCCTGGCGCGAGGAGGGCTCGCTGTTCGACAAGAGCCGTGCCGGCCGCATCGGCGTCCAGCTCCCACCTGTGGGCGTCGACGAGCGACCGATCGAGGAGCTGCTCCCCGACGAGCTGCGGCGCGCTCCCGTCGAGGGCATGCCGGAGCTCTCCGAGGTCGACGTCATCCGCCACTTCACCCGCGTGTCGCGCCGCAACTACTCGATCGACCTGGGGCTCTATCCGCTCGGCAGCTGCACCATGAAGCACAACCCGCGCATCCACGAGGAGCTGGCGCGGCTGCCGGGATTCGCCCAGGCCCATCCGCTGCAGCCGGTCTCCACGGTGCAGGGGTCGCTCGCCCTCATGTGGGCCCTCGAGCAGCAGCTCGTCGAGCTGACCGGCATGCGCCGGGTCGGCCTCGCGCCGGCCGCCGGCGCCCACGGCGAGTTCGCCGGCATGCTGATGGTGCGCCGGGCGCTCGAGCAACGCGGCGAGGCGAGGCGCTACGTGCTCATCCCGGACTCGGCCCACGGCACCAACCCGGCCTCCGCGCACTTCGCCGGCTACGAGGTCCGGCAGCTGAAGTCGACCGACCGCGGGACGCTCGACGTCGACGACCTGGCCGCCACCATGTCCGAGGACGTGGCGGCGCTGATGCTCACCGTGCCCAACACCCTCGGCGTGTTCGAGGATCGCATCCTCGACATCGCCCGCATCGTGCACGACAAGGGCGGCTTCCTCTACTGCGACGGCGCCAACTTCAACGCCTTCGTCGGCAAGGCGCGGCCCGGCGACATGGGCTGCGACGTCCTGCACTTGAACCTGCACAAGACCTTCACCACGCCGCACGGCGGCGGCGGCCCCGGCGCCGGCCCGGTGGCGGTGAGCGAAGAGCTGGTGCCCTACCTGCCGGTGCCGACGGTGGAGAAGGGGAGTGCGGGCTTCTACTTGGATCACGACCGCCCCCATTCGATAGGGCGCATCCGCGCCTTCCATGGGCAGTTCGGCATGCTGGTGCGGGCCCTGGCCTACATCCTGTCCATGGGCGGCGAGGGGCTGGCCGCCGTCGCTGAAGGCGCGGTGCTCAACGCCAATTACCTGCGCAAGCGGCTGGAGGGCACGTACCACCTGCCGTTCAAGACCCCGAGCCTGCACGAGGTGGTCTTCACCGACAAGAAGCAGCGACCCCACGGGGTGACCACGCTGGACATCGCCAAGCGCCTGCTCGACTACGGGTTCCATCCGCCGACGGTCTACTTCCCGCTCATCGTCTCCGGGGCGATGATGATCGAGCCGACGGAGACCGAGGGCAAGGAGGAGCTGGACGCCTTCGTCGACGCCATGCAACAGATCGCCCGCGAGGCCGAGGAGGCGCCGGAGCTGCTGCAGGCGGCCCCGTACACGACCCCGGTACGCCGCTGCGACGAGACCCGCGCCGCCCGCCACCCGGTGCTGCGCTGGACGCCAGAAGGGGACCCCCCGGCCACCCGCCCGGGGATCAGGGGTCAGGGATCCGGGAAGAAATGAGGCCATGCCGCGCGAACGCCGACCGCACAGCGGGGTCCCTGACCCCTGACCCCTCGCCCCTGACCCCTGGTTGGGTGGCGGTGGGGGTCGAGGCAGAGTGACGTTCCGGGAACCACCGGCTAACCGCGCGGATACCTTGGAGCGGGTCGTACTCGTGATCTCGCTTGCCGGTTGGGCCGCCGCGCTGGCGGCCGCCGTCGGGCTGCTGCCGCTGGCCGGCCGGCTCCCTTCAGGGCTGTATCCGCTCTACGGCCTGGCGGCCGCCCTCGGCTGGCTGGCCGGCAACCTCTACATGACACGCCGGCAGAGCTTCCAGGAGCGCCGGCACCGTCGCGGCCTGCTGGTGACGTACCTGTTGGGGCCGCCAGGGCTCGTGTTCCTGCTCCGCGCCCTCGACACCGAGCGCGCCCAGATGGCCGCCCCCCTGGCCGCCACCTGGGCGCTCGGCGTCTACGCCATCTTCTTCCTCGTCCCCGTCACTTTGCGCCCGCGCCCGTAGAGGCGCCGGCGCTCAGGGTGCATAGCATGCCCTTGCGCACGCACCCCCCGAGTTTCTGAGCTACCATGAACGGTTCGGCCGCCAGCATGCGCACGCGGCCGATGACCGTTCATGTCCAGATCCTCGTCTTCCGCCATCGAGGTCGTCGGCGCCCGCACCCACAACCTGAAGGGCATCGACTGCCGCATTCCGCACGGCAAAGTCACCGTGGTTACCGGCCCGTCCGGCGCCGGCAAGTCGTCTCTGGCGTTCGACACCGTGTTCGCCGAGGGGCAGCGGCGCTTCGTGGAGTCGATGTCCACGTACGTGCAGCAGTTCCTGGATCCGATGGAACGCCCGCCGGTCGACGCGCTGAACGGGGTGCTCCCGGCGGTGGCCCTCGAAGCCCACAACTCGGTGCGCAGCGCGCGCGCCACCGTGGGCACGTTGACCGAGGTGCACGACGTGCTGCGCCTGCTGTTCACCCACCTGGCCGAGCTCGACTGCACCAACGGCCACGGGCCGATGCGGCGGATCACGCCGCAGGAGGCGGTGGACGAGCTCGAGCGGGGCGAGGTGGGCGAACGGTTCCTGCTCGTGGCCGAGCTCGAGCGGCCACGCAAGAGCGCAGACCTGGTGCTCCGGGAGCTGGTGCGCCAGGGTTACCGCCGGCGGCTCGACGGCGGCTCCGAGCTGATCGAGCTCGATCCGGAGAAGGGCTGGAGCGCCCGGCTCGACCCGCTGCGCCTGGTCCTCGGGCGCTTCCAGTCGAGCGGCGCCTCGTCACGGCTGGCCGAGGCGATCGAGGAGGGCTTGGGGCTCCGCCACGCCCGCTTGATCGCCCAAGGCAACGGGGAGCGGCGCTTCTACGGCGCGGGTCTGGTCTGTCCGCAATGCGGCGAGACCGGGAGCGCTCCGACGCCGTCGCTGTTCTCCTTCAACTCGCCCCTCGGGGCTTGCCCCGAGTGCCAGGGATTCGGCAGGGTGATCGGCATCGATGCCGGCCGCGTCATCCCCGATCCCACGCGGACACTCGCGCAGAGCCCGATCGCGCCGTGGAACACTCCGGCCTACGACGAGCTCTACGACCGCCTCTATTCGGCCTGTCGCGAGCGCGGCGTTCCCACCGACGTGCCCTGGAAGGACCTGCCGGAGGAAGCGCGGCGCTGGATCTGGGACGGAGACGGCGGCGCGGCCTCGGAAGCCACCGGCGTCCCAGCCGGCCGAAAGGCCCGGCGGAAGCGGAGGTCCGCCGTAGCCGCCGAGGGATTCGTCAGCATCCGCCGGTTCTTCGCCTGGTTGGAGAAGCGCTCCTACAAGGTGCACGTGCGTGTGCTGCTCGCCCGCTACCGCTCCTACGACCCCTGTCCCGCCTGCGGCGGTACCCGCTTCCGCCCGGACACCCTGCGCTTCCGCCTGCATGGCCTGCCGCTGCCCGAGCTGACCGCGCGCAGCATCGAAGAGCTGCGCCGCTGGCTGGCCGCCGAGCGCTTCGAGAACGGCGAGCGTGGCCGCGGCGGAGAGCTGCTGACGCAGCTCGAGCGACGGCTGGAGGTCCTGCATCGCGTCGGTCTCGACTACCTGACCCTGGACCGCCAGGCGCGCACGCTCTCCGGCGGCGAGATCCAGCGCATCTACCTCGCCGCGGCGCTGGGATCGGGGCTCACCTCGACCCTCTACGTCCTCGACGAGCCGACCGTCGGCCTGCATCCGCAGGACAGCGCCCGCCTGCTCGAGCTGCTCAAGGAGATGGCGGGGGGAGGGAACACGGTGCTAGTGGTCGAGCACGACCGCACCCTGATCCAGGGGGCCGATCACCTGATCGACCTCGGGCCGCGGGCGGGCGAACAGGGTGGCGAGGTGGTCGCCGAGGGCCCGCCCAAGAACGTTCTGCGGAATCGGCGATCCCTGACCGCCCGATACTTGAGGCCGCCGCGCCCCACCGTCGCGCGCCGGCACCGCGACCAGCGGCGCCGCGAGCGCGGCCGCCCGACGGTTGCCGAGGAGCTGGTGCACGGCCCCCAGATCGAGATCCTCGGCGCCCGTGCCCACAATCTGCGCTCGCTGGACGTCCGCTTCCCGGCGCGCGCTCTGGTGGCTGTCACCGGCGTCTCAGGCTCCGGCAAGTCGACGCTGATCGAGAACGTCCTCTACGGCAACTACCAGCGCGATCGCGGCGTGGTCGACGTCGAGCCAGGCCCCTGCGACGAGCTGCGAGGCGTGGACGGGCTCGAGGACGTCACCCTCGTCGACCAGCGGCCCCTCGGCCGCTCGCGACGCTCCAACCCGGTGACCTACGTCAAGGCCTACGGCGAGATCCGCCGGCTCTACGCCGAGACCGAGCAGGCCAGACGCCGCAAGATCACTCCGGGACATTTCTCCTTCAACGTCGACAAGGGCCGCTGCCCGGAGTGCGCTGGAACCGGCGCGATCGAGGTGGACATGCAGTTCCTGGCGCCGGTCACCGTGACCTGCGACGCCTGCCATGGCCGGCGGTTCAAACCCGAGGTCCTGGAGATCCGCTACCGAGGGCGCACCATCGCGGAAACCCTCGATCTGACCATCGACGAGGCGCTCGAGATCTACGCCGACCATCGCCGCGTCAGCCGTCCGCTCGAGACGTTGCGCGCCGTCGGTCTCGGCTATCTGCGCCTCGGGCAGTCGACCTCCACGCTCTCCGGGGGCGAGGCGCAGCGCCTCAAGCTGGCGGCCTTCCTCGACCGCCCGAAGCGCGGCCGACCCCGACTCTTCCTCTTCGACGAGCCGACCACCGGCCTGCACCTGGCCGACATCGACACGCTGTACAAGGCGTTGCGCAAGCTGGTCGTCCGCGGCGACGGGGTGGTCGTCGTCGAGCACAACCTCGACCTGGTCGCCCGCTGCGACTGGATCCTCGAGCTCGGACCCGGCGGCGGCACCCACGGCGGCCGCCTCCTCTTCAACGGCCCCCTCGAAGATTTCCTGGAGAATGGCGACGGGCCTACCGCCGAGGCCCTCCGCGATCACCAGAAGACCTGAACGAAGGAGATCCGTCATGGCCTACCTCGAACCGCTAGCAGCCGATGCCCACCCCGAGCTGGCGGACACTTTCGCGGTGTTCGAGCGCATCCTCGGGTTCGTGCCCAACTCTCTGCTCACCATGCAGCGCAAGGCCAAGATCGTCGAGGGGTTCGGCGCCCTGACGCGTGCGGTGATGGCGCCTGACGGGAAGGTCGACCTCGGCTTCAAGCGGCTGATCGCGCACTTCTGCTCGCGGTCCGCCGGCTGCCAGTACTGCATGGCGCATTCGCTGGTGGCCGCGCGGATCCACGGCGTCAGCGACCAGAAGGTGGCCGCCGTGTGGGACTACGCCACGTCGCCGCTTTACAGCGAGGCCGAGCGCGCCGCGCTCGACTTCGCGCTGGCAGCCGGCAGCGTGCCCAACGCCGTCACCCAGCCGATCTTCGACGCCTTGCGGAAGCACTGGGACGAAGAATCGATCGTCGAGATCCTCGCCGTGGTCTGCCTCTACGGCTTCCTCAACCGCTGGAACGACTCGATGGCGACGACGCTCGAGCCGGCGCCGCATGCCCTCGGCGACCGCGTCCTCACCCGCGGCGGCTGGACCGGCGGCAAACACGTGCCGTCGTGAGTTTGTTCGCGATCTACCCGCTCAAGCCGCCGAATGCTCTGCCGGCACGTGTTGATGAGGCTCGTCGCCGCGTGTTGCCTCGATTTCCAGAAATTCTGATATACTGACAAATATGGAAATCCGGACGATCCAGCTACGGGGTCGCGGCTCCCTGACGCTTCCCGCTCCTCTGCGAGAGCGACACGGCCTGCATGAGGGGGATCCCCTGACGTTGGTCGACCTCGACGGCGTATTTGTCCTGTCGCCCAAGGTCGGCATCGTCGGCAGGCTGGCGCGAGAGATCGAGTACCTGCGCCGCGAGTCCGGCCTGAGCCTCGACGAGCTGATCATGACCGTGCGCGAGGAGCGGGCACGGTACCACTCCGAGCGCGACGATCCGGTTGAGCGAGAAGAGTCCTGACGCGGCAGGGCTGCCTCGCGTCTTCGTGGATGCCGACGTGTTGGTCGCGGGCTGCGCCTCGGTCGAGGGCGCGAGCCACCTGCTGCTCCAGCTCGGCGAGCTCGGCCTGCTCGAAGTGATCGGTTCGGCCCAGGTCCGGGAGGAGGCCGAGAGGGCTCTGGGTCGAAAGCTCCCGTCGGCGTTGCCGGCGTTTCGACAGCTCGCGGATGCGGCGGTCCACTGGGTCCCGAATCCCCCGACCGACTCCCTTTCGGAGCACGCGGGCCAGGCCCATCGGGAGGATGTCGCCATCCTGGTCGCCGCCATCCACGCCGAGGCCGACGTATTTCTGACGTTCAATACGCGGCACTACCGGCAGCGCTCGGCACCGCCACACATCGAGCGTCCCGGCGCATTCCTCCAGCGTCTTCGAGCCCGCCTTCAAGACCTGGTCGATCCCCAAACGCCGACCGAGTCGGACTGAGCACACCGCGGGAGTGTCGATTCAGGGCCGCTCCGTTCGACTTCCAATGACAGGAGGCAACGTACTATGAACACCGAAACCACGCGTCGAGACACGGTAGGTGAGAGCCGCAGGGCAAAGTCGTTCACACGATTCCTGCCCGCGATCGCTCGAGTTCTGATGGGCGTGCCGTTGATCGTATTCGGGCTCAACGGTTTTCTGAACTTCATCCCGCCGCCACCCGCTCCTCTGCCGGAGGGCGCAATGGCGTTCCTCGGCGCGCTCGTGCAGACCGGCTACATGATGCAGCTGATCGCGGTGACGCACCTGATCGTCGGCGTTCTGCTGCTGGCGAATCGGTTCGTGCCGCTGGCCATCGCTCTGTTTGCGCCCTTCATGGTCAACAGCATCGCGTTCCATTCTTTCCTGGAGCGCTCCGGCTTGCCGATGGCGATCGCGTTCCTGGTCCTGGAGCTCTACCTCGCCTGGAAGTACCGGGAGGCCTTCCGCCCGATGCTCAAGGCGCGCGCCCACGTCGCGTAGTCGGCGAGGCGCTTGCCGGCAAGCGTGCGGATCCCGCCTCCGTCTAGCCGGCGATGAGAGACGTCTGACGATGGAACCCGAGAACCTCCCCCACGGCGCCCCACGCGCCGCGCGACTCCTCGCTCGCGGGGAGACGCCGGCCGGCGAGATCGAGCTCCCGGGCGTGCTCACCACGAAGCTACGTGTTCCTCGGGTCCGGCCTGACCATATCGGCCGAGCGCGCCTGGTGGAGCGGCTCGACGAAGACGTGGCGCAGGGATTGGCGCTGGTGTGCACCCCCGCCGGCTGGGGGAAGACGACGCTGGTCGCCGATTGGGCGGGGCGGACGGGGCGGTTGGTCGCCTGGGTGACGTTGGATCCGGAGGACAACGACCCGGCACGATTCTGGCGCTACGTCGCCGGAGCGCTGGAGCACGCCGCCGCGGGCGTCGCCGAGCGTGTCCTGCCTCTCCTGGGCCCTCCCAGCGTGGCGTCGGGGCAGGGTGTCGTCACCGCCATGGTCAACGCCCTGCATGATCGTCCTGGCGAGCTGGTCCTGGTGCTCGACGACTACCACGTGATCGAGTCGGCGTCGGTCCACGAGGACGTGGGTTTCCTCCTGGACCGTCTACCGCCGAACCTGCGCGTGGTCCTGGCCACGCGCGCCGATCCGCCGCTGCCGCTGCACCGTCTGCGCGCCGAAGGCCGGCTCGCCGAGTTGCGGGCTGCCGACCTCCGCTTCACTCTCGAGGAGGCAACCGCCGTGCTGCGACACGCCTGGAGTCTGGACGTGTCCGACCCGGTCGTCGCCACGTTGGAGCGACGGACCGAGGGGTGGGCCGCCGGTCTCCAGCTGGCGGCGCTCGCCCTGCGCGAAGAGGTCGACAAGGAGGCGGCCGTGGCGGCGTTCGCCGGCACCCATCGACACGTGCTCGACTATCTGGCCCAGGAGGTCCTGGCGCGCCTGCCGGAGGACCTGAGGACCTTCCTCCTGGAGGTCTCGATCTTGCGTTGTCTCTGCGGACCGCTTTGCGCTGCGGTCACCGGTCGCTCCGACGGCCAGGCCCTGCTGGAGGAGATCGAACGCGCCAACCTCTTCCTGTTCCCGCTGGACGGCGAGCGTCGGTGGTACCGGTTCCATTCCCTGTTCGCCGACGTGCTCCTGGCCCGGCTGTGGGCGAGCCTGGGAGGATGGGTTCCGGGCCTCCATGCCCGCGCCGCCGCGTGGCACGAGCAGCACGGATGGATCGACGACGCGATTCGCCATGCGCTCGCCGCCGGGGACCCGGCATGTGCGGCCCGCCTGGTCGAGGAGCACTTGAATGAGATCCTGCGCCGCGGCGAGCGCGGCATCCTCGAGCGCAGGCTCGCGGCGCTGCCGGCCGAGGAGCTGCACGCCCGCCCGGCCTTGAGCTTCGCGCGCGCCGAGATCCAGTTCCACTTGGGTCACCTGGACGAGGTGGACCGCCTGCTCGCGCAGGCCGACCGCGTCCTGGCGAGCGGTGAGGAACCTTCGCGCCAGGAGTTGCCCACCGACGCCGGTCCGGTACGGAGCCCCGAGGCCGCCGTCGCCCTGCTGCGCGCCCGTAATGCCGGTGTGCGCGGGGACGTCGACCGCATGGCCGAGCATGCGCGCGCGGCGTTGTCGGGGATGTCCGACGAGGAGTACGGCGCCCGCTTCTGGGCACGCTGGCTGTCCGGCGGCGGAGCCGATTGGATGGCGGGACGCCTGGCGGACGCGGAGCACGCCGCGGCAGCGTTGCTCGCCGAGGCCCGGGCGGGCTCTCCCGGCTATCCCCTGCTGACCTCGTGTTTCTCCCTCGGCGGCATCCAGCGCGCACGGGGCGAGCTGTCGGCGGCCCTGCGGACCTATCGCGAGAGCCTGCGCATCGCGACCGACGGCGGCCGCTCGTCCCCGTTCCACGAGGCCGAGGCCCACGGCGGGATCGCCCAGGTGCTCTACCAGCGCAACCAGCTCGACGAGGCGCTGGAGCACCTGGACGAGGCCTTCGAGCACGGCAGGCAGGTGATCTGGTTCTTCGAGCCCGGCCGCCGCCTGATCACGCAGGGCTGGATTCATCAGGCGCAGGGGGATCCCGGCGCTGCCCTGGCGACTTTGGACGAGGCTTGCCGGCACCATCCGCATCCGGACATCGCCAGTCTCTGGATCCCGGCGGCGGCGGAGCGGGCCCGGCTGCTGCTCGCACAGGGCCGACCCGAGGAGGCCGAGAGGTGGGTCGGGGAGCGGGGCCTCTCCGAAGACGACGCCCTGTCCTACCCGCACGAGCGCGACCATCTGGTGCTGGCGCGCCTGCTCCTCGCACGGCGTGAGCCGGAGCGGGCCGCCCCGCTGCTCGCGCGGCTCGACGCTCTCGCCGAGGCCCAGGGTCGTGTCGACAGCCTGATCGAGATCCGCACACTGCGGGCGCTCGCCGACCAGGCAGCGGGAGATCGCCGGGCCGCGTTCGCCTGCCTCGCCGACGCTCTCTCCTTGAGTCGGGCGCAGGAATACGTCCGGGTCTTCGTCGACGAAGGTCCGCCCATGGCCGCGCTCCTGGGGAGCCTTCTGCGGGCGGCGCGACGGGATTCGAGGGTCACGATGTCGCCGGCGGGGCGCCAACACGTCGATCGGATCCTCGGGGCGTTCCCCCATCCTCCGGCACGCCCGGCCGAGGAGCCGCCATGGACCGGCCTCGTCGACCCCTTGACGGCCCGCGAGCTGGAAGTCCTCCGCCTGATCTCGACGGGGATGCGCAACCGCGAGATCGCCGCCGAGCTGGCGATCGGCCTCGACACAGTCAAGAAGCACCTGAGCCACGCCTACGACAAGCTCGGCGTACCCAACCGCACGGGAGCGGTCGCCAGGGGTCGCGACCTGGGCCTGATCCCATGAGAGGCCGCGGAGATCCGCTCGTGTTCCACCTTCGGGTGATGCGCGCGGCGAAGGCCGTACGTAGACTGCGCTCATGGCATGCACAAGTACGTCGTCTCCTCCACGCTCACCGACCCGGAGTGGAACAACACGTCGGTGATCAGCGGCGACCCCGTGCCGGAGATCGCAAGGCTCAAGGAGGCACCCGGCAAGGACATCGTCCAGTACGGATTCGGGCAGCTCTCGTTCACGCTGCTGGAGCACGGGCTGCTGGACGAGCTGCGCCTTTGGGTGCACCCGCTGTTCGTGGGAAGCGCCGAGCCCAGCGAGCTGCTCTACCGGGATTGCCGCGGCGCGATTCTCGAGTTGACGGGCACGACGACGCTCGAGAACGGCGTCGTGATTCTGAACTACCGCTGCGCGGACGGAGCGAAGGACTGACCAGTGACCGACGTCCTCGGCAAATGAACACCGACGGTCTCAAGTGCCTTGCCGTGGTCGCCCTCGCTGTCGCTTCGTGCGCGACGCCGAGGTCTACCAATACAGGAGGATCTTCCGTGGAAGGCTTGTTCGAGGTCAGGAACATTCACGTGTCGATTCATCGCTCCCCTGAGGACGTCTATGCGTTCATCTCCAACGGGGAGAACATTCCCCGCTGGGCGAACGGCCTGGGAGACGCGGTCCAACGCGTGGACGGCGAATGGGTCGCGCAGGGGCCGATCGGTAACGTCAGGGTGCGCTTTGCACCGCCGAACGACCTGGGCGTTGCGGACCACGATGTCGCCTTGGAGACGGGACTCACCGTCCACAACCCGATCCGCGTCGTTCCAAACGGAACGGGCTGCACGGTAGTCTTCACGCTCCTGCGCCTGCCGCACGTGTCCGAGCAGCAGTTCAACGAGGATGCGAGGGCGGTGGAGAAGGATCTCGCGAGCCTGAAAGCCCTCCTCGAACAGCCGTGACGGCGAGGGTGCACCACCAGGAGTCTGATCATGGAGGACGCTGATGGCCAAGTCCACAAATGACCGCCGCATCGACTACATCGAGATGAATGTGGCCGACATCGAACGCTCGAAGGCGTTCTATGGGAACGCCTTCGAGTGGACGTTCAGGGACTACGGCCCGACCTACTGCGAGTTCGCCGATGGTCGATTGACCGGAGGATTCACGACGAACGGGCAGCCAACACCGGGAGGTCCCCTGGTCATCCTGTATGCCGACGATCTCGTCGCCATACAACGTCGTGTCGAGGCGGCTGGCGGTCGGATATCGAAGCCGATCTTCGATTTTCCCGGAGGACAGCGCTTCCACTTCCTCGATCCGGACGGCTACGAGCTGGCCGTGTGGTCGAGGCGGTAGACCTCAGACGTGAGCAGGGTGAAGGCGAAGTCATCGCGCTCGGAGGGAGTGAACCGACGGGACCAAGGCACCCCATCTTCAGAGACGAGGAGAAGAAGTATGTTCGTGCACGCTGCCCCGTACCGGCTCGCGTCGTGGTTCGTCGTGGGGGCCATGGGGGTCATGGCTGCGACCGCGGTCCCACGATCATCGTCCGCGTCCACGCCGTCGTTCCGGCTTGCCGTGGAAGAGCACCTGAGAGCGGTCTCGTCACGTGACATGGAAGCGCTGTTGCCCACGCTTACCCACGGTCACGAGCTGACCATGATCGCCCCCGACGGCCACAAGTTCGATACGAGACAACAGTACATCGACTTCCACCGTCAATGGTTTGCGACGCAGGACGAAGGTGAGTTCGAGTTCGAGATCGTGCGCCTGATCGAATCCCCCGAGCTCGGGCACGCGCTGATCAGGTACCGCTATAGCTCGAGAGATGTGGGGGGCGAGGTGCGAAGCACGGTGAGCTGGCTCGCCCTGACCTTCACTCTGGAAGGGGATCGCTGGCGCCTGGTATTCGATCAGAACACCCATATCGATGCCGAACCTTAGCCCGCCCATGGCCGCCCTCCAAGAGACCTTGCCGCGCGCCGCCTGTGTTCCACCTTCGGGTGATGCGCGCGACGAAGCCCATATATAGATTCCGCTCATGTCCGTGGAGACACGCATGCCCGACGATCTTGAGCTCGTGCTCACGGGGGTCTCCGCAAAGCTCTGAGAGGCCCTCCCGCAGCCGCGAACGGCCGATCGGGTCAGGACATTTCTACAAGACCGGCGGCGGGGACGGCGATACCGAGTGGCGGAACGTGGATGACGAGGAGCGAGATGTTGAGCAACAGGCACCGGACTTCGCGGCGCTCAGCAGACGGCGTGGTCATGCGCGCCGCACGGGAAATGGTCATGGAGGGCTTTCCCGCTCTGGTCGAACATTCGGTCGCCATGTTCCGCCTGCTGGGCGGCGGCGTCATGGGCGACATGGGCAAACCACTGCCAGCTTCGCGCCTCGCCGTTCTGCCGGCGACCTCGCATACGGCCGTCATCACCCAGACGGAGCTGCTGGTTGCCTTCATCGAGCCCTTCCTGAAGGGCGAGACGCCAAAGGGGTTTTTCGAGGACGCGCCGGGGGGTGAACCGGGAGAATGAACGGGCTGGATGCCGTTGTCCTGTCCATCGCCCTCCGCATATTCCCGCGGCCACGCCACGTCGGAGGGGTTGATCTGTCGATTCGGCCGTGTCCCGTTCGTCTCAACCATGGACGGAAGGGAGCGCGGCGTGTCATTGCGTCTGCCGGGGGGATCTACATCGGAGGAATCTGACTGTGAGCGACAACGTGATCTTAGCGACAGCAGACGACCGGGCTCAGCGCCCATGGTCTGGCGCGACATCCGGCGGGCCGGGCCGGAGAGCCTCGGGTGGGGCCTTGCAGACGACGCTGGTCCTCGGTGGCACCGGCAAGACCGGCGGCCGGGTGGCCGAGCGGCTGGCGGCGCGCGGCCTGCCCGTGCGCCTGGGCTCGCGCTCCGCCGAGCCGGCGTTCGACTGGGAGGACCAGGCCACATGGGGACCGGCGCTGTGC
>JBOGJI010000187.1:0-21780 GCA_050747865.1 Thermoanaerobaculia bacterium
GCGAGGCTAGGGCGCTACGCGCCCGCCGGCACGGCTGACGCGCGCTACGCGCGCTTGGCGGTGGTGAATGTAGGTGTTGAGCCCCCTTTTCGCTGGTCAGAGCGTGTTGAATTCTGCAAAAGCAGAATTGCGGAAATGCTGATTTCGGTATTTGCAGAATTCAGCATTCCTGACTGTCCACTGTGGTTCAAAGTGGTGTCGAATTCGGCTCACGTCCACTGTAGCCGCTTCGCGGCCACGAGGGGTAGAGGCGACTATGGGCAGAAGGGTTTTAGGCGCTCTCCGTGCCCCCTCAGCGGACTGTGCTCCGCGCTCCCTGTTCAGGGTCACGCACCGTCACTACGGCGTGCTTTTCTGGTGGGGGGTGTGGCCGGCGTGCGGACTCCCCGTACCCGGCGCGTCGGCCACTCCCTCTCCGATCCTTTGGCCAGTCCAGCTGCCGGGCGGAAACCGCGTGGTCCTGGGCGTCAGCGCGTGCGCCGGCACCAGCTGGCGCAGGTCAAGCCCCAACCTCCCGTTTGCCGAGGTGGCTCGGAACTCCACCAGTCCCCACCACGGACCGGCGTCATCGGGCCGGTACCAGCCCCACAGCTCGCCCGGCGCAATCGCGCTGCGATCGATGCCGTACGCGCGTACCCGGAGCGGAACCCCCAGGTAGCCGCGGTGGCCTCGTGGGTAGCGGTTCTGGCCGACGCTCAGCGCCCATTCCACCCGTACCCAGACGGGACGCGGCCGATCAAATACCCGGTGCGTCTGGTCAAACAACCGGTCTGTCACCGTTCGAACATAGATTCGAATGGCGGTTCCCGTCACGATGTCGTCTAGCTGGAGATCGGGCTGTCGGATATCCACAGCTCGGCCCGTACAAGTTCGACGTTTCACCTGACCACCCAGCATGATCAGTCCATGCACGGGGGATCTCCACCGGGCCACGACCCGGTGAGCGGGGCAATTCTGGCGGCGCTGGAGCACGCCGGCCGTACCGGTGCCGGCCGCGCTGAGCTGGAGAGCGCCGCGGGCGCGAGCGCCGCCACGGTGCGCCGGCGGCTATCCGAGCTGGCCGACGCTGGCCTGATCCTCCGAGAGGGCACAGGACGCGCCGTGCGGTACCGGCTGGCCGATGCCCAGGGGTCGGCGCCGTCCGTGGCTCCTGGTGGCTCGCCCGCGGCTCCCCCCGTCCCGCCACCGGCTGACCGGCCCGCGGATCCAGCACCCGAGCTGCCCGGTACGCCAGCTCAGCCCGTCGTGTCGCCGCCGCGGCGCGGTACGGCGATCGTGCTTCCCCCACTGTCGAGCGTGCCCCTGTCCGGTGGGCCGGACGCCGGCGCGTGGTGGCGCCGGCTGACTCCGCCGAGCTGGCTTCGGCCCGTGTGGCTCGATCGGTTCCGCACCAGCTCGGAGCCGGGGCGGCTCTCCCCGAGCGCAATTCTGGCCGCCGCGGCCGGCTCAACCGCGTTCATCGGCGCGGCTAACGGGCTGGTGCTACTGGCGTTCCAGTACTGGCAGGCCGGGGTTGCGGTCACGATTGCGCTGTTCCTGATCGCTGGCGGCGCTGGGGTGCTGGCCCGGCGGGGCAAGGTTTTCCGCTGGGTCGCGGTCTACACACAGACGTTGCTGATCATCTCGATAGCGGCCGGGTGGTGGATGGCTCACCAAATGGCCACCGCGCACGCGTCCCTGTACTCGTCCGGGACGGTGCCCGTGCTCGGGCCGGGCATGTTCGTCGGCGTCACCGTGTACCTCGGGCTGTTCCTGCTGTCCGGGCTGGCCCTGTGGTACGTCCTGTCCCCCCAACAGTCGGAGGATCGGCACGTGCTCGCCGTGGCATCCGCCGTGGTGGTGCTCGGCGCCGTCGGGTCGGTCGGGCTCGTCTACTGGGAACACGGGCACGTCTCGCGGCGTACCCAGGCCGGTTGGGTGTACTCCCCGTCCGAACAGGCACAGCAGCTCATCGTGTTTGAGTACTACCGCGGCGCCGAAGACCGCAGCTCGGTAGAGCTTCGGTACAAGAAGATCGTTTGCCCCGAAGCCTGGGAGACGGTGGGTGCGACGTTCGCGCCGCTGTTCGAGCTGAGCGCGAACATGGCGCTTGAGATCGAGGACGGCGACACCGCGCCCGAAACGATCGACGGGGACCGGGCCGTGGTCACCATGCGCGTGATCGTGATCGAGGACCAACGGTGGGACGACGGCCCGCACGAGGTCTACCACCGCGGTACGTGGACGTTCGGCTTCCGGGCGCACGGCCAGGGCTGGTGCATGGACCGCATCGACACCCCACCCGGCTACCCCCCAGGCGTCGCGCCGGATCCCTCCCCCGGACACACCCCCTCACCCAGCGACGGACCGGAAGACCCGCCGGCGTACAGCCCGCCCGGGGCGCCGGACTACACGCCGCCCACCCTGCCCGGGGAAGGCGAGACACCCACACTCCCGGGAGAGACAGACTGATGAATGATCGTGATCTTGCCGTGGTCGGTGTCGACCCCGGATCCCGGTGGACAGCCGGAGTGCTGCGCGTCGGGGACGCCGCGGTGTGGGGGTGGACGCTCGGGCCGCTGGACATCACCGGTACGCCGGTGCCGATCGCCAACGCCGACGACATGGAGGCCCTGTCCCGGTACGCCGACCGGATAACCGACATGATCGATCGCACGATCGAGTACGCCACCGCGGCTGGGCACCAGCGGGTGCGGGTGGCGATCGAGGCAGCCCGGGTGCCGATCGGGTACGCGTCCGGGCGCCGTACCCGTATCGCCCTGGTCGACTGGCTCACGCCGCGGTGTATCGGCCTGGCCGTCCGTGGCGCGTACCCCGATGCCCGGTGGGTGCTGCCGGACGCGCACGGGCGCCGGCCCCGGGAGTCGTACCCGGTGGAGCTGCGCGGCGCCCGCCCCCCGCACTGGGCGCCGAACGAAGCACGCAAGGGAGAACGTGATCACGAACGCGCGGCGTACGACATCGCCGGCGTGGGAGCGGGGTTGCCGTGAGCTGGAGTCCGAGCCTCAACATGTCCCAGCCCCGGCCGCGAGCGCTGCGCAACATCGCCCAACGCTTCGGCCGTGCCGCCACCTGGGAGGCCCGGGTGGTCGGGCAGGACATCCGAGCCTGGCCCGTTGCCGCCGGCGCCGCGCTGCTGTCCGTGACGGCGATCGCCACCGCGGCCAGCATCGCCTACGCCGACACCGCGCCCGATGACGCCACCCAGCTTGGCGTCGGTACCCGGATCCTCGCCAGCATCCTTCCCACCGTCCCCGCACTGCTCATGCTCGCGTGCTGGGTGCTGCCGGTCGCCGCGGCCGGGTGGGTCACATGCCGCATGATCGCCGCCGGGTGGGTCCGGTACGCCAAACGCTCAGAGCGCCCGTTCCTGGCGCGGCGGTGGCGCCGCATCGTCTACGGCTGGTGGCACGTCGCAACCGCCGTGGTCGTCGCCGTCGTGGGCGGCATCGGCGCCGGCGGGGCGCTGCTGGCCGCGGTACTGCTGGTGCTGGCGATCGCCGCGACGTCGACCCTGCGGGCTCGGGCGCGTACCTGCCGGTGGCTACTGATCGGGCTGGCCACCCCGGACAGCCGCAGCGCCCGCGAACCCGGAGATCTCGGGTGGACTGTCGGGGAGACGAGCTGGCGCCGCCGGGACCTGGCGTACGCCGAGATATGGCACCCGGCAGACCTCCGTGCATACGAAGACCCGGCACGCGCCAGAGTGGAGCGCGCGGTCCGGTGGGCGTTGCGGCATTCCGGTGACTACGAGATCGAGTGGCCGCCAGCGGCACGCGGGCTGATCGTGCGGCGATCCGCTGAGGAGCCGCTACCGGACAAGCTCGATGACCGACCCTGGCCGGGCGAGCTGCCCGGGGTACTGCTGGGCGTCACCAGCGAAGCGCGCGCGACAGCTCGCGTGCAGTTCTCTCCAGAGGACTACCCGGCCGACGCCGGCCCGGTCCCGGTGCTCACCTGGGATCCTGACGCCGAGCGGGATCTACTCGTCGCCGGCGTGAAGGGCTCGGGGAAAACCACCCTCATGCGCGGCATCATCGCGCGGTCCCTTGCCGCCGGCGTGATCAAAGACTGGTACATCCTCGATGGCAAATCAGGCGCGGACTACGCGGTGTTCGAGGGTCGGCGCGGGGTACGCGCTGTCGGTCGGGATCCGGGGAGCTGGGACCGCATCCTCCGTGAGGTGATCGAGATCATGGAGCGGCGGTACGAGCTGGCCTACCAGTACGAGTCGGGCAAGCTCGCCGAGCCACTGGACATGCCGCGGTTCGGGTTGTTGTTGGACGAGTTGACCAACATCCGTGACGAGCTGGGCGCGGCGGCGTTCGACGGGTACATGCGCAAGCTCAGCCGGATGTTGCGCGCGGCGGTCGGGACCATCGTCGCCGGCACTCAGCGACCCGACGTGCGCGAGGCGTTGCCGGGTGCTGCGCGAGATCAGTTTGAGGACCGGATCGCGTGTGGTTGGCTGTCGCGCGTCGGCGCCGAAATGATGTTGGAGAGCGACTGGCGGTACATCACCGGCGACGAAGACGGTGAGCCGGTGGAGCTGCCCCGGGGTCGGGCCGCGGGACGGATCGCCGGTCGACTGTGCCGGCTCCAGATCCCCTGGCTTGGATCACCGCTCAAGGAGCCAAAATCCGAGGCGCTGTACCCGCCGAAGGTCATCACGCCGGAGACCGCGCCCTCACCAGCTACGCCGGCCCCGGCCGCCGAACCGGTGCCGCCGGCAACTCCTCCAGCTCCCCCAGCTCCGGCCGAGGTCGCCCAGACGCCGGCGGCCACCACGCCGGCGAACGGCGATGAGGACCAGGACGTGACGCCGGCCGCGGCCATCCTCGCCGCGCTCACCGACGCCGGGCCGGCCGGCGCGACCCGAGGCCAGCTCGACACCGCGGCCGGCACCCCGCCGGCGATCACCCGGCAGCACCTCGACTCCCTGATACGGGATGGGCACGTGGTCCGCCAGGGATCCGGGCGAGCCACCCGGTACCGGCTGACCTGGCACGCCCACGCCCAGCCCGCCGGCGAGCCCGCGGCCAGCCAGGGCACGACTCCACCACGCGAGCCCGCAGCCGGTGGTGACCAGCCAGGGCAGTCCGCTCGCCGGCGACGCCGTACCCATTGACGCCAGCTCGCGCCGCTGTGATTCGCGTCCTTGCCGCTCACCGAAACGGCACGTAAGATCTGGCGACTCCAAAGGAGTCGCCAGGGTACTTGCGGTGCCTGATTCGAATCTTTCCCGTTCAGTTGCGCGTCAGCGCAGGAAATCAACCTCGCAGTCCGGCTCCCACGTCCACGCCCGGTAGCCGTCAGCGTCCAGGGCCTCGCTCATGATCTCGGCGGCCGCTTCGTCGTTGCCGTTCTCCCACGCCTCCAGGACGCTATCCATCGTGTCGCCGTCCAGGTAGATCTTGACGGTGCGGCGGTACTTCGAAGGCGAGCCGGGCGGCCCCTGGCGGCCGCTGATTCGCAGCGTCGCGCCCTGGTTGCGGATACGCGATCGCCGGCGCTTCGGGATCGCCTTCGACCGGACCCGAGAGTCCGCGGCGGCTTCGTCCACCACGCGGCGCGGGGCGCGGCGACGTTCGCTGCCGCGGGTCGTCGTCCACCGCTGGACGGTACGAGGAGTCACGCCCAGGCGTTCGGCGATCTCACGAGTGGACATGCCGGCATCGCGCATCGCGTCCAGGGCCTCCCGCTCGTCCGCCGGCGGCTTGCCGCCCTGGCGGCCGGCCAGGCCGCGCCACAGGTTGCCGATGCCCTCGTCCATCAGTCATCGCCTCCTTGCTTCAGCAGCTCCAGCAGCTCGGGCTTCAGCCGGTGACCGGCGGCCAGCAGTGGCGCGGCATCGGCCATCGCCGCCGTACCGGCCGGCTTGAAGCGCCCGTTGCGCTTCTTCGGGTCCGGCTCGAAACCGGGCGGTGCGGCCGCGATCGGGTCGGGGTTGTCAGAGGCGTACAGCACGCAGTCCGTGGCGATCGCCAGCGGGTAGCGGCCGTGCTCGGCCGCCGTGGCGATCGCGCGCAGAACTCGAGTGCGGGCGTCCGCGATCACGAAGTGATGGATGTCCGGCCGGTACAGCCAGGACTCGCGCTCGAACAGCTTGCGGTCGGCGTACTTGCCCGCGCCCTTGTAGAGCCCCTTCACCGCGGCCAGCAGCGCGGCCGCGTCCGGGTCATCGACCTTGGCGGCTTCCAGCTCGGCCACCACCGGACGCAACGTGTTGTACGCCGGCTCCAGGTATGGCACGGACTCCGGCCACACCCACGCCTCCAGAACCTCGCCGTCCCACCAGCCCAGCTCGGCCAGGCCGGCCAGCGCCGGCGTGGTCGCCCACAGGGTCCGCCGTTGGCGGCCGGGGCGGTCGAGACGGTCGCGGGGGTCGTAGACGTTGGGCAGGCGGGCGTGATCCCACACCGGCGGCCGGTACAGCCAGTACCCGGGTCGGGTCGGGTCGAACGTCGGTGCCTTGACGTGCTCCACAGCACCCCAGCCGACCTGGAGACGTGACCAGGACGCCAGGTGCATCCGGCGGCCGTCGTAGGCGTGCAGGTGCGGCAACGCCAGCTCGTCCGGCTCCGGGGCGCGCTGCCAGATCAGAGCGTGCTCACCCTGTGGCGGCTCACCCTTCGGGCCGGGCACCGCGGGCGGCGGCAGCTTCGGCGGCCCGCCCTTGCCGGCGCTCAACCTGCGCTCGGTCTTGAAGCGGCGGCGCTCCACGAAGTGCTGAGCCGTACGGCCGTTGCCGCCGGCCCACGCCTGATCGGTCAGGGCAGTGAACCGGGCCAGGCGGCCGGCCAGGGTCGCCGGGTCCGGGTCGCCGTCCAGCAGCTCGCAGTCCGCGGCCTCGGCCCAGCACGCGAAGCCCAGCTCCACACCCAGACCGGCGCGGTCGTCTCCCGGAGTGCGGGGCCGGTACGCGCGCAGCCACCAGCCCGGCTCGCTGCCCTTGCCGCCGATCTCCCAGCCGTGCGGCTTCAGCAGCTCGGCCAGGCGGTTCCGCCACCGGGTCCACGCCGACCGGTCGGCCGGGCGCGAGGCCGGCAGACCCACCACCGCGGCCAGCTCGGCCGTGATCCAGACCTGGCCGTCGTCGGCCAACATCCGGTAGTGCTCGCCGGACGCCATGCGCGGCCCCGGGTGGCCGGGCACGTTCGCGGCCGCCCACTCCACCAGCTCGGGCACGGTGGTCACGTCGTGCGGCACCGTCACCGCCCCCGTACCCGGTACGGCCAGCTCAGCGGCCCGCAGAGCCATCACGGTCGCCACGGCCGGGCGGTCGGTGGCAGCGGGCGCGTACGGGCGCATACGGGGCTCTGAGGCCGCCGGCGGTGCCGGTGCGGGCGACTCCGCCCGGGTCGCCGGTGGGGTGGCTGTCAGCTGACACCCGCCGTGACGCGCCGCCCCGGCGACGCGTACCCGGGTCGGCTCGCCGCAGACCTCGCACGGCTCCGGAGAATCCGCCACGGCCAGCGGGCCAGCCGCGGCCGGCGGGGACGCTGGAGCGGGCGCGTCAGGGGCCGGCACTGGCGGTTCGGGCAGCTCGGGTGGCTCCTGGCCGCCGTCGTCGACGTCCAGGTCGAACACCAGCGACGGACGCAGCAGCAGCAGTCGCGGATTCTCGTTGCCGACCCGTACGCGCTCGGCGGCCAAGCGGCCCTTCTGCTTGCTCGGCAGCACCGCGCCGGCGTTCAACAGGTGGCCCGGCAGCGATCGCGCGGTGTAGCCGATCACCCGCGGGTCGCGAGAGGCGGCCAGGACTGTGTGCAACTCAGCCGAGCGCACCCCGAGGGCACCGTGATCTGACAGCCAGTAGAGCGCCGCGCCGGCGGCGTCGTACTCGTCCAGGCTGATCCGGCGAAGGCCCTGGGCCTGTTCGGTCTGGCCGGGCACCGCCGGCACCGCGTGGCCGCGGTCGTTGCGGATGTGGGCGCGGCGCGCGTGCAGTGCAGCTCGCACCACTTCGCCCACGGCGATCGCCAGGTCATCAGTGGCCGCGTGGCGATCGCGCATCGCCTCGGCCTGCTTCCCCAGAGACCGCGCCAGCGGGCCGCACACCGGGCCGGCCAGCAGCTCGCGGTCAATCCCGGCAAGGTCAGCGATCAGCAGCAGCCCGCCGAGCATCGCGCCGGCGGCGCGCACCACGCCGTCCAGGCCGTTCAGCTCCGCCCCCCAGCCGGGCAGCTCGGCGTCCATCGCCGGAGCCAGGCGACGCAGCCCCTCGGTGTCGTACTCGCCCAGCAGCCGTTCGGCGTCCTCCCGCTCCCCCTCGGCAAGGCGGGCCACGATCCGGTCACCGATGGCGCGCAGCGGCAGCGTCAACGTGGCCGCCGCGCTGTCGCGGTACCAGCCGTAGTCGAACTCCTCCCGACGCAGACTCAGCACCACCGCGCGCCGGTACAGGGACTCCTGCATGGTCGGCGGGAGCTTCTGGGCGGAGATCCCGGGAATGGACCGCACGTACCGGGCCGGCCGGGGCAGCAGCTCGCGAGTGGCGCGCCCGCGGATCTCGTCCTGGTTTCCAACCGGCCGGATGATGCTCTCCAGCTTCGCCGCGGCCTCCCGTACCTCGATCGCCGACGCGTTGCTGGTCAGCGCCAGATCGTCCAGCAGCGTCGCCATGTCCGCTTCGCTGTCCACGGCCATCTCCAGCCGAGTCGAGGTGTGGCGGAACGAGCCGGTGGACAGCGGCGGCCAGGCCGGCTCGGGCGAGAGCAGCAGCATCCGGCCGGCGGCCAGCGTCATCGTCTTGCCCGAGTGCGGCTCGCCCGTCGTGACGAACGCGGCCGGGACCGGGTGAAGTGACTGGCCCATCGACCGGGCACCGGCCCCCAGGCCCATCAGCGGCCCCCAACCGTGCGCGGGCAGCTCGGCCAGGGCGGCGCGGATCTCCTCATCCGTGGCGACCCTGGACGGGGGCAGCGCGGCGCGGGCGAGCCTCGGCGTGGCTCCGATCAGGCGCACCGGCGCGCCGGCCGGGTACGTGCGGCCGTCGCCGTAGACGTAGATCCGGCCCGTTGGGGTGTCGTGCCAGCCGGTACGGGTCACCACCGGGATACGCGTCAACCGGCGGGCCTGATCGGTGACCACGTTCAGCAGCACTTCGCGCGCCTTGCGCTCGCCGGTACCTACGGCATCCGGGAAGCGGTCCCATACCTCGCCGGTGCGCAGCTCGGCGTGGCGCACCGTCAGCGGATCTTCGCCCACACGCAGCGAGTAGTACCGATCCGCCGGCGTGCCGTCGTCGTTCAGCGTGACCAGGCGCTCCAGCACCTCCGGGCACCAGTCCAGTACCGGGGCATCCCCCTTCCAGACCTGGGCGGAGTCGCCGGACGCGTACCACCAGCCAGGCGAGCCCGGAACGGGCAGGCGGTCCGGCGGGGGGTCACTGGGCATTCCCGAGCCCGAGTCGCCACCGCCACCAGAGCCGCCGCGGCCCCTGGCCGGGAACCGCACCACCGTGCCGTACCCGGCTGCCTCCAGCAGCTCGCCGGGCACCGGCTCCAGCTCGGGCAGCTTCATGCCGGCGGCCAGGTGGTCCGACACGTCGGCGTGCTCGCGCTCCAGGACGGCGCGCACCACGTCCACACTCGCGGCGTGCTCGGCCAGGGACGCGGCCACCTGGGCGGCGTGGCGGTAACCCGGGTCGTCGCGGTCGGCAATCACCGTCACGTGCGCGCCGGCGAACCGGGCCGCGTACTCGGCGGACCACCTGCCAGCGCCGCCGGCATTGCAGGTGGCGACCTCGCCGAGCTCGGCCAGGCGGTCGACGTCCTTTTCCCCCTCGACGACGTACACCCGGCCGCCGGCGGCGACCGCAGCGATCAGCTCGGGCAGCCGGTACAGCTCGCGGCGCTCCGGAGCGGTCGGGAACCACAGGCCCGGCTTGCCCGGCACCGGGTGACGCCACCGGAACGTCTTGCCCTTCTCGGTCACGAACCGGCCGACCTCGCCCAGCAGCTCGCCGGCGTCATCGGTATAGCGGTACACCGTCTCGGGCTTGCCCAGCCCTCGCGGCCAGCTTCGGATCGGGCGCGGCGGGCGCGCCACGGGGCGGGGCCGGCGGTTTTCTGCATTTGCAGAACTCCGCACGGGACGAACAGGGGAAACACCACGACTACCCGACGACTTGCGCGCCACGTCGAACAGCTCGCCCGGCTCCAAACCCATCGCGGCCACGACATCGGGCTGAGCGCAGCCCCGGTGACAGTTGACCAGCACCCGGCCGCCGTCGCGGTCGTCGCGCCAGTCCACAGTCAGCGACGGGTTGTGGTCATCGTGTGCCGGACACAGCGCGTCCAGGTGGTCGGCGCGAGCCCGGCGGACGAGTCCGCGGTCTTCTAGCGCCTCGCGCACCCGTTCGAAGGATGCGCGGTATGACTCCGCTGGGGCGGTCATGTGTATCCTCGTGTCAGTCAGTTAGGGCTGTCAGGCAGCCGATTCGATGGCCGGCGGTGCGAACGCCGGCCATCGGCGTGTCTGGGGTCAGGCAGCTCTGTTGTGTTGGCGTGGCCGGTACGCAGGAAGCCGGCTGGTGTACTCGCTCACGGGCAAGCCAGCCAGCGCCGCCAGCCCAGCTCGGATCAGCGCTGAGTCGGTGGCATCTGGCCGGCCGTACGCAAGCCGAGCGGCCTCCACCAGCTCGGCGGGCACACGGGCGCGCATGACGGGCGTCTCGCCGGCGGGGGTCGGGGTGCTCATCGTGCAGCCTCCTGTTGATCTCACGATGCGTTGTGCCACAACCTCCCACGCGAAAGGCGTTGAGCCGCGGTGCGACACGCCGCGAGATCACCGGGAGCCCTTCGTGCGACGCCGGGCGCGGCCGCCAATCAGCAGGCCACCAGCCAGGGTCGCGGCCAGGATGGAAAGCGTGGTCACCGTGATGCCGATGCCCTGCCAGGCCACCGCGGCGAAGATCTCGGCCAGGCCGGCGAACACCAGGACAGTTGCCGCAGCGCGGCGCTTGCGACCCAGCATGTTCGCGGCGGAGTAGAGGTTCTTCCCGCCGCGCCGGGCCATCTTCAGCGACTGCTTGCCTCGCCTCTTGGTGGCCTTCCAGCCCTTCTTCGCGGCGGCACCGCCGCGACTCATCGCCTCCTTCCGGCGCTTGGTGGCCTCAGCCTTCAGCCGCTCACGGCGGAGCTGCTGAACCGGGGTCTGGCCGCCGTTGTCGTACCCGGCCGGGGCCTTCGTCGCGCGGCGGTGCTGCGACACCTTCACCGCGCCGTTCTTCGTGTGGCGGGTGTGCTGCCGGACGCTCGCCTGAGCCATTTACGCGCTCCTCTCGTTCAGGGTCCGGCGCGTTTCCGCGCGCTCGGCGGACCACTTCTCCAGCTCGGTTTCCGGCCAGGCCGGCTGATTCCCTTTGTGCTTGGCGATCTCGCCCGGGATCGGGTACTGCGCGCGGTGCTTGCGGAAATTCGGCAGGCTCATCCGGCAAAACTGCGCGGCCGCCGCATTGCCGACGATCAACGCCGGCTCGGGCTCCAGCTCGGCCAGGGCCTCGGCGGCGGCCGGGGTCGGGTCGCCGGGTAGCGAGATGATCTGCGCGGCGTCGTCCTGAGCGGCCACCTGAGACCACATTTCCCCAGGTCGCGGCAGGGGGACACCGCCCAGCAGCAGCCTGCCCGAGGCGTCGATGTGGCCGTTTTCGCGCAGGATCGGCAGGCCCTGGGCGGCCAGCTCGTACACCTGCTCGGGGTGCTTCACCCAATCCAGAAATGCGACCTGGAAACGCACCGGAGTGCCGTTTCCGAACAGGGCCGCACCCGCGCCTTTCTGGCCGTCCGGGATTTCTGGACGCTCCACACCATCGCCGGCCAGCATCATCCATTGCCGGCCCTCGCTGATGCGCCCGAGGAACACGCGCTGGCCGCACAGAATCCGCGTACGGGTGCCGGCAGGCAGCTCGTCTTCCTTCGCGGTCTGGTTCGCGCTGCAGCAGATGATCCGGGCCTCAGCGCCCATCCGGTGAATGATCTGCAAGTACTCCCGGGTGGGCGTCTTGCCCTTGAATCCCTCGGGCTTGCGACGCTGCCAGTCCGCATCCGCGAAGTCGTTCAACGTGCCCAGCTCGTCCGCGATGAGCAGCACGGTCGGGAACCGCTTCTGATCCGTCAGAACGCTCTGGTTCGCGGCCTCGTCAGCCTGGTAGCGGCGCTGCATTTCGGCCACCAGCAAGCCCGTAACGCCGTGCCACTCCATCGCGGCCCGCATGGCGTCCGGGGAGCGGTAGACCAGCACGTTCGGCAGCGGTTCGCGGGTTACCGGGTGGCGGAACGGGCGGGAAAACCGGAGCTTCGGGTCCAGGATGATCACGATATTTCCCCTGGCCGCAGCCATAGCGGCGATGAGGATCTGAAGGGTGGTTTTGCCGGTCTGCGAGCCGCCCACGATCAGGATGTGCGGATTCTCAACGCTGGTGAACCGCAGGAACAGCCAGCGCTGACGGGCGTCCAGGCCGATCGGCACGCGGGCCGGGTCGGTGTAGATCTCGGTACTCATGAGCGCTCCAGGTGCGACGGCTCGGCCCCGTTCGTGCGGGCCGAGGGGATCAGCGGGACGGGGTACTGCTTGAGGAAGTCCACGAGGCGCGGCGGCACCGCCTCGGGCGGCTTGCGCCGCAGCGTGGCGCGGCGCGCCTGGCGGTCGGTTTTGACCAGCCATTCGCCGGCGAAACGCTGGTTTACCAGCACCTTTAGCGACTCGGTGATCGGCTCGTCATCGATCACGTCATCGGGCAGGCGCACCACGATCTCCGCCTTCAGGTCCGCCTTGTCCTGGACGCCGGCGGGGACCGTGAGCCAGTCCGCAGCCAGGTCAGCGACCGGTACGCCGAGGATGTCGGCCACCGCCGGCCAAATCACCGGCTCAGCCGGCCGCGGGGCCAGATGCACCACGCGGCCGGCGTAGTCCACCTTCGCGGACATCCGGCGATCGAGGCGCTGACTGAACAACGTCACCAGGTGCGCCACGCGCTTCTCGTCATCGGTCGCGGCAGCTCGCAGCCCCACCGTGATCTGCGCGCCCTCGGCGTCCAGGTCCGCGGGGACCTCCAGCCACGCCGAGGGGTTGTCCTCCACCGGTACGCCGATGATGCCGGCCACGGCCGGCCAGACCGGGCGCACATGCGCGTCCAGGTGTCGTTCCTCGCGGATCTGGCGGACACCAACCCACACCACGCCGGCCACGACCACGACACCGGCGACGATGAGCCACTGCCAACCGGCGTACACCCACAGCGGCACCAAGCCGACGACGGCCAGGCGGAGACCGACTCGGGCGACGCCAGGCAACGAGGCCCACCAGGAGCCATGCACCCGGCGAGCACCCCGCCAGAACTTCGCGTCAGTCGACCGGCCGCCGCGCACCAGACGGCGGCCGGACAGGAACCGTCCGAGGAAGAACACCACAAGCACCAGCAGCGTGAGCTTCCAGTGCCGGATGTCGTAGACCACCTTGCCGACGCGGGCGGTTGTGATCGGGTTGTTGCTCACGCCGTCACCCCCTCCACGGACAGCACGCGCCCGAGCGCGACAGTGCTCGTCAGGCGCGATCGGTGCTGAATCACCAGGTCGTATGTGATGTCGCCGGCGCGCTCGGCGATGTACACCAGGCGGCCGGCCAAAACGGTCGGTTCCGCGTCGTAGGTGGCGCGGGTGGACACCTCCAGGCGCACCGTGCGGCCGACGTAGTGCAGCAGCAGCCGCACCCGTTCCACGTCGCGGCCGGTCACGGTCTGCCGGGCCATCACGCCACCTCCCGGCGTGCTGGCGCGACCGGGGCCGGCTCAGGCTGTCCCGGACGCTTCAGGCGCTCGGCCAGGGCGCGACGCTCCCGTTCGGACGCGCCGCCCCACACGCCGTACCGCTCGCCGTTGCGCATCGCGGCAGCCAGGCACTCCGCCCGGATCGGGCAGTCCTGGCAGATCCGCTTCGGGTACCGGGTCGACTCGCCTTTCTCCGGGAACCAGGCGTCCGGGTCGGACTGGGCGCACAGGCCGGCCGTCCAGTCCGGCTCGCCCGGCTCGGCGACGGCCAGCAACGCCAGCAGCTCGGCGACGGGCGTGTTCATCGGGTGGCCGCCTTCCGGTCGCGGGGGGTCAGTGCGGTGCGCAGCTCGTCCAGCTCAGTGGTCAGCGCGGTCACGCTGGCCACCGCCTGGCGGGCCTCGTTAACGGCCTCCAGCTCGGCCGCTACGCCGGCGGCCACGTGCTCGCCGATGCGGTCGATCGAGGCGCACGCGGCGGCGACCTGCCGCCGCAGCTCGGCGTACGGGTCGATCGGCGGCGGGAGCTGACGGACGGTGGCGGCATGCCGCGGCCGGGGCCGGCGGTAGCGCCCCACCATCAGGGCCAGGCCGTACGCCAACAGCGCCACGGCCAGGAACGCGGCCACGGCCAGCACCACGCGGCCAGGAGCCGCCGTGTAGCCCAGGACGTAGCCCGAGGTGGCCGGGGTCGCCAGGAACGCGCCTACGGGGCTCACAGCGCGGTTTACGGCGGTAGTCACCGGGACTCACCCCCCGCCGGCGGCTTCAAGGTGGCGAGGATGAAGCCCAGCGCGACGGCCAGGCCGGCGAGGATCACCAGCAGCGCCGCGATCGTGAACGTGCGCGAAGGAACCAGGTACCCCAGGGCGAAACCGCCGGCGGAAGCCGCGGCCAGTGCGGTGCCGCCGATCCCGGCCAGCAGGGCCGGGCGAGCCTGGGGGATCTCGGTACGCGGGCGGTTGGGGTCAGCCAGGGCGGCCGGGTCGACACCGTTGGCCTCGGCGGCCTCCAGCACCTCGGTTCGGGCGGGTGGCCGGCCTGCGGTGGCCGGGTGCTCGATGATGGTCATGACTCGGGTTTCCTCTCGGGTCTGCCGGCCGTGGCGGTCCTGTCCCGGGCAAAGGCTGGAACCGCCACGGTCGGCGCGTCGTCGGGTCGTGTCGTGCAGTTGTGGAATTGCAGATTTCTACATCGGTTGACGTGCGGAAACGTTCGGCAAGTCGGCCAGATCGAACAGCCCCACGGAGCCGGGCACCTCGGGCGGGCCGGCCTTGCGGGACGCGCGACGCCGGCGAGGCTGCGCGGCCGGGTCGACCGGCGGCTTCTCCAGCGCCTTCAGCTCGTCCGGGGTCAGCACCTTGTCGGGTGTCTCGTTGCGCCGGCGGTACAGCAGTGGGCGCACCGTGGCCGAGGTTGGGCACTCCGGGGCCTCGGCGGTGTACTCGTGGCCGCACCCCGGGCAGCGCGTCCAGGACTGCGAGATCGGCTGCCGGTACGGCCAGTGGTCCCGCAGGATCTCGGCCAGCTCCACCACGGTCACGGACAGGCCAGCGGTCACCAGGCGGCGATCCAGCGCGGCGGTCATGACCGGACCTCCCCCACGTACGCCATGCGGCAGAGCAAGCGGCCGGCGACGCCGTACAGCTCCTCCACGGCGTCGCCGTTCAGGCTCTCGATCGCCACCAGCGCCGCGAACGCCACGTCCGCCAGCTCGGCGGCCACGTCAGCGTGCGAGTGGGTGAAGCCCTTGCGGGGGTTCTGGCCGGTCACGCCGATCCACGCCTGGATGGCCTCGCCGGCCTCCTCAGCCACCTTCATCACGCGAAGGCCCAGCTCCTCACGACTCGCGCCGTTGTGCTCGTCCAGCCAGTTCGCAGCCGCGCGGATCGCGTCACCCAGCAGCGCCGGGTCGATCTGCCGTACCGAATTCGTCGCGGTCATGCCTGGGCCGCCTTCCGCTCGGCCGGCTCCGCCTCGGCGGCCTTGCGGGCCTTCCGGGCCGGGGCCTTCTTGACGGGAGCGGCGGTCACGGCGTGCAGCTCGCCGCGCCGGGCGTTGATCAGGCGCTTACGGACCTCGTAGCCGTACGAGCGGTCAGCGTCCACGCCGCGCTCGGTCAGCCAGTCCAGCGCCCGCGGTACGTCGAAGTCGCCCACCGCGGCGAACGCGGCTCCCCAGGCGTCGGACTTCGTGGCCGCGCCCAGGTCCACGCCGTCAGCAGTCACCGTCGCCGGCCGAACCTCAGCGCGGGCCGCAGCCAGGGCCTCGGCCGGCCGGGTGATGCCCTCACGGACGGCGTACCGCCAGGCCCGGAAGGTCTCACCAGGGGCCACCAGCCACCGCAGCGTGCGCCAACGTGGCAACGGAGCCTCCATCGCGCCCGTGGCCCGGAGCTGGCCGCGGGTCACGCGGTGAAGGATCGCGTGCCACATGCGCAGCGCCGCCACCGCGAAACCGGCCAGGTACAGCGCGGCGATCGTGGGACGGCCCGCGGCCACCGAGCCCAGGTAGTTCGCCAGCGCGGCCGCGCCGAGGAACACGCCGGTCCACATCCGGTGTCCGAAGCTCGGGTCACGGGTCAGCACCGACCACAGGGCCAGGGAAGCCGACACCAGCGTGCCGCCCTCCAAAGCCACCGGAACGACGTACACCCACGCGCCGGACAAGCCGATCACGTGGGTGCCGAAGTCGAGTTGCCCGCGTACCGCCATCAGCTCGATAGCGGTGATTACCGCGGCGAAGCCGGCCAGGGCCGCGCCGGCCGCGGCGAGCACTCCCCAGTGGTTGCGGGTCGTAGAGTGGTTGTCCATCGATCCTCCAGTGATCGATCAGGACGGCCCCGGATGGCTCCCGCAGAGAGATCCGGGGCCGTCTGTTTGGTCGGCTTTGGCCTGGCGCAACTCGACGCTATGGCGATCACCAGTCCGGCAACTCGCAGAGTTTTTGCTAGTCCCCGGTAGTCGAGTGACCTCGGCCTGTAACCAACTTTGCGTACTCAAAGTTACCGCGGGCGGTCGGGGAGGGGCAACCCTTTGCGTACGCATAACATGGGGGTGCGAAGGGAGATTGCCGCCGTTGCCCACTGGATTTCGCGAGATCGCCGAACAGCTCCGCCGAGCTATCGAGCGGGGCGAGTACCCGCGTGGTTCACGCATTCCGACCGAGCACGCGCTTGCCAAACAGCACGGCGTCTCGCGCGAGACGATCCGCCGAGCGCTGGCACTACTGAAGGCGGAGGGCCTGTTAGAAGCGGCCACAAGCCGCGGCACATACGTGCCCGAGCCGCCGGTGCGCCTGGCGATCGCTCGCTATGGCGCGGTCGTCGACCCTGGGCGCGATCTCCAAGACCTCGGGCCGTGGGAAACGGCGTGCGCCCAGCAGGGCCGAACTGGCCGCGCTGAGGTGGCGAGCGTCGAACGCGAACCCGCGACTGCCGAGCTGGCAGAACGGCTCCAGGTCGCCGCTGGTGACGAGCTGGTGCGCCGATCGCGCCGGATGTGGGTAGATGACCAGCTCGCCCAGCTCCAGGACGCATGGATGCCGGCAGCGGTGGTCGACGGGACACCCCTCGCGCAGCCCGGCAAGGTGATCGGCGGCGTCTACGCGGCCATGAGCGCCGCCGGGCTCGCGCCGACCACCGTCAGCGAGGAAGTGGCCGCACGGATGCCGACCAGCGAGGAACGCTCCCAAATGCAGCTCGGCGACGGTGCAACCGTGCTGGAGATCTGGCGAACCACGCGAGACCAACACGGTCAGACGATCGAGGTTCTAAGGACCATCGCGAGCGGGCGACTGTCCCGGCTCGTGTACGACAACCTGCCGATCGGCCAGGCGGAAGGGTGACGGGTCATGGAGTACAGCCGCGAAGCCATCGCAGCGCAGCTCGCCGAGGCGCGCGGTGGTATCGACCAAGCCGAGGCGGAGCTGCATGCCGCGAAGGCGCTCGATGAAGCAACCTCCCGGCCTGGGCTCCGGTACGCGGCGCTCGGGCCTGATCAGTCGTCGTACGTGGTGGCGTGCAATGGCACGGTGATCGGCCAGATTTGGCGAGGCAAGGCCGGTCACGCGCTCGGCGACTGGACGGCCGCGCGCCTCGGCAGCACCGACCGACTAGGGCCGTTCGGAACGTCTAGGGCGGCTGCCGCGGCTCTGGCCCACGCGTGTGGGGTTTCGCCTGCCCCTGCAATTACTGAAATGCAGAGAACCAGGCCGGGTGACCAGGCAAAACGCCCCTAAGATGTCAGCGCCATACGCCGGGCCAGGCGGCGCAGATCCGGGTCCGGCCGGCGGCCGCGGTGCAACATGTCCAACACCAGCTCGCGCGCCATCGGCCGGTTGTGGACGTGCGCCGGCGCGAGCCGTTCAGCGGTCAGCAGCGCGGCCAAGGCGTCGCCGTCGCGGTGCACCATGCCCAGACCGCGGGCGCGGCACGTCCAGTAGTGCGCGCGGCGCTCTGTCGAGTCGATCGCATCCACCGGCACCGTGTTCGCTAGGCCAAGCGCATCTGTCGGGCGGCCCAGCTCCACGGCCGTTTCCAGTGCGTGAACCGCGACGTTGGGCGCGTTGAACTGCGTCTGCCACACGTTTCCGGAAGTTGGGGCAACTCGCGCGGCCTCGGCCAGGTGGGTCCGCACATCCGCGTCTGACCACAGGCGAGAGCTGGCCACCGCGGCGCGAAGGTGCATCGCTCCCCACAGGGCGGTCAGCTCCTGGTCACTGCCGACGTGCCCCTCCAGGCGATCGAGCCCGGAAAGGGCCGCGGCGCGGGCCGAGTTGAGAGCATCACCGCCGGCGTGCAACCACACGCCGCACAGGTCCCAGGTGGCGGCCGCGAGTGGGGCTGGCGCGCCCAGCTCGGTAGCGGCGCGGACCTCCAGCTCTACCGCCGTCCAGGCCAAATCGTGATGCCCGGTCAGATCCGAGGTCACCCGGGCAATGTGGCACGCGCGGACGAACAGGGCGGCCATCTCGTCACGGGCCGGGCCGGCGTCGATGTGGCGAAGGGCGGTCGACACGTCATCGACCAAGGCCGGCAGGATGCCGCCGAGTGCGCCGAAGTTGGCCGCCTGGCGAAGCCGCTCTGCCGAGGTCACGTCGGCGCGCAGCTCGGCGAGCGGCCGGGGGGCGCGGGCCGGGTCGCCGTAGTTGGGCATCACCGCGCGCTGGAGCGCCAGGCGAAGCCCTGGAATGCCGCTGTGCCCGGAGTCCAGCGCCGGCGTCGCGTGCCGGTACGGCTGGCCGGTCAGCTCCACCATTTCCACGCCCAGCACGTCGGCCACGCGATCAAGCACGCTGAAACGGTCAAGCGGGATCGCGCCGCGCTCGGCCTGGCTTACCCAACTAACCGAGTAGCCCAGGGCCTCGGCGAGCTGGCGTTGCGTCCAGCCCTTGCGCTTGCGGGCGCGGGCGACGCGCTGGCCGGTGGTCATGGTGCTCATGGTGCCTGCCTCTCGCTGTTCGTGGTTCCTCAAGGCGACGTTAGGCAGATGACGGGCACCGCGACCCACAGTGTTCTTGCGTGCTCGGCGACGACAGGCTTGTCCGGGGCGCGACGAACGGGAACAGCAGCGTTTTCGCTGGTCAGAGCGATATTTGCCCCTGGCGGCCGGGCCAACCCGAACCCGGCTTCCAAGATCTCATTTGGCCTCTGACCTGCGATGTTCCCGTTCTTTTGGCCTGTTCCCGTTTCGGAGATCAACTGCAAGCCTCTGACCTGCGTTGTTCCCGTTGTTCCCGTTGTTCCCGTTGAAATCGGTAGTACGCGATAAAGAGGGGATAGGTACGCACGCGACACTCCAGCCGCGCGGCACCTGGGGCGGGACGGGCGTGGCCGGTACCCCCGCAGGACGCTCGCGGTGATCATTTCTCGCGACGGCCGAGCACCGTACGGTGCTGGCGTGAAACCGGCTCAGAGAGCCGCACGGCCACTAGACCGGCCACAGATGGGCCAGGAGTAGGGCCGGGGCACATCACGGCCTCCTGGTGGCTCTGAGAGCCACGCCGGCGAGGTGAGATATCGTTTTGATATGTCGTTTGTGTTGAAGCTCCCTGACGAGCTGGAAGAGCGTGTGCGCGATCGCGCCCAGGCCGAGCACCGCACCCTGCACAGCCTCGTGCTCGCCGCGGTGGAGCGGTACGTCACCGAGACCGTCTCGGACGCCGAGTTTGAACGGGCGCTCGGCGAGGTTCAGCCGTACGCCGCCGACGTGTTCGCGTGGCACGACAGCCAGGACCAGCCGGGCAGCTCGGCGCGGTGACCGCGTACCTGGACATGGGCCAGCTCGTAGCCGCGGCCCGCGCCGCGCTCGGCAGCGAGCCGAAGGTCAGCAACCGGCGGGCACTGCTGCGATGTGTCGCCGAGCCGGCCGCGGCCGCCGGCGGAGTCGAGATCTACCCGGAACTGGCAGACAAGGCCGCCGCGCTGATGATCGCCGTAGCGCGCACTCACCGACCGTTCGCAGACGGGAACCGGCGTGCAAGCTTCGTCGCGGCGGCGCTGCTGCTGAACGTCAACGGGCACCGGCTCGCCATGCCGCTTCCGGACGCGTCCGCGCTGATCGACAAGGTAGCGCTTGGCGAGCTGACCGAGGCGCGGGAAGTGGCAACGAGGATGACTCCGCACATCATGCCGGTCTAGCGTTTCTGCCTTTCTGCATTTCCATATGCCCTGACCTGCGGTTATGCTGCCGGCCATGACGAAGCCGCCCACGTACTCCGTGCAGCTAGGGAAAGGCGGCGTCGGCAAGACGGCTACCGCCGTCGCGCTCGGCGAGGCCGCCGCGGAAGCCGGCGCGCCAGTGCTGCTTGTCGACTCCGACCCACAAGGCTCGCTCGTTCGCTGGGGTCAGCTCGCCGAGGCGGACGGACGCCCGCTCCGCTCCACCGTGGCCGGACTGGCCAGCAAGGATCTGGCCAGTCGGCTACCGATCATGTCCGGCGGGTACGCCTTCGTCGGCGTCGACGGCCCGCCGGGGCAGCTCGACATCGTGCGCGCCGGCGTCGAAGCCGCGGACATCGTGGTCATGCCGGTGCCGCCGCGGCCGGGCGACTTCGACCGGGTACACGCGCTACTGAAGATGGCGGCCGACTCCGGCCGCCAGGTGCTCGCCGTGCAGACGTTCGTCCGACGCGGCACGAACGCCGCGGTGGAGGCGCGAGCCGCCCTGGCGGACGCGGGAGTACGAGTCGCCGAGACGGTGATGCCGCTATCTGAGCCGATCGCCCAGACCTACGGCCAGCGGCCCCGAGGGCGGCTCGCCGCGTACGGCCGTGACCTGCTTGCCGAGCTGCTGGACATCCTGCCGAACGGGGGTCAGCCGTGAGCGGAACCAAGCACGCAACAGAACGCAAGGCGGAGCTGCGGAACCGCTTCGCCGCGCTCGTTGCCAACTCCAGCACCGACGAAGCCGACGCGACGCCGGCGGAAACCCCTCCCGCCGAAGCTCCGCCGGCGCCAGCGACACCGCCGGCCCGCTCAGCGCCCCGCAGACAGCGCCAGGCCACGGCGGGTAAGCCCAGCCCCCGGAGCACGCCGAAACCGCGCCGGCGGCCAGCACAGGCGGCTGAACCCATGCCCATCGCCCAGACCCGCACCGACGCCACGCGGCCAAAGCGCCTGATGGTGCCCTTGAGCACCGACGAAGATCGAGCGCTCAAGGCCGCGCGGCTCGCCGATGGCATCCCGGCAGCAGCTCGCGTACGCGCCATGCTCCAGCTCTACCGCGAAGACGAGCGAGTAGCCCGGAAGGTAGACGCCACCGCGAAGCGCATGCGCTGAGCGCATCCCCGTCCACCAGCTAACGCCGGCGTGCCCCCCAGCTCGCCGGCGTTAGCTGTGCGTAGGGGGCCGTACGGACTGTCCCAGCGGAATCCCGCCAGGATCGCCGTACAGCGCCTAAAACCCTTCTGCCCATAGTCGCCTCTACCCTCGTGGCCGCGAAGCGGCTACAGTGGACGTGAGCCGAATTCGACACCACTTTGAACCACAGTGGACAGTCAGGAATGCTG
>JBOGJI010000188.1:0-2585 GCA_050747865.1 Thermoanaerobaculia bacterium
CACCGCCTTCTTGACCGAGACGCGCGGCACCGGCATCATGAACCACCTGTTCGACGGCTTCGAGCCGTGGCAGGGGGAGATCGCCCACCGCCCCACCGGCTCGCTGGTCTCCGACCGCGCCGGCCGCGCCACCGCCTACGCCATCGAGCACCTGCAGCCGCGCGGCATGCTGTTCCTGGCCCCCGGGGTCGAGGTCTACAAGGGGATGATCGTCGGCGAGCACGCGCGCGCCAACGACCTCGACGTCAACATCACCCGCGAGCGCAAGCTGACCAACATCCGCTCGTCGACCAGCGAGGAGCTGGTGCACCTGACGCCGCCGCGCATCCTCAACCTCGAGCAGGCGATCGAGTACATCAAGGACGACGAGGTGGTCGAGGTGACGCCGCAATCGATCCGCCTGCGCAAGCGGGTGCCCCCGGCCGGCCGGCGTGAGAGCTCCGGGTAGCGGCGGCCCGACCCAGTGCCAGTCCCTCAGCAGCAGCGAGCAGTTGGCGCGTGGCGTCCGGTTCCTGGACATTCGCTGCGTGAACGCCGACGTCACGGCGGACGACGACTTTCCCATCTTCCACGGCGGTGTTTCGCAGCAGACCTCCTTCCGAGCCGTTCAGCAGGAGTGCGTGGCGTTCCTGACCCGTCATCGCAGCGAGGTCATTCTGATGAACGTGCAGCAAGAGAAGAACCCGATGCTGGTCAACAAGCGGGATGCGGAGTTCGAGGGCAAGTTCTTGCGCGTCATCGACCGCGCCCATTGGTCGTTCCCCGACTGGATCCCGCAGCTGACCGAGTTCAGGGGCCAGATCGTCCTGATTCGTCCCTACGATCCCGCGGTGCATCCCCACGATCCCGCGGCGAATCCGGGGTGGACGGGTGCGAATCTTCCCGGAGGAGCCGGGCTCGAATGGAACGGCTTTAATCCTATGGTCAGAGCCGAAAGGATGAGAGCGATCCCAGCCCTTGTGAACTTGGATATTGGGTAGGTCTTCATCTGTCCAGGATCGTGCGTAGCGTCCCCTGGTCGGCTTGCAGCACTCCGGCCTGCGGGAGTCGAGGCAGGAGCGTTGCCCAGTTCTCGTCCTGCGCGAAGACCTCTCGAAACAGCGGCAGCGACTCCTCGACGCGGTCCATGTTGACCAGCGCCACGGCGTGCCAGAACTTCATCTCCAGATTGTCGGGAAACATCGCCTCGGCGGCGGCGTACTCCTCGAGCGCCGCTTCAGAATCGCCCTCCTCGACGGCCAGGTCGCCGCGGTTCATGTACGCATAGGCCCGGTGCACTCGGATCAGGCGACGGAGCTCTTCGAGCGGCTGCGGGTGATCTTCGACGCGCAGGTTCATCACCGCGTCCGCCCACGGCCGGCCCGTCGATTCCCCCGCGACGACGAGGATCGCCGCCGACTGGCTCCCGCGGATGTCGCCGCCTGCCGCCTGGGCCGCCTCCAGCGCCGCCAGCATGCGATCGGCGAGGTCTCCTTCCGCCTCGCGGAACGCCCTGTCCATCGCCGGCCAGACGTCGTCGTTGAGCATCAGGTTCGCCTGCACCGAGAAGTTCTCGCCGACGATGTGGCCGGCACCCTGGATGCAGCTCGCACCCGTGTGGGCCGCGACGTTTCCGTGCGTGTCGAGCATCGCGACCTGTCGGACCTCCGGATGCGGATCGGCTCGGGTCAGCGCCGCGAGCGCCTGCTCGGCCGTGCGGCCGCCGCGCATCAGCGACAGGCCGAGCGGCCCGTAGCTCGGATCGACGAACGACTGCGTGGCGACGACGCCTACGCCCGCCTCGCCCCAAGGGACGAGGGCGCCGACCGAGAACCAGTGCGACTGCACCGCCACACCCATCTCTCCGGTGGCGGGGTCGCGGGCGACGATGGAGTAGGTGTGGACGGGTCGGGTCGATACACCCGCGTCGGCGGCATGCGAGGCAACAGGGGAGGCGGCCGAGAGGAGCAACAAAGACAAGGCCACGGTATTCATGGCTTCATCCTAGTCGACCCTCGGATCGCCACGGCGAGAGACGGCCGACCTGGGCCGGCCGTCGTATAGTCGGGCTCGTCAACAGAGGAGCAGGGCGCACTATGAGCGTGCTCGACGCCATCGGCAACACTTCGATAGTCCGGTTGCGCAAGGTCGTACCGGCCGGTTGCGCGGATGTCTATGTGAAGCTCGAGTGGGAGAACCCCACGGGCAGCCTCAAGGACCGGATGGCGCAGGCGGTAGGGATAGGGCATTGCTTTCTCGCTGCGGGCGTGGATAGCTCTTGGCGGCGAGCGCTGGGAGTCCGCGAGAGGGGTGTTGCGGGTCAACCGGGGCCGGGTCCAGGCCACAGTGGGGTGCGAGCGGCGCTCGCCGCGGCGAGAGAGGGCGTGACGGGGGCTGTCGGGGGTGGAGGTAGCAGACGGGAGGCGGAGCCGCGCGATGCACAAGGCGGCGGTGCGGATCAGGAGACGAGTGCCCAGGGCTGGGACGGAGGTGGAGGTCCGCGCGCGGGGTCGATGCCTTGGGTGTGCAGGTACTGGAGGATGTGGCGGACGACGGGAGGGTCGGTGATGAAGGAGAGGATGCGCATCTGGGCTGCGCAGGAACAC
>JBOGJI010000189.1:0-9892 GCA_050747865.1 Thermoanaerobaculia bacterium
CTCCGCGGCAGACCGCGGCGCGGTGCTCCTGGCGCCTCGCGCAAGCGCTCGGCGGCGGTCTGGGCGATGCCGGCGGCCGCCTCGTCGACGGGCAGGGCGCCGCGGTCCTCGCCGCCGCGCAGCCGCACCGCCACCGTCCCGGCCTCGGCCTCGCGCGCCCCCACCACCAGCATGTACGGAACCTTGCGCAGCTGCGCTTCGCGGATACGGTATCCCAGCTTCTCACCACGGTCGTCGAGCTCGGCCCGGACGCCGGCTCGCCGCAGCCGCTCGAGGACTTCACGCGCATAGTCGGCGAGCTTCTCGGAGATCGGCAGCACGACGGCCTGCACCGGCGCCAGCCAGACCGGAAACGCGCCGCCGGTGTGCTCGATCAGGATGCCCAGGAAGCGCTCGAGCGAGCCCAGCATGGCGCGATGGATCATCACCGGACGGTGCTCGCCGCCGTCGGCGCCGATGTAGCGCAGATCCAAGCGCTCCGGCATCTGGTAGTCGAGCTGCACGGTGCCGAGCTGCCAGGGGCGGCCGATGGCATCGCGCACCCGGAAGTCGACCTTGGGGCCGTAGAAGGCCCCGTCACCCTCGTTGACCGAGAACTCGAGGCCGCGGTTGGAGAGCGCCTGCTGCAGCACCCGCTCGGCCGTCTCCCACTGGGCGTCGGTGCCGACCCGCTTCTCGGGGCGCGTGCCGACGCCGATCTCGACGTCGCGAAAGTCGAACGTCTCGTAGATGCCGAGGATGATCTCGACCGCCCGCAGCACCTCCTCCTCCACCTGCTCGTCGGTGCAGAAGACGTGCGCGTCGTCCTGCGAGAACGAGCGCACGCGGGTCAGCCCAGAGGTGACGCCGCTGCGCTCGTAGCGGTGCAGCCGCCCGAAGTCGGCGTAGCGGATCGGCAGATCGCGGTAGGAACGCAGCCCCTGGCGGTAGATCAGACAGTGGGTGGGGCAGTTCATCGGCTTGACCGCGTAGCGGCGCCCGTCCAGCTCGGTGAAGAACATGCTGTCGCGGTAGTTGTCGTAATGCCCCGAGGCGTGCCACAGGTCGACATCCAGGATCTGCGGCGTCACCACCTCGCCGTAGCCGTTGGCGTCGTTGAGCTCCCGCACGTAGGCCAGAAGCTGGTTGTAGACCACCGCGCCGTAGGGATGGAAGAACGGCATGGCCGGAGCGTGGGGGTCGAAGCTGAACAGGCCCAGCTCCGGCCCCAGCCGCCGGTGATCGCGGGCCCGCGCCTCCTCCACCTGCTTCAGGTAGGCGTCCAGCTCGGCCTTTGACGCGAACGCCGTGCCGTAGATGCGCTGCAGCATCTCGCGCGACTCGTCGCCCCGGAAGTAGGCGCCCGAGGTCTCGAACAGCTTGACGGCGCCGATCTGGGAGAGGCGCTGCACATGGGGCCCGCGGCAGAGGTCCAAGAACTCGCCGTCGCGAAAGAGGGTGATGGTCTCGCCCGGCGGGATGTCGCGCAGGCGCTCGAGCTTCAAGTCGTTGCCCTGCTCCCGGAAGATGCGCTCGGCCTCCTCGCGGCTCACCTCGAGGCGCTCGAAGGCGTGGTCTTCGGCGAGGATCTCGCGCATCTTGGCCTCGATCGCCTCCAGGTCCTCGGCGGCGAAGGCGCGGGGGAAGCGAAAGTCGTACTGGAACTTCTCCGCGTGGTCCCGGCGGCCGGCGTCGAACAGGGCCTCGGGCCACAGCCGGATGACCGCATCGGCGAGCACGTGCTCGGCCGAGTGGCGGATGAACGGGCCGGCCTCGGGGTCCTTCGGCGTGAGCAGCCGGAACGCGCCGCCGATCGTGAGCGGCTGGCGCAGATCCACCACGGCCCCGTCGAGCAACGCCCCGACGGCGTCGCGGGCGAGCCGCGGACCGATGCTCTCGGCCACCGCGAGCGCGGTGGTGCCGGCGGCCACTAGCTTCTGCGAGCCGTCGGGAAGCGCGAGCACGAGCTCGTCGGCCTGCTGCGAGGCTAGCGGCATGCGCGGGGGAGGGACGGGCACACGACGGCGCCGTGCGACGCGACAGATCGGATCATGAAGCGAGATGGTAGGCGCTGGCGGACTCGAACCGCCGACCTCTACCGTGTGAAGGTAGCGCTCTAACCAACTGAGCTAAGCGCCTGCAAGGGGTTCTCCATTCTCTCCTGGTAGGCCCGAGCGGACTCGAACCGCTGACCTCTACGATGTCAACGTAGCGCTCTAACCAGCTGAGCTACGGGCCTGACTGCCCTCTCGACCCACGGGGACCGAGATGCCGAAAGCTAGCAGAGGGCGGCCGGAAGTGTCAATTTCGGCGAGGAGCAAGGAGCACGGCCCACCCAGCCCCCTACCCCAAGGAGCAAGGCCCGCCCACCCACGCCCTTGCCCCTTGCCCCGTGCTCCTCTTCCCTGTGGTACCATCCCTCCCGTCCGTGAACGAAGACCCACCGCCTAGATCCCGATCTAGAGACGACCTCTGCTTGCCCGCGCGCCAGGAGAGCGCGCTCCGAGAGGTCTATCTCCGGTGACATCGTTGATCCCCTTCCTGCCTCTCGCGGCGACCGGCGGGGGGCTCCCGGAGCTGCACATCCCGCCGGTGCCGGGGTTGCTGCTCGGGCTCTTCCTGGTCGCCCTCAACGGCTTCTTCGTCGCCGCGGAGTTCGCGCTGGTCAAGGTGCGGCCGACGCAGATCGCGCCGCAGGCCGAGCAGGGCAACCGCCGGGCGCGCACCGCGCAGCACATGGTGCGGCACCTGGACGCCTATCTGTCGGCGACGCAGCTCGGCATCACCCTGGCGAGCCTGGCCCTGGGCTGGATCGGCGAGCCGGCCTTCGCCTGGCTGCTGCGGCCGGTGACCAGCCGCATCCCGGGGATCAGCCCGGCCTTCGAGCACTCGCTGGCAATCCTCGCGGCGTTCCTCACCATCACCATCCTGCACATCGTGCTCGGCGAGCTGGCGCCGAAGTCGCTGGCCATCCGCAAGCCGTACGGCACCAGCCTGTGGGTGGCGGTGCCGCTGATGGTCTTCTACCGGATGACCTATCCCGCCATCTGGCTGCTCAACCACGCCGCCAACGCCTTCCTGAAGCTGTTCGGCATCGAGCCGGTGAGCGGCGACGAGATCGCGCACAGCGAGGAGGAGATGCGGCGTCTGCTCGCCTCGTCGCAAGGTGCCGAGCTGACGGAAAGCAAACGGGAGCTGCTCGACAACGTCTTCGAGCTGTCGCTCCGCACGGCGCGCCAAGTGATGGTGCCGCGCGCCGACGTGGTCTATCTCTCCACCACGCAGAGCGTCGAGGAGAACCTGAGGACCGCGCGCGACAGCGGCCACACGCGGTTCCCGCTCTGCGAGGGCGGGCTCGACCAGGTGATCGGCCTGGTCCACATCAAGGACCTGTTCCGCGCCGGCCGGCCGCCGGAGTCGCTGGGCGACATCGCCCGGCGCATGCCGCTGGTGCCTGAGACCTTGACCCTCGATCGCCTGCTGCGTCGCATGCGGCAGGAGAAGACCCACATGGCGGCGGTGCTCGACGAATACGGCGGGGTGTCGGGCATCGTCGCCATGGAGAACGTGATCGAGGAGATCGTGGGCGAGATCCAGGACGAGTTCGACCGCGAGCCCCCGGAGCTGACGGCCCTCGACGACGGCAGCTACAAGGTGTCCGGCGCCATGCTGGTGCTCGACCTCGAGGACGAGCTGGGCATCGAGATCTCCGACCGCAACGAGGACTCGATCGGCGGCGTGGTCCTCTCCGAGATCGGCCGCCTCCCCAAGCCCGGCGACCGCGTCCAGGTCGGTCCCCTCGACCTCGAAGTCACCGACGTCCACGGCAACCGCATCCAGTCCCTCCACCTGCGCCTGCTCACGCCCACCGAAGTGGAGCAAGGCGCCTGATCAGCGGTTGGGGCTCCGCTCAAGCCCCAGCTCGGTTAGCTTCCCACTCGCGTCCGTCCGGCGCGCCGCTTCTCGTGCTCTGCGATCAGTTGGCGAAAGACTGGTACCAGCGCGACCGGCACCTTCTTCACCGTGTGCTCTGGACTCGACAGCGCCACATCGTCGCACGCGGCGACCCGTATTCTCGCTCGGCCAGGGGGATCAGGAGAGCTCGGCGATGAGGGTGCGGACGCGGTCGCGGGTGTCGGAGACGGGGATGACGTGGCGCTCGCGGTCGCGGCGCAGGGAGAGCTCGACGTTGCCGTCGGCGAGGGACTTGGCGCCGACCACGACGCGGATGGGCAGGCCGATCAGGTCGGCGTCGTGGAACTTGACGCCGGGGCGCTCCGGGCGGTCGTCGTAGAGGACCTCGACCCCGGCCTCCCTGAGCTCGGTGTAGAGGCGGTCGGCGGTCTCCTGGACTTGGCGGTCGTCGGGGTTGACGGCGACCAGCAGGACCTGGAAGGGGGCGAGCGGCAGCGGCCAGATGATGCCGGCCTCGTCGTGGTTCTGCTCGATCGCCGCCGCCACGGTGCGCCCGATGCCGAGTCCGTAGCAGCCCATGATCATGGGGTGGTTCTCTCCCTTCTCGTCCAGGAAGGTGCACTGCATCGTCTCGGAGTAGCGGGTGCCGAGCTGGAAGATGTGGCCCACCTCGATGCCCCGCGACTCCTCGAGGGTGCCGTCGCAGCGCGGGCAGCCGTCCCCGCCGCGCACCAGCAGCAGATCCGTCCACTCGGCAAGGTCGATGTCACGGCCGAAGTTGACTCCGGTCAGGTGCGCGTCCGCGGCGTTGGCGCCGACGACGAAGTTGGTCAGACCCTTGACCGAGGAGTCCCCGATCAGACGGACGTCGCCGGCAAGCCCCACCGGCCCGGCGAAGCCCACCGGGGCGCCGGAGACCCGCTCGACGGTCTCGGGGCCGGCGAGCCGGACCGCGGGCACGTCCAGGTGGTTGGCGAGCTTCACCTCGTTGATCTCCCGGTCGCCGCGCATCAACACTCCCACCACCCCCGAGTCGGTCTCGTAGAGGAGGGTCTTGACGATCCGCTCGGGCGCCACCCCGAGCAGGGCGCTCACCTCCTCCACGGTGTGCGCCCCCGGCGTCGCCACGGTCTCGACCTCCCGCGGCTCCTCGGCCGGCGGCGGCGTCAGCGGGCGGCTCGCGGCCTTCTCCACGTTGGCGGCATAGCCGCAGCCCGGGCAGCGCACCACGGCGCTCTCGCCGGTCTCCGCCACCACCATGAACTCGTGCGACACCGAGCCGCCGATCGCCCCGGTGTCGGCCTCGACCACCGTGTAGTCGAGCGTGCAGGCCTCGAAGATCCGCCGGTAGGCGTCGTGCATCGCCTGGTAGCTCTCGCCCAGGCTGGCGACGTCGGCGTGGAAGGAGTAGGCGTCCTTCATCAGGAACTCCCGCCCCCGCATGAGCCCGAAGCGGGGGCGGATCTCGTCGCGGAACTTGACCTGGATCTGGTAGAGGTTGACCGGCAGCTGCCGGTAGCTCGACAGGTCCCGGCGCACGATGTCGGTGACCACCTCCTCGTGGGTGGGTCCGAAGCAGAACTCCCGGTCGTGGCGGTCGTTGAGGCGCAGCAGCTCGGGACCGTATTTCTGCCAGCGCTCGGACTCGTACCACAGCTCGGCCGGCTGCACCGCCGGCATGGTCAGCTCGATGGCGCCGGCGGCGTCCATCTCGCGGCGCACGATGGCCGCGAGCTTGGCGAGCGAGCGCCAGCCGAACGGCAGGTAGCTGTAGATCCCGGCGGCGAGCTTCTTGATCATGCCGGCGCGCACCATCAGCCGGTGGCTGACCACCTCGGCGTCGCGCGGGACCTCGCGGGTCGTGTAGAGGTAATACCGGCTCCAGCGCATCGTCAGCTCCCAACCGTGTCACACACGCAGGTGCGACGTTATCTCCGGCGCGCGGTGTCGGGCTCCTGGGCCCGGCGCCCTCCGCGGCGCACCCGCTCGGCGAGGTGGCTCGAGTCCTTCATGCATTGCATCATGGCGCGCTCCAGGGAGGCCGACCGCTGCTCGGCCTGCCGGGCGCGGCTCATGACCTCGCGGGCGGCGTCGTCCTGCCCGGCGGCGAGCAGCGCCATCCCCAGCGTGTGCAGGGTCTCGGCCGACGGCTCGAGCTCGCTGGCGCGGACCAGGAACTGCACCGCCGGGTCGTACTCCCGTCGCTTGAGGTGTACCCAGCCCAGGGCCGCGAGCGGGAAGGCCTTGAGCTCCTCCGGCGACAGCTCGACCGCGCGATGGGCGAGCTCCAGGGCCCGGTCCAGCTCCTCCTCCATCTCGGCCAGGGAGCAGGCGAGCTCGTAGCAGGCCACGGTGCGGGCGAAGTCCGACTCGGCCTCCTCGAGCAGACGCTCTCCCAGGGTGCGCCCCTCCTTCAGCCGGCCCTCCTGCCGCAACGCCTCGATGAGCGTGGCGTAGGCGGTCGCCTTGAGCATCTCTCCGGGGCGCTGGGCGAGGATGCGGCGCGTCGCCTCCTCGCCGTCCCGCCGCCGATCCAGGCGCAGGCAGAGGTGGGCGAACGGCAGCAGCACCGTCGGGTTGTCGGGCTCGAGATCGAGCGCCCTCCCCAGGCAACGCGCCGCCCGCTCCAGCTCGCCACGCTCGGCCAGGCGCTCGCCCTTGTCGAGCCACTCGGCCGCCTTGCCCCGGACGGCAGGCAGGGGGCTGCCTCCCTGCCCGGTCAGGTAGCGCACCAGGTCCTGGTAGCGCAGCTTGCGCGGGTTCAGGCGCTCGGCGTCGCGGAAGGCCGCCAGCGCCTTGCGCCGCCAGCCACGGTCGAGGTAGGCCATGCCGAGCAGGTGATAGGCATCCTCGAAGGCGGGATCGAGCCGCACCACCTCTTTGAGCCGCCCGATGGCGGCGCCCAGGCGGCCGGCCTCGTAGAGCGTGTTGCCCAGGAGATAGAGAGCCTGGGGCACGGGATCCACCTCTACGGCGCGCTCGAGGTAGGCCTCGGCACGGGCGAGCTGGCCCTGCGTGGCGTAGAGCACGCCGAGGCTGAAATGCGGCAGGAACGCCTCCGGGTAGCGCTGCACCGCCCGCTTGAGGCGCTCCTCGGCGGCGCGCGTCTCTCCGAACTCGTGCAGCAGGACTCCCGAGAAGACCAGGCCCTGGAAATGGTCCGGCTGCACGTCGAGCACCCGGTTGAAGGCCTCCAGGGCCTCCTCCCCCTCCCCCTCGTTGAACAGCGTCTCGCCGACGAAGTAGCCGAGCGCGTGGTTGTCCGGATCGAGGCGCCACGCCTGGCGCAACGGCTCGAGGGCGCGGGAGAGGTCGTAGGCGAACAGGGCGTACTCCGCGTCCTCCAGCAGCTCTTCGAAGCGCCGGCGCTCGTCGCCGCTGTACAGGGCTCGGATGCGCTCCTTCAAGCTCAGGAAACGCTGCCGCTTCTCGAGCGCCAGCATCTGCCGTTCGGTACGAACCTGCCAGAGCTCGCTCCACTCCTCGGTGTCGACCAGCCCGCGCCGTTCCAGCAGCTCGCGCACGGTGGCGAGGCCGGTCTGGTTGACCAGGATGGTGCGCTCCTGGCCGTGCAGCGCCTCGACCAGATGGCGCACCGTCTGCGAGGTCCGCTTGACCGCCTCCTCGAGCACCGAGATGCGCTCTAGCAGGTGCTCGTCGAGCGACTCCTGAACGTCACCCTCGACCAGCTCACTACCGGCCGCCCCCACGCCGGACACGACCAGCAGCTTGTGCCGGCAACGCCGGCAGTGCGCCCGGTCGTCGGGGTTGAAAGCTCCGCAGGCCTGACAGTACATGGCGAGACAGGTACCCGCTCAGGATTCCGGGTAGGCGTAGAAGCCGCGCCCGCTCTTGCGCCCCAGGTAGCCGGCGTCCACCATCTTGACCAGCAGCGGCGAGGGCCGGTAGCGGGGATCCCCGAACCCCTCCTGCAGGACCCGCAGGATGTCGAGGCAGACGTCGAGACCGATCAGGTCGGCGAGCGCCAGCGGCCCCATCGGATGGTTCATCCCCAGCTTCATGACCTCGTCGATGGCCTTCGCGGTGCCCACCCCTTCGTGCAGACAGGAGATGGCCTCGTTGATCATCGGCATCAGGACGCGATTGGACACGAAGCCGGGCGAGTCGTGCACCTCCACCGGCGTCTTGCCCATGCGCCGCGACGCCTCCTCCACGGCGCGAACCGTCTCGTCGCTGGTCGCCAAGCCCCGAATCACCTCCACCAGCCGCATCACCGGCACCGGGTTCATGAAATGCATGCCGATCACCCGATCCGGTCGTGCCGTGGCGGCCGCCAGCCGCGTCAACGAGATCGAGCTGGTATTCGAAGCCAGGATTGCCTCCGCCGCGCAGACCCGGTCGAGCTCCGCCAGCACCTGGCGCTTCACCTCCAGCCTCTCCACCACCGCCTCCACCACCAGATCCGCCCCCGACAGGGCCTCCACCTCCGTCGACCCCGACAGCCGCCCCAGCGCCGCCTCCCTCTCCTCCTCCGACAGCTTCTCCTTGGCCACCAACCGCTCGTAACCGCCCCGGATCCGCTCCAGCCCGCGCTCCAGCGCCCCTCCGTCCACATCCACCAGGCACACCTCGAACCCGGCCTGCGCCGCCACCTGCGCGATCCCGTGCCCCATCGTCCCGGCGCCTACGACCCCGACCTTGCGAATCTCACCCATCACGGCCGCGGAGAGTATCAGGCGTGCGCGGGGTTTGCGCTCTAGCGGGCGATGGAGGCGAGGCGCTCGAGGTCGGCAGGGCCGAGCTCGGGCTCGCGGCGGGCGAGGAGGGCCCTCAGGGTGGCGCCGACGGCGACCAGGGAGAGTGCCGTCCAAATCCAGATGCCGACCCAGGGGAGGAGCTTGACGCCGCCGAGGAGGAGAACGCCAATGAGCGCCGCGTGCACCGGCTGCGGGCGCCGGCCGCGCAGGCGCCGCGCCACCCATTCTCCGAAGCGGTGGAACAGCGCCACCAACCCGAAGGTCTTGAGCACCACCGCGAGCAGCGCCAGCAGAGCGAGGAACGGCACGCTGATCACCGGCGGGGCGAAAGAGGCCACGAACAGCGCGATGATGGCGAACGTCAGCACCGTGGTCAGCCCGGTGAGGAAGTCCCGCAGCGGCTCGCGGGCGATCCGCTGCGAGGTGGCGAGCACCGCGCCGCCCGTCACCGCCAGCGCGATGAGCGTCGCCACCAGCCAGGCGGCCAGCAGGCCCAGCTTGACGCCGACGACCACCGGCGACAGCGGATCCACCCCCACCGCGGGCCCTTCGAGCAGAGTCAGCAGGCTCGCGGCGACCGTGGGGTAGGCCGCTCCGCGGCCGCGCAGCACCGCACCCGGCGCCACGTCGAGACGTCCCCCCAGCACATAGGCGTCGCCTTCCACCACCGCCGTGGCGGCGAGCCGGGCGTCGCCGTCGAGCACGATGACATCGCCGGCCACGCGGCCGCTGACCAGGATCGAGCCGGCGACGGCCACGGCGTCGGCACGCGCGTCCCCCGCGACCACCAGGTCCCGGCCCACCGCCACCAGCTCCCGCGACGCCGTGCTCCCCGCCGCGAGATGCAGGGCGGACCCCGCGGGCGCCTCCTCGGCTCGCGACGCGACGGCCGACCCGTCCTGCGCCGCCGCGGCAGCGATCAGCAGGAGCGCGAGGGAAATCGCGAAGACGCCCGGTCTGGACGCGGGATTGCGGCGGTTCACGATGAGGCTGGCGGGCGTGTCGAGCGCTGCGGCACCATGCGACGCCCACGAGCCAGGCGCCAGAGGAGAACGCACAGAGCGCCGGCCGTCAGTCCCATGGCGACCGTGGTCCACGGGGACGCCTGGCGCAGCTCGGCTACGGCCAGCCACAGCCCCCGCCAGGACGCGCCGGCGAGGCCGGCGCCGGCGACGACGGTCTCCGCGACCAGGTCGCCGAGCGCGCGTACGGCACCCAGCCCGGGCAGCTCGCCGGCGGCGAGGCCGACGCCCGCGGCGCCGAGCAGCACGGCGACCAGG
>JBOGJI010000190.1:0-2244 GCA_050747865.1 Thermoanaerobaculia bacterium
TTTAGAAGATGCGTTCGAGGACGTAAATAGTGTCGCCTGGCTGGACTGGGTAGTCGGTTGGGACCATGACGGTTGACATGACGCCGCCGAACCGCCTGGTGAGGCGGACGAAGCGCTGCTTGGCGCGTTCGGTATAGCCTTCGGCGATGGCGACGGCGGCCTCCACGCTCATGGCGTTGACATAGGCGTATTGTCCCGGCTTGTTGACCTCGCCCAGGATGAAGAACGGGCGGTAGGTCTCGACCTCGACGGTGACCTTTGGGTCCTTGATGTATTTCTGCTTGAGGTCGGCGGCGATCTCGCTTGCGAGCTCGAAGGTGGTGAGGCCGCGGGCGCTGACCGCGCCGATCAGCGGCATGGCGACGCGCCCTGAGCCGTCGACGCTATAGACGCGGGAGAGGTTGTCCTGGCCGAACACGATGATCCTGACCTTGTCGCCGGAATCGAGGGTGTAGGTCTCGTTGGGGATGACGGGAACGCCCGGGGGGCTTGAGCCGGCGCCTGCCGGGAAAGCTTCGCCCGGGGCGGGCAGCGGCGCGGGGGTGGAGAGCGCGAAGTCCGGGGTCGTTAACCCAGGGATCGAGCGCATCTTGCAGCCGCCGAGGCATGCGGCCGACACTGCCAGCAGCAGAAATGCCAAACGGGCGAACCGAACGCTTGTGAGACCCCACATGGCTCGAAGCTAAGGCCGCATGGTTAACGAATGCTGAGCATGCGTCTCGAAGCGGCGCGGCGCTTAAGCCTTTGGTTACGGCGATCTGCGTTAATGCGCCTTAAGCGCCGCGCGTATCCGGAGTTCCGCCTGAAGTGAGCAAGTCCCGAACAGACGATCCGGCAGGAGACGACGTCGACCTTGCCAGCCTGGGGCTCGCGCTGTGGCGGGCCAAAGGCTGGATCTTGGGCCTCGTGCTCTTGGCCGGGGTCGGCACCTTCATCGGCCTCTCTATGGTGCGGCCGCTCTACACCTCCGAAGCCCGCATCCTCATCCAGAACGAGGAATCGGCGTTCACGCGGCCGACCACCGATCAAGGCCGCGACCCGGCGCGGGTGGCGCTCGACGAGCAGGCGGTCCTGAGCCAGGTGCAGGTGCTGTCCTCGCGCGACCTCATCCTGCAGGTGGTCAAGGACCTCGATCTCACCAACAACGCGGCCTTCGCCAAGGACGCAGGGCAGCCCTTGATGCGGCGCCTCCTGGGCCGCTTCGGGCTGATGCGCGGCAGCCCTGAGAGCGAGGAGGAGCGGGCGGCGACCGCGCTCGCCGACCATCTCGACGTGTTCCAGCTCACGAAGTCGAGCGTGATCGCCATCGAGTACAGCTCGGGCGATCCGGGGCTTGCCGCCGAGATCGCCAATCAGCTCGCCGACGTCTATATCGGCTGGCAGCGCACCGCCAAGATCGCCCAGACCAAGGACGCCACCGCCTGGCTCAAGGACCAGATCGAGGTGCTGCGCGCCAAGGTGGCGGAATCGGAAGAGGCGGCGGAGACGTTCCGCGCCAGCGAAGGCCTCTATGCCGGCTCCAACAACGTCACCTTGAACGCCCAGCAGCTCTCCGAGCTCAACAGCCAGCTGATCCTCGCCGAGGCGCAGAAGTCCGAAGCGGAGGCGAGGGCCAAGCTGATCAAGCAGATGCTCGCCGACAAGGGCGACATCGACGCCACCCCCGAAGTGCTCAAGTCGCAGCTCGTCATCAATCTGATCGAGCAGCGTGTGCTGGTGCAGCGACAGCTCGCCGAATTGTCGGCGACGCTTCTCCCGTCGCATCCGCGCATCCAGCAGCTCAAGTCGGAGCTCGCCGACGTGCGCGCGCAAGTCCGCGACGAGGCGGCCAAGGTGGTGAGGAGCCTGGAGAACGAGGCGCAAATCGCCGCGGCGCGCGAGGCGAGCCTTCGAGCCAGCCTCAACGCCGCCAAGACCAAGTCGGCCGGGCTCGGCGACTCGGAGATCAAGCTCCGCGCGCTCGAGCGCGAGGCCAAGGCCAACCGCGATCTCCTCGAATCCTATCTCGCCCGCTACCAGGACGCCGCCGCCCGCCACGACATGGGCGCCGCCCCGGCCCAAGCCGCCATCGTCTCCAGAGCGCACGCCCCCGTGCTGCCGTCCTTCCCCAAGCGCGGACCCTTGAGCCTCCTCGTCATGGCCGCAACGGCGCTCCTCGCCGTCGCATACGTCCTCGCCCGCACCCTCATCGCCGCCCCGTACCCCGCCACACGCCACGTCCCCCAATCCGAACCCCGCATGCGG
>JBOGJI010000191.1:0-11360 GCA_050747865.1 Thermoanaerobaculia bacterium
CGGCCGAGACGAGCTCGGCCGCTACGGTCGGATTGGTTGCCGTGCCTTTGTAGAGGACGCCGCCCTCTTCCTCGATGAAGGTCTGGGCGAAGTCCAGGGTGATGGGGTCGAGCTTGCGCGTGCGGGCGGACTTCTCGATCCGCGCCTTGGCGCGGCGGCGCTGGTAGGCGTCAGTGAAGGCGCCGCGCAGGGCGGTGCGGGCCTCGTGGGTCCAGCGCAGCCGCCGGCCGTCGTAGGTGGTCTCCTCTTCGACGCCTCCCTCGTCGGCGATGATCCTCTCGACCGCCTCGGGGTCGAGTCGCTCGAACTCCTCGCCGCCGCACACCGAGCACTTCACCGGATCGGGCACCCGCGCCGCCTGGCCACAGCTCGTGCACAGCGCCACCGGCTGCCGTTCGGCAAGCTCGAGCACCAGCGCCTCGGCCAGCTTCTCGGTCGCCTGCGAGGTGCTCTTCGGCATGAAGCGCTCCATCGCCTCGGTCACCAAATCCGAGGACACCACGCTGTGCCCCTTCTCCAGCGCCAGGCGCAGGATGGCGCGGCGCGCTATGCCCTTGACCTGGTCGGGCACGCGGGTCATGCGCGCCTCGGCCTCCTGGGTCCAGTGGATCGACTCGTCGGCCTTGAGGTCGAGCTCCGGCACCTGGGTGCGGTTGGTCAGCAGGATGTCGCAGTCGGCCTGCCAGACCAGGTTCTCGGTGTTGCTGCCCAGGCCGGGCGCGTCCTCCGCCGAGTGGATGCCAGTGCGGCCGAGCACCAGCACCCAGGGCGGGCTCTTGCGCGTGTGGTCGAGGATCTTCTGGAACGCCTTGCCGTCAAGCAGGGTCTTGCGCACTTCGACCCCGTGCTCACGCGCCATCGACTCGGCGACATTCAGGTGCGACTGATAGATCTGCGCCAGGCCGGTGTCGATGACCTCCTCGTGGAGCTGGTTCTGCTCTTCAAAGCGGAAGACCTTGGCCGCCTTTTCGGTCAGCACCTCCACGATGCCCTTGAAGACGGCGTAGTGCAGGTACGGGTCATAGACGCCGATCAATTCGAGCTTCTTGCCGAAGCGCTTCGCCAGCTCCATCCCCACGCCGAGGGCGCCGAAGGACTGCGGGCTGCCGTCGATGCCGACCAGCACAGTGTCGCGGTCGGTCTCGCCGTCCGCTGGCAGGTGCTTGACGATCCAGGTATCGCGGTCGCACTCGCGGGCCAGCCGGGCGCAGACCGAGCCGATGCGCGAGTCCTTGGTGCGCCCCATGCCCAGCGCCCCGAGCACGATCAGGTCGTAGCCCGACTCGCGCACGTCGCGCAGCAGCTCGGTCGAGTGCTTGCCGTCGATCATCTTGCGCTCGAGGGCGAGCCCGGCGCCCGACGCCTTCTCGGCCATGGGATCGAGGTAGCAGTCGGAGACCAGCTCCAGGCCCATGGTGATCAGGCTGTCGTGGATCTTGCGCTGGCGGTGCAGCTCGTCTTCCGCCAGGTACTCCTCGGGCAGGGTGTACTCCATCTGCTTGAAGCGGTAGTCGTGCATGCGCGCCGCGTAGACGTGACAGCCGGTCAAGCGCGAGGTGCAGGCCCGCCCCAGGTCCACGCCGAGGTCCACGGCGCGGTTGGAGTGCGAGGAGTTGTCGACCGGGACGTAGATCGATTCGTACATGGTCAGTCTCCCGTAGCGGATGCCTCGCGGCGGCGCCGCCAGCGGCGCACCGCGAAGATGAGCAGCAGCTCGAATCCTAGTACCCCCAGGCCGGCGCGGACCACCGGCCCGAGGGGCGAAGGCTTGTCCAGGGGCTCCACATAGATCGAGTACCAGCGGGTGAGGCCCCGTCGGTTGCCGCGCTCGCCGGTGCGGCCGTCCCACACGGTGAAGGCGGCAGGGATGAACTCGTCCTCGACGAAGGCGAGGCCGGCGGCGGGAGCAAGCGGCCGCTTGAAGGTCACCGTCCAGGCGCCGTCGGCGTAGGCGGCGCGCACCTCGAGCTCGCCGGCGTCGGCGGCCTCGATCTGGTCGCTGCCGCGGGCGACGTACATCCGCGCCTCGGGTCCCGCCAGGTCGGCGAACCAGAGCTCCACCGGGTTCCGGTCGTCGCCCAGCAGGAAATTGGGCCAGCGGACCCCCGCCGGAGCCGTGCGCGGGAGCTGGATGGCCACCGCGTCGGAGAACGGGCCCTCGCCCGAGCCCGCCTCGGGCGCGGCGCCGGCTTCGGCGGTGGATGTTCCCTCCGCGTCACCAGCCGGCTCGGAGCCCTCTTGCGTGGGCGCCGCCTGCGCCAGCGCCGCCGTCGGGATCGCCGCCTCTCCCTCGCCGGGCAACACCATGGGCTCGCCCGGCCGCTTGGGCTCGGGCGCCGGCAGGTCCGGGGCGTTGCGGCTCGCGGTCTCCGCCGTCATGTCGTGCCAGGCCAGGCGCACGGCGATCTCGCGCGGGTTGTAGATCACCTGCACCTGGACCGCCAGAGCCGCGGGGTTGAAGTTCCGCCCCGGCTGGACGATCTGGCCGACGACCGGGAACAGGGCCGGCTCGGCCTCGGCGAACAGGGCGTCCGCGTCGTCGAGGTCGATCTCGCTGTCCACCCCCACCGCCGTCACGTAGTCGGCGTAGGGGTCTGCGGCGTCCGCCCAGGCCAGCGACAACATGTAGTCGGTGATCTGCCAGCGCTCCTCCTCCGACAGGGCATCGGCGAACCCCGGCATGGGCGTGCCGTTGAAGCCGACGCTCATGGTGCGAAAGATGTCCTCCCGGGCGCCTCCGGCGCGGAAGGTCCAGGGCATGGTGAGGTCGGCGACGCGGATGAAGTCGCCCTGGTCGTCGACCAGGGTGGGCGCCGACATGCCGTCGCCGCGCCCGAGCGCGCCGTGGCAGCGGGCGCATCCCGTGCGCTCGTAGACGTCCCGCCCCGCCGCGGCGCGCTCCTCGCTGTAGCTCGGCGGGCTCGGCAGATCCAGGGGCTCGGGAGTGAGATCCGGATCCTGGAAGTCCGCCGAGAAGCTCTTGACCACCTCGACGAGGCCGGCGACTTGCGCGTCGGTGAGCCAGTCGAAGGCCGGCATGGCAGTGTACGGGAGGCCGCGCCGGATCGCCAGCTCGAGGTCGTCGTCGGTCGGTAGCTCCCCCGTCGGCGTGCTGCGGATCTTGTACTTGGCCGCGGTGAAATCCCGCGGCTTGGGAGAGAGCAGCGGCGCCGCTAGCCCCAAGCCGTCCCCCTGGTCTCCGTGGCACTGGGCGCAATACTGGCGGTAGAGAACCATGCCCTGGAGCTCGACCTCTTCCTGGGCCCAGGCCGCGGACGATGCCGCGGCTGAGCCGGTCTCGGCCGCCAGGCGCACGACGGCGAGCAATAGGACTCCGACGAGGAGCCGCTTCAATGCGCCGCCTCCTCCCGCGCCCGCGGCTCGTGGCCGGTGAACTCGTAGAGGAAAAGGATGACGTCCCACATCTCCTCGTCGGAGAGAAACTGCTCCCAGGCCGGCATCGCCGACTCCCAGGGGCCGCCCTCCTCGGGCAGACCGGGAGCGCCCTTGGCCACCCGCCAGAACAGGTACGAGGACTGGAGCTGGGCGATGGTGCCGGGGTCGCGGAAGTTGGTGGGGATGGGGTTCAAGCCGTGGGCATACATCCCCTCCCCGCGCATCGCGTCGCCGTGGCAGTAGAAGCAGTTCTGGTAGTAGATCTCGCGGCCGCGCTCCACGTGCTGCTCGAAGGCCTGCGGGTCGGAACCTTTGAGCCCCGAGAACGGGTTGTCGAGCCGGGCCAGGTCGAACTCCTGCTCGTGCACGGTGATCGACGCCGGCGGAGCCGGGTGCACGGTGCGGCCGAAGCCGGGCGGGATCGGCGGCTTGGCGGCGACGCGGTAGGCGACCCAGCCGACGAGCAGCGGCGCCAGCACGGCGACCGCGGCCAGCGCCGCCCGGTAGCGCGGCTCGGTCAAGAACGCCATCAGCGGGTCGCGCACCTGCTGCCAGCGCTGGGCATCGCTGGTCACGTAGGCGAGCAGGGCGCCGCTGACGATGGCCATGAACAGCTGCACGACCGACCAGGGCACCGGCACCTTGAAGCCGAAGTAGACGATGATGAAACAGGCGGCCCACCAGGCCACGACCCAGGTCAACATCTTGACGCGCACCAGGCGCAGCAAGCCGAGTGCCGCGAAGACGCCGAGAAGAACAGTGATCTTCACGGGACATCCTCCGCGGCCGGTGCGGGATCGTCGGCGGGCGCAGGCTGCGGCGCCGCCGCGGCTTCGCCGTAGGGCAGCGGCGTGTCCATGGTCATGGTGGCCTCGCCGCCGAGGGTCTGCAGGTAGGCGATGACCGTGCGGATCTCCTCGTCGGTCAAGCCCACGGGGGGCCGGTTGATCGGCGGCATGCCGCCGGTGAAGCCGGGTACGATGAAGGCCTCCGGATCGTAGAGCGACTGCGCCATGTATTCGAGCGCCGACATCCCCGGCACCTGCTCTCCCGCCCGCCCGGCGATGCCTGCGAGGTCGGGGAAGCGGGCGTTCGGCACCTGCTGGCCGATGGTGTGGCAGGTCAGGCACAGCCCCTTGCCCTCGACGATCGGGCGCCCGATCTCCACCATCTCTTCGGTGGTCAGATCGGCCGCCAGCTCGGCCGCTGCCTCCGGGGGCTGCACCTCTTTCTGCGGCACGAGTTGGCCAACGTAGGTGTAAAAGGCGGTGGCGGCCAGCGTCAGCACCGCGATCTTGAGCGCCACCGGAATCCGCATCAGGCCGGCTCCGCCGCCTCGGCGGCCTCCGCCGGATGGCTCGCCGCCGCCTCGCCGGCCGCCGGTTTCTTTCCCGAGAGCCCGGCGAGCCAGAAGATGAAGCCGATAAACAGGAAGAAGATGAGCACCGTCACCGAGACGATCCGGGTGGCGAAGCCGAGTGTCGGCGTGTAGGCATCAGGCGAGGTGTCGGCCAGCACGCCGTAGACGTGCCAGTGCAGGCGCAGGCCGGAGCGCACGTAACCCATCAACCCCATCGTCCAGGTGAACGTCACGGCGAGGAAGACCAGGGCGTATTGCGAACGTGCCGGCATCTGCCCCCAGCGCGTGGCACCCAGGGGCTTGGCCCCGCGTAGCATGGCGATGTCGATCGCGGTCACCGTGATGATGGCGAAGAGGACGGAGCCGACCTGCGGCACTGACAGCCCGATGCGCACCTCGGCGGGCACGAAGTAGCTATAGATGCCGATGCCGATGACCGTCGCGGTAGCGGCGGCGAAGATGGCGAACTGGACGAGGTTGCCCATCCGCGCCCATTTCACCGTCGGCGTCTTGCCGCCGCGGCGGTAGAGCAGGAAGCTGACGTAGGTGGTCAGGATGAGCACGTTGACCGCGGTGTTCTTCGCCGCCATCACACCCAGGAAGCCGAGCACCGGGTGGAAGGAGCCGCCCATCGCCTGCACCTCTTGCACGGTGGCGATGATCGAGCGTGGCGTCGCCCAGACGATGAAACACAGCGTGATGACGATCAGCAGGTACTTGATGTACTTGCGGAAGCGCTCGGCTCCCTCGATGCGCCCCATTCCCAACCACAGGTAGTAGTTGGCGGCGAGGAAGAGGTTGCCGATCAACACCGCCTGGATGATGAACAGCCACGAGAAGGCGCCGCCCATCATGGTCAGGCCCATGGTCTGGGAGAAGCCGTAGATCTCCTTGGCCAGCCAGTAGCCGGCGAACGGCAGCGGCAAGAGCGCCGCGATGGCGACGAAGTTGCCGACGTAGCCCATCCAGTCGTAATGCGCCCGCTCGTCGTCGCTCTTCGCCTGCAGGAACTGATAGGCCGCGTAGGCCGCGGCGATCGAGCCGCCGAAGGCGATGTTGGCGATGAAGCGGTGGACGTTGATCGGCATCCAGGTGAAGTTGGTGAACGCCGCCTTCAAGTCGAGCAGCGCCCCGTAGTCGCTCACCCCGGCCGGGCTCATCATGAAGGTCAGCCAGGCGTTGGCGATGACCATGATGCCGGTGCCGACGAGATTGAGCCCCAGACCCAGCGCCAGGTGCACGCGCGGCCCGAACTTCCCCCAGCCGTAGTAGTAGGTATAGAGGAAGAAGGCCTCGAGGAAGAACAGCCCCACGTAGGGCAGGAACGTGGGCGAGAAGACCTGCATAAGGTAGCCGGTGAACTTGGGGTACAAGATGATCAGCAGGAAGGTCAGCCCGGCGCCGAAGGCGGCGGTCAACGAGAAGGAGACCGACAGCAGCTTCGTGAACTCGTAGGCCAGCGCGTCGTAGCGCGGGTCCTTGGTGCGGTAGCCGATGAATTCGATGATCAGCGCGAACAGCGGCACCGCCAACACGAAGGCGGCGAACAGCAGGTGGAGCTGGGCGGCGATCCACACCGCTACGCGGCTGCCGGTGCCGGGGAAGGCGCGATAGTCGGGGTACTCCGGCTCGCGCCCCTGCGCGGCGACCGCCTCCTCCTCGCGGATCTGCTCCAGCTCCTGCTGGCGCGGCGTCGCCTCCGCGGCGACGTCGGTCGGCGCCTGATAGCCGAGGCGGTCGTTCATCCACTGCGCGCCATTGACGAGCACGAACAGGCCGACGACGGCGGCCAGCGCGAGCAGGAGGGTCTTGCGGTTCACAAGGTGCCCTCCACCGCGTCCGCCGGCGGCTCCGCGGCGCCGCCGTCCGCGGCCGGCACCTCGGGCTCCGTCACGTCGGTGCCGGCATCGGAAACGGGTTCCGCGGGCGCCGCGGCCTGAAGCCGGCGGATGTGGGCGACGATGGCCCAGCGGTCCGCCGGCGGCACCTGCGAGCGGTACGACGGCATCAGCCCCAGACCGCGGTCGATGACCTCCACGATCTGGCCGTCCGGGGTCGCGACCAGGCGCGGGTCGAGAAGGCTGGTCACCGCTACCCCGGCGCGCTGCGTCAACATCCCCTGGCCGTCGCCTCGCGCGCCGTGGCAAGGCGAGCAGTAGATTCCGTAGCGCTCCTCGCCCCGGGCGAGCGTCGCCTCGTCGACCGGCACCGGCGAGGTCGTGAGGTGAGCCCCGGTCGCGTCCACGCCGGCGGCCAGACCGCCGTCATCGATCGGGTCCTCCCGCGCCACCGTGCCGGCGAGCTTGGGCCGCATCACCTTGCCGTCGGCGAAGAAGTCACTGGCGCCCTGCGCCACCGCCTTCTCCTGGAGGTCCATGTTCGGGTTGACGTGCACCGGCGGCTTCTCGAAGGTGTGCTCGCGCGTGCACGCGGCCGCCGCGAGCGCCGCGCAGAGGATCACCCCCAGGAACCGGTCAGGCAAGCTCCTCCTCCCAGGCCGGATCGGGATTGCGCAGTCCTGCCAGATACGTGGTGCGCGGGCGGGTGTCGAGCTCGGCGAGCAGGGAATAGTTGCGGGGATCGCGCTTGGCCTCGGCCACCTGCGAGCGCTGGTCGCGGATGTCGCCGAAGCGGATGGCGCCGGCGGCGCAGGTCTGCTGGCAGGCCGTCTGGACGTCGCCGTCGGCGAGCGGCCGGCCGGCGCGAGCCGCCGTGGCCTCCCCCTCGCGGATGCGCTGCAGGCAGTAGGTGCACTTCTCCATGACGCCACGTGAGCGCACGGTGACGTCCGGGTTCATCGCCAGCCGCACCACCTCGGGCGTGTCCTTGGTGTAGTTGAAGAAGTTGAAGCGGCGCACCTTGTAGGGGCAGTTGTTGGAGCAGTAGCGGGTGCCGATGCAGCGGTTGTAGACCATGACGTTCAGACCCTGCGCGTCGTGCACCGTGGCCGCCACCGGGCAGACCTCCTCACAGGGGGCGGTCTCGCAGTGCATGCACGGCACCGGCTGGAAGACCATGGCCGGCGCCTCTTTGGAGCCCGAGAAGTAGCGATCGACCCGCAGCCAGTGCATCTCGCGGTTGTGCCGTACCTGCTCGGGGCCGACCACCGGGATGTTGTTCTCCGCCTGGCAGGCGACGACGCAGGCATTGCAGCCGGTGCAGGCATTCAAGTCGATGGTCATCCCCCACTGCGGCGAGCTCGAGTAGTCGTGGTCGTCGGGATAGAGCGGCTTGGGCTCGATGTGGCCGTCGTGGTGAGTGGCGAAGTGGGGGTCTTCGCGGAATGTCTCGACGCTGGCCTCGCGGATCAGGTCGCGGCCCACCAGCTCGTGGTGCTCCTGGGTCTGCGCCAGGTCGTGCTTCTCGCCGGTCCGGGTCACCCGCACCCCGGAGACGAACCCGGGATCCGTGGACGGCCGCAGCGGGTAGACGTCGGCGCCGACGCCGTCGCCCACCCGGCCGGCGGCCTGGCGCCCGTAGCCCAGCTCCACGGCGATCGAGCCGTCGGCCTGGCCCGGCAGGATCCACGCCGGCAGCTCTACAGAGCTCCCGGCCAGCTCGAGCCGTACGACATCACCGTTCTCGACGCCCAGCTCCCCCGCCGTCGCCTCGGACATGAGCGCGGCGTTCCCCCAGGTGAGCTTGGTGACCGGGTCGGGCAGCTCCTGCAGCCAGGAGTTGTTGGCGAAGCGGCCGTCGTAGAGCGAGCGCGAGGGCTGGAAGGTCAGCTCGTAGCCGTCGCCGGCCCGGCGGGCGGCACACCGGGAGAACGCCTCGCCCGCGGCGGCCGGGTCGACGCTCGCCTCCACCGGCGCCGGGGCGCTGGCGGCGAGCACACCGTCGTGCAGCACGCGGCGCCAGGCGGTGACGTCATCGCCGATCAGGCTCGTCCAGGTCTCACGCACCAGGTCGGCTCCCGAGCGCTCCTCGCCGGTGGCGAGCAGCGCCAGCAGCTCGACGGTGCTGCGCCCGCCATAGAGCGGCGCGATCAATGGCTGGACTACGCTCGCGGTGCCGTCGGCGGCGCGCGCGTCGCCCCAGGCCTCGAGGAAATGGGTCTCCGGCAGATGCCATTCGGCGCGGCGCGCGGTCTCGTCCAGCCGCGAGCCCAGGTGCACCACGTGCGGCACTTCGCCCATCGCCGCGGCGAAGCGGAGATCCGCCGGCGCGCTGTGGGCCGGGTTGCCGCCGAGGACGACCAGGTCGGAGATCTCGCCGCCCGCCATCGCGCGGGTGAGCGCCGCCAGGTCGGGCGTGCTCGGAAGCGCGGCGTCCACCGGCTCGTGCAGCGTCACGGCGGTGCCCCAGGAGCCCAGGCCGGCGTGGAGGGCGGCGGCCAGGGCGTGGACCTCCGGCGGTTGCCCGCCGCCGACCGCCACCAGGGCGCCGGATCCCGCCGCCGCCAGGCTCTCGGCGATGAGCGCGGCGCGGCGCCGCACCGCGTCCGGCAGCGCCTGTGCCGAGCCCACGGCGCCGGGCACCGCCACGCCGCGGCGCAGCAGCTCCGCCGCCACAGCGGCGAGGAAGGGACCGGCCAGCGCGCTCTTGAGCGGCAGGCGGTGGTCGGCGTTGGCGCCGGTCAGGGTGTAGGTGCTCTCGACGGCGTAGAGGCGGGGGAAGCGCCGCGCCTGCGGCCTACGCGCCACCGCCCATTCGCGCGTGTGGCGCAGGGCTTCGGGCTCGGTCCCCAGCAGGTCGCAGTCGAGGGCGAGAACGGTCTGCGCCCGGTCGAGATGGTAGAGCGGCTGCGCGGCACGCCCGAACAGCCGCTGGCAGCCGCGGATCGCGCTCTCCTCGTTGACCGGCGACCAGGCCACGACTCGCGCCTCGGGGAATCGCCGACGCAGCTCGGCGGTGAGGCGGGCGAGCGTCGGTGAGGCGTGCGGCTCGACGAGTAGCGCCAGCCCGCGCCCGCCGTTCTCGGTGAGCGCCGCCGCCCGCTCCTGCCAGAAGTCCACGAAGACTCTCCAGGTCGCCGGGAAGGCCTCGCCAACTTCGCCACGCCGTTGTGGCTCGCGGGTGCGATCGGGGTCATAGAGCTCCAGCAGCGACGCCTGCATCCAGGCGTTCGCGGCGCCCCGCGTCGCCGGGTGGAGGCGGTTGCCCTCGATCTTGGTGGGGCGCTCCTCGTGGCTCTCGACGACCAGCCCGTAGGCGGCGAGCCCGAGGGCCCAGGTGGTGGCGTAGTGGCGCGGGATGCCCGGCGTCACCTCCGGCGGGGCGTCGACGTAGGGGACGATGTAGCTCTCCGGACGGCGGCAGGCGGCGAGCCCGGCGAACGCCATCGACGCGCCCATGATCTGCAGCATGGTGCGGCGGCTCACCCCGTCGGGCGGCTCGGAGGCGCCGGAAGCGAACTCCTCCGCCAGCCCGGCGAGCGCCGGCGAGTCGTAGAGCCGCTCCAGGCTCCGCCAATAGGCCTTGTCCGCCCGCCGGTCGTCGCTCATCGATGGCACCCACTGCAGTCGAGAGGTGGGGCGATGCCGCGCTCGGCGGCCAGACGCGCGCCCGCCTCGAGCTGATCGGCCGGCGGCGCCCAGGCGGTGTCGAAGACCGCCTCCTGGGGCCGCAGCTCCGCCGCGGGATGGCGGTGGCAGTCGAGGCACCAGCTCATGCTCAGGGGCTTCACCTGCCTGACGCGATCCATCACCGCCACGTCACCGTGGCAGGAGGCGCAGCCGACGCCGGCGCGCACATGGGCGCTGTGGTCGAAATAGGCGTATTGCGGCAGGGCGTGTACCCGCACCCAGCGCAGCGGACGGCCGCTCGCCGCGCTGGCGCGCAGCGGCTCGAGAGTCGCCATATCCTGCCCCACCAGCCGGTGGCAGTTCATGCAGGTGGCGGTGGACGGGACACTGGCGACGGGCGCTCTCTCCACGCCGACGTGGCAGTAGCGGCAATCGATGCGCAGGTCGCCCGCGTGCAGGCGATGGCTGAACGGAACCGGCTGTACGGGGGTGTAGCCCACGTCCGTGTACCACGGGGAGAAGTAGTACCAGACGCCGGCGGTCACGACGATCAGGACCAGCGGCAGCCCGACCCCAAGTGCCAGCGGTAGCTTGTTGAGCCACTTGGGGAAGATCTGCGCCACGTCAGTCGCGTTGGCCTCCTCGGCCGGATGGATGTCGTGAGTACCTGTCGAAAAGTGCGGGAAGGATAGGAAGACGGCTCATATGTGTCAAGCCGGCGGATCCACGGTGCCGGCCGGCGTCCACGGCCCGCAGCGCAGGATACGCCAGACCGCGAGCGCGGTGCCGCGCGCCGCGCCGCGCCGCCGGATGACCGCCTCACCGTAGTGGCTACAGGTGGGCTCGAAGCGACAACGCACGCCGAAGCGTCCGGACAGCGTCACCTGGTACAGATCGATCACGGCCAGCTCGGCGCGAGCGGTGAGCTGCCGCTCCGGCGGCCGCGTCCAGTCGGCGGCGAGGAGCAACCCGGTCACGACCGCGGCGGCGATCCGTGCGCGACGCCCGCGCATTGGTAGATCCTTACTGCCTCCCCGCCGTTTGGCGAGGGTTGAAGTCAAGACCCCCTTTCAAACCGTGCATGCGGATTTCCCGCACACGGCTTACGGGTGGCCGCTCGGGTCGCGGCATTACGC
>JBOGJI010000192.1:0-1419 GCA_050747865.1 Thermoanaerobaculia bacterium
CAACTGAAAGGAAACCCGATGATCGACTACACCCTCAAGCACGGCTCACACGACTCGCCCCAGGACGGCCTCTGCGCGATGGAGTGGGTCGCCTACCTCGCGGGCGAGCGCCACTCCGACTCCCCCGAGTGCGTGGACCCCGCCCTGCGGCGGTTCGGCATCAGGCTGAACGACGCCCTCCCCGACGGCCCGCGCCAGAAACTACGCCCCTACCTCGCCCGGATGATCGGCACGGCGGGCGACGGTCGCACCCAGGAGCGCCTCTACATGATGGCCGACTGGGCGGTGCGGGTCGTGGCTGCCGAGGCCCAGGAGGTCACGGGGCGAAGGGACCTGGCCGAGCGGCTGCGGGCGCTCCCCGCGATCAAGGACAAGCGAAGCGCGCAAGACGGGGAACGGGTGGCACGCGAGGTAGCCAGCGCCAACGCCGCCGCCTTCGCCGCCACCACCACCGCCGCCTCCACCGCCGCCGCCGCCTACGCCGCCACCACCGCCGCCCACGCCGCCACCGCCAACACCGCTGGCAACGCCGCCTACGCCGCCACCAGCGCCACCGCCGACGCCGCCACCTGGGTACGCCTGCTGCCCTCGGTCCTCGACCTCCTCGACAGGATGCTCCCCACCGAGCAGGTCGAGCTCGGCGAGGCCCAGCGTCGCACCTACGAGGAGTTGTGCGCCGCATGACCCGCAGTAGCGCCGCCCGTAGCGAGCCGGAGCGGTGCCGTGTCTGCGGCGGCGAGCGCGACAACCCGCAGACGATGCCGCAGGGTGGCGATCAGGGCACGACGCGCTACTTCTGCGCTGACCCGTTCCATGATCCAAAGCAAGTAGCAAAGGATCATCGACCTACACAATCGGGCACCGGCGCCGGCCGCGAGACAGCGCCGGAGAGAGCGCCGGGACCGGTCGAGAGACGGGGCGCCTACGGGTCGGTTACCGGGCGCATTCAAACGCTGTCGAGCCGCAACGCCCTCCGATTCACGTGGGAGATGTGGAAGGAACTGTTCGACCGGCTGCGAGGACGGGATGCCCCCTGACCCACCGACACCGAGCGACTGGCACAACCCTCAGGGGGAGCGGTTCACGATCTACGTGTGCGACGGCTGCGGCGCCTACGGCGGCGAGAATGAGCTTGACCGCCTCAGGGACGGGCTGGTCACCCACAACCGAATGACCGAAGGGTGCGTTGGCCCGGCTCGCCGCGTTGACGTTGTAGCCGCTGCCGCCCGGTCCCCCGACAGCGATGCGCCGCGAGAGATAAGCGATGCAGAGGCCCGACGAGAGGCCGAGCGCGCTCTCGAATACATCTGCGAGGTCGCGCTCAGCGGCCACCATGACGAGTGGGCGCCGGGCCAGGTCCGCCGGCGCGCAAGCCTCGCCCGCTGGCGGATCAGGGCAGGCCGGGGGTTCCACCATCCC
>JBOGJI010000193.1:0-6761 GCA_050747865.1 Thermoanaerobaculia bacterium
TGAGCAGCGCTCGTGCACGCGGCGTCAGCTCGCCACCGGCCCGGCCCGTTGTCTGTCGTGTCAGCAGCCCTCGCCGCCTCGCCCGGTGGAGAGCCTGGCGCAGGGCGTCCGCGGTCATCCCTCGCTCGGCCGCCACGTCGGCGACAGGAGAGCGGCTGCCGGATTCGCATGCCTTCAGGTACGCGTCCGCGAGCCGCGCGTAGTCCTCGTCAGGCCAGCCCTTCGGCCCGCGCCGCGGGCGCTTGGGCTTCACCTCGGGGTCGAAGCCTCGGCTGCCGAAGTAGAGATCGAACAGCGTCGTCTCCTGCTTGACCTCGCCGTCCTTTCCCTCGAACACCACCGGCAGCGACCAGACGGCGCTATCGCGCGCTTGCCGCAGTGCCCGCGGGAAGTACTCGTAGATGTGCCTGCCGACGACCAGCTCGTCCTTGAGTAGGCCGGCCGTCAGCCCGTCCCCTGGTGGCTCGTGATGGCCCAGCGGCTCACCGTCGGGGCGGAAGTGGACCACAACGGGCCGGCCCTCGGCGTCCGGCGGCGGTGTCGGCACGACTCGAAGCTCAGCCACGACCGGGCGGCCGTCTCGCGGCAGCATCCGATAGCAGGCCGTCCACCCTCCCTTGAGCGGGAGGCAGAACCACAACGCGCCACTCTCCCTATCCGGGGTGCTGAGCGTGAATCTGAGTAGCGGTCGAGCCATGTGCAGGATTGTACCACAATCGAACCGCAGGGCCAAGCGTTGTCGGTATCGGTGTTTGTGGACCCAATAGACAACGCCGGGAACCCTCGCCGATAATGTGCCCGATGGACACCGACAAGCTGCTCGCCAACGCTCGCGCGCGCCGCACACTGCGCGAAGTGCCGGAGCTGGCTCGCTCGCTGCGGCTGCAATCGAGCCTGACGCTGCATGAGATAGGCGACGCGCTTGGCGTCACCTACGCGGCCGTCCAACGCTGGGAAACCGGGCAACGTGTCCCGCGGGGCGACACCGCGCGCCGGTATCTCGAACTCCTGCACAAGGCGGCCTCGACATGAAGCCCGTGGCCACGCGGCTCCCGCGGCTGCTTAGCGTGCGTGCCATCGCGGAGCAGACGACGCTCCCCCTGTCCAGCATCTACGACTTGATCTCCCGCGGCGAACTGCCCGCCCTGCGACTCGGCGAAAAGGGGCGCGGTGTGCGCGTGTGCGAGCAGGACGTGCTGGGGCTGCTCGTCCGCCGACGGGAGTCGTCAACATGACGCGCCAACAGGATCGTGAACGGGAACGGTGCCCAAGCGACTGGCACTGCCGGCGCATCCCGCTAGAGCAGGCGGCGCTGTTCAAGGGGCGCTGCGGCCATAGCTGGACCGCGGATAGCGGCGGGTGGTTCGCCTGTCCCACCTGCGGAGACCATCACCTCGTGAGTTTCCACCAGCTCACCGATTTGCTCCCCGACGATCCGGAGAAGTCGTGAACAGTCGGCCGCTAGTCCCGCGCGGGCTCGCCGAGCTGCCGCGTTGGGTACTGTGGCGCCAGGAAGATCGCGGCGGGCGCGCCACGAAGGTCCCGCGACAGGCTCGCAATCCCGAGGCGCTCGCCAGCTCCACCGATCCCTCGTCCTGGGCGACTCTCGACGACGCGCTGGCCGCCCTGCCGTTCTCAGGATGCTCAGGCCTGGGAATCGTGCTCGGCGAAGGCTTGGGCGGCGTGGACCTCGATTCCTGCCGCAATCCCGACACCGGAGCGATCGCGCCCTGGGCGCAAGAGCTTCTCGACCGATTCGGAACGTACGCAGAGGTGAGCCCCAGCGGGACGGGAGTGAAACTGTACGCGCTGGGCGCGCCCGCCGAGCTGCCGGCCTCGGTGATCCCGATGGACGCGGCGCCGATCAATGGCAAGAGAGCCGCTGCGGAGTGTTACGTCAACGCGCGCTACTTTGCTTTCACCGGGCGACGACTGGACGGATGCCCGGCGGAGATCCGAGACTCTCGCGCCGCCTGGAATCTCGTGGTCAAAGACTTGCGCGAACGCGCCAACCGGAACGGTCAACGAGAGACGCGACGCTCCACGGAGCCGGCGGAGATCCCGCTACGGCGGGTGCTTGACGGAAAAGCTGGCCGGATATGGCGCGAGGGCGCGGGCGACGGCGCCGACCGCTCACGCAATGATGCCGCGCTCGCGGCCACTCTCGGCGCCAAGGGGTTCGCCGACGCCGAGATCGAGGCCGCCCTGCGTGCCTACCCGCTCGGACAGATCGGTCAGGGGGTGCTCACCGGCCGCGACGCAGACAGACAGATCGGGCGCCTGCTCGGCATCGCCGCCGAGACGCGGAGCGCACGCGAGGAGGGTAAGACTCCGGATCCCGGCGGGGACCTCGCGGTTTCTGCCCGCGATTTCTACGCCTACATGCCGATGCACATGTACATCTACCGGCCGACGCGCGAGCTGTGGCCGGCAAGCTCCGTCAACGCCCGGGCCGCCGAGGTAGACGGGATGAAGCCGGCTCCGTGGATCGACCAGAACAGGCCGGTGGACCAGATGACGTGGGCGCCCGGCCTGCCGTTGCTGGTCCCGAATCGCCTAATCGCCGAAGGGGGATGGATCGACCATGCCGGTGCGCGAGTCTTCAATCGTTATCGCCCTCCGAAGATCGAGCCGGGCGACGCATCGAAGGCTGGCCCGTGGCTTGATCATGTCCGTCGTGTCTACCCCAACGACGCCTCGCACATCACCACGTGGCTGGCCCAGCGGGTGCAGCAGCCGGGCGTGAAGGTCAACCACGCGCTGGTGCTCGGTGGCGCGCAGGGGATCGGGAAAGACACCATCTTAGAGCCGATACGCCACGCGGTTGGACCGTGGAATGTCGAAGATGTCTCGCCGGTCCAGTTGATGGGCCGGTTCAACGGCTTTCTGAAGTCCGTCATCCTGCGCATCTCCGAGGCCCGCGACCTGGGCGGACTGAACCGGTTCAACTTCTACGACCACACCAAGGCCTATACGGCCGCGCCGCCCGAGGTGCTCCGCATCGATGAGAACAACATCAGAGAGTACGCGATCCCGAACGTCTGCGGCGTGGTCATCACCACAAATCACAAGACCGACGGTATCTACCTGCCGGCCGACGACCGGCGCCACTACGTAGCATGGTCAACCACCTCGCGCGATGAATTCGACGCGGAGTACTGGGACACACTCTACGGCTGGTACGAATCCGGCGGCCGCAGACACGTCGCCGCGTACCTCCGCGAGTTCGACCTGAGCGAGTTCAATCCCAAGGCGCCGCCGCCGGCGACGCCCGCCTTCCTCGACATCGTAGATGCCAACCGGGCGCCGGAGGATGCCGAGCTCGCCGACGCCCTCGACGCTCTTGCCAATCCAGACGTGACGACGCTCGCCGAGGTCGCTTCCAAGGCAGTGCCGAGCTTCGCGGAATGGCTGACCGACCGAAGGAACAACAGGCAGGTGCCACACAGAATGGAGTCGTCCGGCTACGTGGCAGTGCGCAACTCCGCCAACAAAACCGACGGGAGGTGGAAGGTCGGCGCCCGCCGCCATGTGATCTACGCCCGTCGCGACCTCTCCCTGAGGGACCAGCTCGCCGCGGCCCAGCGTTTCGTGGAGGGAGCGAAATGAGGGTCCCGGTACGCGAAAACCGCGTAGTACGCGGTCGCACACCCGCAGCTATAGAAGGTACGCGCGCGCGTTCTCGCATCCAGAAACGGTGTACAGGCTCTGTAGAGGGGGATGCTGGACCGCGTACTTCGCGGACTTCGTGGCCGGCTAGGGAGCGCGCGGCATGACGCCGCGGGTGGTGCTCGAGTTCGAGGTGCTCCCCGATGAGCGCTACGGCGACGTGCCCGGAGACGTGCGGCTGCGCCGGCTCCTCAAGACAGCCTTGCGCCGGCTGGGGCTGCGGTGCGTCGCGATGCGACAAATTGCCGCATCTCGCCCGGATTCTGACCCACGCGGCCACCGCCCACGGCCGACAGCCACTGGCAGGGAAAGTCCAGGGACGGTGGTCGAGGAAAGCCAATGACTACGGGCCTTCCCAAGGGGGCACCGGATTTCATATCCGACGCGCCCGCCCGCTCTACGCCGACCGCAGAACTCATACCGGCTGGCCGTGACCCCGTCAGCGGGCAGTTCGTCGCCGGCAACATGGCTTCGCTACGCCACGGCGCCCGCTCAGAGCGGCTTCAGCGCCGAATCGAGGCAGAGGCGGTCGAGGCCCTCGCGTCACGCCGGCTGGCGATCCGGCAGGACCTCGGCGATCAGCTCTCCGTCATCGCTGCCGACGTCGTAGACCGATACGTGACGGCTACGGCGTTGCTCGACTGGATGGAGCGCCGGCTGCTGGAGGGCGGCGTGTTGACGGGAAAGGGTAAGCGGAAGGCGGTCCACGCCGCCTACTTGCAACAGCTCGACCGAGTGGTCCGCCTAGCTAGCCTGCTCGGTCTCGACCGCGAGCCGCGGGAGGCTGGCCCATGACACGCCGCCTGCCGCGCACCGGTCGATGGTTCGATCGACCGGCTTGGCGCGCGCGGTACGACCCGCCAGCCAGAGGTCTGTACCGCTGGCGAGTCGCTGTCCCGGTTCCGGACTGGGCGAAGCCGCTCGCGTCTGGCGAGATCGGCGTCCTTAGCGTGGTGCGGTTCCGCAAGTCGGAGCCGCAGGAGGACGCGCCGGGAACGTTGACGGCCGCGGACGTCCGCACCGGGGCGAGGCGCAGGTGGAAGCGCGAGATGAAGCGCCAGCCGGTCGAGCCGGAAGGGCCGCGGCAGCTAATCGGCGGCACGGATACTGAGCCGCCGCTTGCGACTGTCGAGGAAATCTACAACGGCCGGCCCCGGCAGCTCCCGCAGCGCGAGGGTAGTGGGTGGTGGTATCCCGGAAGGTCTGGTCGCTGCCGGTGGTGACGATGATGGTCGAGGATGGAGGAGTCGAGCACCTGGTCGCACGGACAGTTTGAAATGGTAATGGAAATGGAAACCAATGGAGGTCGAGGACGATGCTTAGCATAAAAGAGTTTGAGGACAAGTCGAATGCGTCGGAGCTACTGACCGCCGCCGAGCGCGAAGCGCTGCGGGTCGCGCGAGCCAACGTGGCGCTGACGGCCGACGTGCTGGCGACCGCGCGCGAGCAGCGAGCGCCCGCGCTACCGCTCGCGAAGGCTCGCGACGCCGCGTACATCGCACGCCGCGAGTTCGAAACGTTGCGCAAGAGCCTGCGCGATGCCGCGCGTGAGCGCATGCTCCCCCCAGAGCTGAGGGCGAGCTGATGGCAACGAAACGATTGGCCGGCGGTGCCGTCAAGCAGCAGGGATGCGAGTTCGAGGCGGTGATCGCAACGATAGGGGTCGTGGATTCGGACGGCGACGTCATCGAGCCCGGAGCGTTCGCGGGCGCTGGCGCCGTGCCGGTTCTATGGGGCCATGACAGCGGCGTTATCCCAATAGGCAAGGTGCGCATCGAGGAGCGTGGCGACCTGGTGGTGGCGGTCGGGTCGCTGATCGACGACGAAGCGTGTTCGTGGTTGCGGCACGATCTCGCGACGCCTCCGGCGGCGCAGCAATGGAGCTGGGGTTTCTTCCCCGCGAAGTTCAGCTTAGGCGATCTCGACGGCCAGCAGGTTCGCTTCCTGGAAGAAGTGGATCTGATCGAGGTGTCCGGAGTCGTGCGTGGTGCCAGCGTGGGAACGCGTACGCTCTCCGCGAAGGGCGGCTGCAGCGAAGGCCGTCGTGGGGTCACGGACCGCGATTTGGCGGAAATGGGCTGGGCGCGGTACAGCGTTGAGCCCGACCTGGAGCTGACACGGCTCGCCCGCGAGATCGCCGGCGATGATGTTCCCCGGGTGTTCCGAGCACGACGCGCGAAGGCCGGGGTCGAGAAGGGGATGCCGTTGCCCCGGGGTATCGGGTGGTGCCTCCAAAACACCCCCTGGTTGGGCGTCGACGTCGATCTCGCGAACACCAAACAGTCGCAGGTTTTCACCCTCGCGCATGAGCTCATGCATGCCACGGGCGAGCGTGACGAGTCGGAGTGCAACGATTTCGCCCGCCGCGTCACGATCGCGTTCGGGTGGCCGGAGCACGCTCAGGCGTTCTATGACTGCTTCGAGTCTGGTTGGACGGTGGCATGAGGCACGCGCTGCGCGTCGTAGCGCACTGGCTCGACGTAGTCTGCCGAGCGGTGGGGTTTTGACGTCCTCCGTTCCAGCCGGGGCTACTTTCCCGGGCGAGTCTTCGCGTCCGTGACCCTCCGCCGGCACCCCGGCCGGGACGTGTTCCTTCTCTCGCGTCCCGAAGTTTGCCGGCAGTGGGATCGAAGTCAGGGAGCTGGCCGTCCCCTTGAGCGGCGGATACGCCGCAGCGGCCTCTACCGCAATAGCCTCTAGAGATGCGTCACGATGCCCTCGCCGGCCCTCGCCGCCGGGTGCCTAGATCCGCTCGAGCAGCTCCTCGAGCTGGCGGCGGTCGATCTCAAGCGTCCGCATGCAGCTTCTCAGTACATCCGGCTTCAACGTCTTGCGGTTCACGGGGAAGACGACGGGACGAGCCATGCTGGCTCGCGTCATGATGAGGTGGCTACCTTTCTGGCGGGAGACAATGCAGCCGAGCAGTAGGCAGACCTTCTCGAAGTCGCTCGAGCTAACGGGCCGCACGGTGCGGATCGTCGAAGCCGATCGAAGCGGCGATGAAGGCGGGGACCGTCAAGGCGATCGGGAACGACTCGCCGAGCACGCTTTCCACGGCCGGCCGCGAGAACTCCAGGGAGTCGCACGTTTCA
>JBOGJI010000194.1:0-15417 GCA_050747865.1 Thermoanaerobaculia bacterium
CGGCGCCCGCCGGCGCCCGATCGCCCCCGCTCACACTCCGGGCGCGCCCACACCGACGGCTTCCTTGAGGTCGACGAGCTAAACGCGAAGCTGATCGGCGTCGCGGGCCTGCGGGTCTTCGATGAGATGTGGCGCACCGACGGCGACGTGCGAAAGGCGCTGACCATGGTCATGTCCCCGATCGCCGGGGCCACCTGGGAGCTGGAGCCCGCGGGGGGGAAGGACGCCACCGCCGAGGACGAGAAGGTGGCCGAGTTCTGTCGCTGGGCGCTGTTCGAGCACATGCGCCCCCGGCTTCCCTCCCACATCCTGGAGGCGCTTCGGGTCGCCGGGCGCTCGGGCTTTGCCCCTTTCGAGCAGGTCTACACCCGGGCGCGCTGGGAGGGGCGCGACGTGCTCACCCTAAAGCACCTGGGCCTGCGCCTGCCGCGGTCGGTCTACCGCTGGATCACCGAGGCGGGCGAGCTTCGGGCGATCAAGCTCTATCTGGTCGGGCGCGGCGACGAGGTATCCGACCCGGAGCCCACGATCCCCGCCGAGGACCTGGTCTACTACAGGATTGGCACCGAGGGCGATAACTGGGAGGGCGAGCCGCTGCTTCGCCCCGCTTACAAGCATTGGAAGTACAAGTCGGCGCTCGAGCTGGTCGACGCGATGGCCCACGAGCGGTTCGCGATGGGGGTCCCGATTGCCTACCTCAACAACCCCCCCGACGGGGTCGACGACACGATCGAGGAGGCGCTGGCGGGGCTGCGCGCCAACGAGCAGGGCTACATCAAGGTCCCGGTGCAAAAGCAGAGCACCTCCTCGCAGCAGGAGGGCGCCTCGGTGCTGGTCGAGATCCTGCAGCCCGAGCGCGCCCACGACCTCCAAGACTCGCTCAAGTACCACTCCGACCGGATCGCCGCCTCGGTGGTGGAGGAGTTCATGCGCCTCGGCCAGGGGGCGGAGGGGGCGCGGGCGACCGCCGACGTCCAGCAGGACCCGTTCCTTGCCTTCTGCGAGACGATCGCCCAGGTGGTGGTCGAGGACACGGTAAACGAGCAGCTGATCCCCCGGCTGGTGGCGCTCAACTTCTCCACCGACCGCCTGCCCCGCCTGCGCGCCTCGCTGATCGACTCGACCACCCTCGCCGAGCTCGCCGACTACGTCGCGAAGCTGGCGGGCGCCGGCGCCCTTCACCCCGACACCCCGCTGGATGACTTCCTGCGCGCCCGCGCCGACCTGCCCCCCGCAGACGCGGGCGAGCGCCAGGCGCGCGAGCAGATGGCCGAGGAGACCCGCGAGGCGACGGTGGAGGGGCTTCGCAACCCCGAGCCGCAGGAGTCAGGCGACGGCGCTACCGATCCGAAGGGCGGTCCGCAGAAGGCCGCACCGGCGAATGAGCCGCCCAAGCAGATGGGCCGCTCACCGCGTGCCCTGCGCCCCTTTGAGGAGCGGATGGAGCTTGACCGGATCGAGGCCTCCCTCGACGGCGCCCGGGAGTCCTTCGTCGCCGCGGGCCGCGAGGCGGCGGTCGCGGTGGCGGCGGAGTTGGCCGGCGGCCGGCGGCCCCGCCGCGCCGACGAGCAGGCGCTCCAGGCCGCGCTCGAAGACCAGCTCTATGACCTCTATGCCACCGGGCGCGACACGGTGCGCTCAGAGCTCGAGGCCCAGGCGGCACCGACCTTCGAGCTCGCCGAGGCGGCCGAGGGCACCGCGGCAAGGCTTCGCCAGCGCGCCCGGGTGGCCGCCGAGGCGGTGGTCGGGGCGATCCGCTCGGCGATCTCGCGCGCCCGGCTCGAGAGCACCGACCAGGCCACCGTGCGCGCCGCCGGCGAGGCCGCGGCGCGGGGCCAGCTTCGCGCTGAGGCCCAGGTCCACGCCGCCTCGGCGCTAGGAGCGGGCCGCACAGACGAGGCGCAGGCAAACGCCGAGGCGATCCGCGGTTCCTATTACACCTCGATCCTCGACGGGCACCGCTGCGAGAACTGCGCGGTCGCCGACGATGATGTGCTCCGCCCGCTCTCAGACCCGGTGCGCCTTGCCCGGGTGCCGCCGAACCCCGACTGCTTCGGCGGCGGCCGCTGTCGCTGCCTCGAGGCCTTTGTCTTGGCGGAGGAAGCGCCTCCGTCGGCCTAAACCAGAGCGCCCCCCGAAACCGAGGGACGCTCATGGTACACCGCACCGGGAACGAGCCTAGCCTAGCCTAGTTCCGTCCGCCTGTAGTGAAAACCTACAGGGCATGGCCGCCGACCCCGCGATCCGCTCAGCCCTCCTCGACGCCAAGCGCGCCAAGATCGAGGCCGAGGGCCGCGAGGCCCTGGCGCAGGCCGAGCTTACCGAGCTCAGCCTGGAGCGCGAGCGCGATAAGCGCGAGCACGAGCTGGCCGCCAACGAGCGCCACCGGGTCTACGTCTTTGACACCGACACCAGCGAGGGCGCGGTCAAGAAGTGCATCTCACAGCTGACCACCTGGGCGCGCCAGGAGGCGGGCTGTCCGATCGAGGTCCAGATCAACTCGCCCGGCGGCTCGATCTTCGCCGGCTTCGCGCTGATCGACTTCATCCGCGACCTGCGCGACCGCGGCCACCGGATCACGATGGTTGGGCTGGGCATGGTCGCCTCGATGGCCGGGGTTCTACTCCAGGCCGCCGACGAGCGGGTGATGGGCCAGAACGCCTTTTTGCTGATCCACGAGGGCAGCCTCGGCGCGATCGGCGACTTCGGCGACGTCGAGGACCGGGTCGAGCTGATGGGGCTGATGCACGAGCGCATCCTGACCCTGTTCGAGGACCGCGCCAAGCCGATCAACCCCAAGACCACCAAGACCTTCATCCGCAACCGCTGGAAGCGCAAGGACTGGTGGATCACCGCCGCCGCCGCCCGCAACCTCGGCTTCGTCGACGAGGTGCGCTGATGGCCGTCGACGTAGACACCCGCGCCCGCTGGGAGCGCGAGGACGCCTGCGCCCGCTGGGAGCGCGAGACAGACCGCGACCGAGAGCTGGTTTCGGCCCTGTGGGAGATCGCGACCGCGGTCCTGCACAAGCGGCTTCAGGCCGAGGACCCCGAAGACGCGCTCGCCCAGGCGACGGTGGTGCTGGACGCCTACCGCGAGGCCCGAGGGTGATGGCGCTCCCGGGCCGCTCACTCCCCGTCGAAGTGCCCGAGCCGCAGTTCGAGCCGATCGAGGTCCCCGAGACCCCGGCGCCCGCCGAAGAGCCGGTGCCGGTCGAGGTCCCCGAGCGCGAGCCCGAGAAGGTGCCAGCGTGAGGCGCGTTCGGCGCTACCTTGCGGGCAACGCCACCCCGGTCGACCTGGGCGGGCTCGCTTGTCTCGCCTACTTCTTCGGCTGGGCTCGGTGACCACCGAAGCCGAGAAGCAAAAGCGGCGCACCGAGGCCCGCCGCGCCTACTGGGCCTTCCTCGACGGCCGTATCCCCGAGCTTCGCCGCTCGGGCTACCCCGGCCGGACGGCCCGCGAGCAGGCAGACCGCGAGTGGGGGGAGCGGAAGAAGTGATCGGGATCGAGACCCGCCCCTGGCCCTACCGCTCAGCGATCATCGGCTACCGCACCTGGGCGATCGATGAGTCGGGCTGGCTCGAGGCCCCGTTTAAGCGCCGGCGCTGGCGGGGGCCGATCGCCCACGCGCGCTGTCATCCCGACTGGTTCTATGACGGGGTGAAGATGGGGCTGAAGGGCATCCTCACCCGCCACGCCCCCCACCCCGACCACTGCTGCGGCCTGTATGCCTACCACGAGCCCCGCACCCCGCACTTCGACGAGGTCGCCGGCGCGGTGGTCTGCTGGGGGCGGGTGCTGATCCACTCCAAGGGCGTGCGCGCCCAGCACATGCGCATCCTCGCCCTGGCGGTGCCCCGGGGCCTGGTCGGGCCGACCGTCGACCCGCGACCGTCCCACGTCGCCCTCGCCGGCGAGCGCTACCGGGTGCCGGTGCTGTCCCATGCCGACGAGCTACCCGCCTTCGCCTCAGAGTACGGCGTGATCGTCCCCGAGCACCGCAGGCCCGCGAGCTAGCCGCCGGATAGTCCCGACCGTGGACGGCTTCTCCACGGTCCTAGACGCCCCGACCCAGCTCGCCGAGCCCACCGACAAAGGCCCGGTCGTCTCCGAGCACCCGATCGCCCGCCTGGGACGCTTTCGCGACCCGCGCTACGGCAAGTTCGCGATCGACCGCCGCCAGTTCGAGTCCTGGCAGCGAAACCTCGCAGAGACCCAAAACGGCCGGCTGGCGATCGACTACGACCACCACGCAGAGCGCCAGGGCGGCTCGACCAAGGCCGCGGGGTGGATCACCGAGCTTCGACTCGACGGGGACAAGGTCATGGCCCGGATCGAGTGGACCCCCGAGGGCGCCGAGGCGGTGCGCGCCCGCTACTACCTCTTCGTCTCGCCCTCGTTCGTCTCGGACTACCGCGACGAGTCCGGCGCCTCGAAGGGGCCGGCGCTGCTCGGGGTGGCGCTCACCAACCGGCCCTTCCTGCAGAAGGGGATGCCGGCGCTGTCGCTCTCGCGCGAGTCGCTGGGCTTCGCCGAGTCAGACCCAGAGCCCCCGCCCGCGCCCGGGGGGTCGGGTGATAGTCCGCCGCGAATGCCCGACCTCGCCAAGATCGCCGAGGCCCTTTCGCTGGACAAGGAGGCCGACGAGGCCGCGATCCTCGCCGCCGTCTCCGAGCTTTCAAGGGAGCCCGAGCCGGTCGCGCTCTCAAAGCAGGCCGAGGCCGAGGGCAAGGTCGTCCTCGACAAGGACGCCCTCGATCAGCTTCGCTCCGACGCCAAGGCCGGCGCCGAGGCCAAGGAGGAGCTCTTTAACCAGCGCTTCGAGCTCGCCTACGACAAGGCGCTCTCAGAGGTCCGGGTCGACGCCAAGGACGAGACCAAGGCAGACTGGCACGCGCTCTATGAGGCCGCGCCGGACGTGACCCTGGCTCGCCTCGACGCGCTGCCCAGCCTCGCCAACACCGAGGGCCGCGGCTCGGGTGACCGCACCAACACCGAGCCCGAGTTCGAGGGCGAGCCGGCCGACGAGGAGCGGGTCGAGCTTGACCGCCGCGCCCGCGACTACATGACCGAGCACGAGCTGGAGGACACCACCGACAACTACGTGCTCGCGATCGAGAAGGTCAGCTGATGGCCCGTATCCTTCATCGCGAGGGGTTCTCCCAGAGCTTCAAGGCCGCGTCTGACCTCCACCCACTGACGGTGGTAAAGCTCGATACGACCGCCGGACAGGTGGTCTCGGTGGCCTCCGACAACGACCGGCCCTTCGGCGCAGTCGACGCCAGCGCGCTTCGCGCCGAGGGCGTCACCGTCTATGAGGAGACCAACGTCGTTCGCGCCGTCGCCGGCGCCTCGCTCGGCTTCGGCGCCGAGGTCGGGGTCGCCTCGATCGGCATCGCCTCGGCCGCCCAGGACAACGCGGTGGCGACGATCACCCAGCTGGGGCCGATCTCCGCCGCCTCGGGCGTCGCCCAGTGGGCGGTCGGCCAGTCGCTCTCGGCCGCCGCCGCCGGTGAGGTCTTCTCGCTCTTCGTCAAGCCCCGATTCCTCGCGGAGCCCAGCTAATGCCCACCAACCGCGCAGGCGCCCTCCAGGTCATCGACCCGATCCTGACGAGCATCGCTCGCCGGTACCAGGCCCACGGCTTCATCGGGGAGCAGCTGCTCCCCGACGTCCCCGTGCGGACGCTCACCGGCCAGTACTTCACCTTCGACAAGCAGTACTGGTTCGGCACCGAGGTCGAGCTTCTCTCCTCGGATCGCTCCCCCGCGGTCGAGCTTGACTTCGAGTGGGACACCGAGACCTACAAGGCCGAGCGCTACGCGGCGAAGGTCTCGATCTCAGACGTCGAGCGAAAGCAGGTCCAGCCGGGGCTGCGCCTCGAGCAGTCCAAGGCCGAGCTGCTGGTCCAGCGCCTGACCCTGGTCCGCGAGAAGCGGATCGCCACCATCCTCAAGGACTCAGACGTGACCGGCGGCGAGCTCGGCGCCTCGCGCGACTCCACCCCGGGCATCAACTGGGACCAGGCCACGGCGACGATCGAGGCCGACATCAAGACCGCGGTGCTGGATGTCTATGACGCGATCGGCTACGCGCCGAACGTGATCGTGATCCCCTACAAGGTCGCCTACGCGATGGCGGTCCAGGAGGACATCCGCGAGATCCTCAAGTACACGGTCAACGGCCAGGAGGTCCTGCGCCTCGGCGACCGGGTGCTGCCCCCGACCCTGCACGGGATGCGGGTCGTGATCCCGATGGGCGTCCAGGAGACGACCTCCAACGAGGCCAACCCCTCGCCGACCTTCTCGGAGATTTGGGGCTCAGACGTGCGCTGCCTGTACGTCGACAACGCCGGCTGGGGCACCCCGACGGTCGCCCAGCGGTTCGTCTTTCAGCCGGTCCAGGTGCGGCGCTGGCGCTCCACCGAGGTCAAGGGCCTCGAGTACATCGAGGCCGACGAGTGGGCCGACGAGAAGGTCGTCGCCCCCGACGCCGGCCACATCATCAAGGCCGTCCTCTAAGGACCCCGGCAGAGCCCGTGCCTCGGGTAAAGCTCACCGACCGCGTCACCCACGGCGGGCGCATCCACGAGCCCGGTGCCGAGCTGGAGCTCACCGACGAGCAGGCCGAGCGGCTGATCGGCCTCGGGGTCGCCGAGCGGCCGAAGGCGCCTAAGCGGCGCCCCAAGCGCGCCGCAGCCTAGCCGCCCCCGCCTCGGCCAGCGAGGCGTACATCTTCGCGCCCTTGATCTGGTTGCAGGGCCGACAGAGCAGTTGCAGGTCCTCGGGCCGCCCCGAGCCGCCCCGAGACAGCGGGCGGATGTGGTCGATGGTCAGGTTCTCGTCGACCCCGCACCAGCGACAGCGCTCCCCGTCGCGCTTTGCGACCGCCCGCCGCTTGCGGGCCTTGTCGTTGTTGGGGCGGTGCGCCACGGACTCCGTCCTCCTGTAGCCGTACCCTACAGGCTAGCATGGACGCCGAGGCAGGGACGCCGGCCGTGGGCCTGGCCCTCATCGTACGCGACGAGGAGGGCCAGTTGCCCGTGCTCCTGGCCTCGATCGAGGGCGCCTTCGACCAGGTGGTGCTGGTCGACACCGGCTCCAAGGACCGCACGGTCGAGGTCTTTCGCGAGTGGGCCGCCGCCCAGGGGGTCGCCCACAAGGTCGGCGAGTTCGAGTGGGTCGACGACTTCGCCGCCGCCCGCAACTTCGCCGACTCGCTGCTCGACACCGAGTGGAAGTGTTGGGCGGACGCCGACGACGTTCTGCGGGGGGCAGAGAACCTGCGCCAGCTCGCCGCCGAGGCGCCGCCGCAGCTAAGCGGCTACCTCGCCGGCTATGACTACGCCCAGGACCAGCACGGAAACTCGGTCTGCTACCTAAAGCGCGAGCGCCTGATCCGCCGCACCGCCTCCGAGTGGGTGGGGCGCGTCCACGAGGCCCAGATCGTCGCGGGCACGGTCACCGAGCTTCCGCCGCAGGTCTGCGAGTGGGTGCACCGAAAGTCCGCCGAGGGCGGGCCGCAGCGAAACCTGCGCATCCTTCGCAAGTGGCTTCGGGACGAGCCCCAAAACCCCCGGGTGCTCTCCTATCTGGGCACCGAGGAGGCTGCGCGCGCAAAGCACAAGCGCGCGATCGGCTACTTTCGCCGCTACCTGAAGCTCAAGACCGGCTGGGATGAGGAGCGCGCCCAGGTCCACCGCAAGCTCGCCGCCTCGCTGCTCGCCACCGAGCGCCCCTCGGAGGCGCTCACGGTCGGGCTTGAGGCCTTCCGGGTGCTGCCCTCCTGGCCGGACTCATACCTGACCCTGGCCCAGGCCTCCTACTCGCTGGGAAGGCACGCCGACGCGATCTTCTGGGCCGAGCGGGTGCTGGAGCTCGGGCACCCCGACACGCTGCTGATCGTAAACCCGCTCGACTACACGGTCCAGCCCCAGGTGGTGCTCGCCGCCGCCCACGGGGCGCTGGGGAACACGGACACCGCGATCGAGTACGCGCGGGCGGTGCTGGCCACCGTCCCCGATCACGCAGAGCTCGCCCGCCACGCCGCCGGCTGGGAGTCGGTCTCGATGCGCGAGGCGGTCGCCAACACCTTCTGCGGCTCGGCCGAGCTGCTGGTCCGCCACGACGAGCAGCTGGCGGCGCTCGAGCTGCTCGAGCGCACCGTCCCCCACTTCGCCAAGGACCACCCCAAGGTGGTCGCGCTTCGCTCGGCGCTGCGCGAGCGGCTCGCCTGGCTTTGCGACCCCGACGCCTACGCGCGCCACTACGAGGAGGGCGGCTCGAAGCCCGAGGACTTCGTCTCAGACCCCGAGGAGGCCTGCTCGCGGCTTCCCCGGGCGCAGTTCCTGTTGGAGGGGCTGGCCGAGCAGGCGGCGTGAACAAGCTCTCGATCAACGGCGGGCCGCTCGACGGCCGCCAGGCTCCCGAGGCGCTGGGCGAGCGCTGGCCGGCGATCCTCTACTGGCAGCCGGGCTCTGACGCCCTGCTCGGCTACTACGAGCGCCGGGGCGACTCCTACCACTACACCGGGGAGACCGAGGCGGTCCCGATCGACCGCCTCGCGCGGGGGGGCCTGGGCGAATGACCGAGTTCAACGACTGGCTCGCCCGCGCCACCTCCGAGGCAGACCGGAACTCTGCGATCCTGCGCGACTCGGCCGAGTGCCAGGAGGCGCTGGTGCTGTTCTCAAGCGCGATCGCCGTCCTGGTGACCACCTTCCTCGACGCCGGGATGGAGCGCGACCAGGCCTTCGGCTTCATCGGCGGGGCGCTGCTCTCGGGGACCGACCTGGTGGCGCGCGAGCACGAGGCGCGCGGTGGCTGACCCCCTCCGCATCCTCTCCCTCGGAGCCCACGACGCCTACGTCGAGCGCTACGTGGCCGACCACCACCTCGGCCCGGTCCACGTCGACGGGATCGAGCTTAACTCCGAGGCGGTCGAGCGCGCGCACGAGCGGATGAAGGACGTTTCGGGCACCTTCGCCCTCGGCGCCGCCGAGGACGCGCCGGAGCTGTTCGAGCCCGGCTCCTATGACGCCGTGGTCGCCTTCGAGCTGATCGAGCACGTCCCCGACCCGGACGGCTTCCTTTCGGCCTGCGAGCGCATGGTCCGCCCCACGGGCCGGATCTACATCTCCACCCCCGCGGGCACCTTCGGCGAAGGCGGAAACCCCCACCACCTGCGCACCTACCGCTCGATCGACCTGGTCGACCTGCTCCGCCGAAGGGGTCGGCTCTGCGATGCGACCGTAGGATCTGACGGCATCGCCACCGCCTCCTATACCCCCGCCGAGCGCTTCGGGGACATCGCCATCTACACCGGCCCCGGGTGGGAGACCTGGTCGCCGCACGACATCGAGCGCCGCGGGTTGGGGGGCTCTGAGACCGCCGCCGTGCGGCTTGCCGAGGCGCTCTCTGAGCTCGGCTGGATCGTCACCGTCTACGGCCAGGTCGAGCAGGGGTGCTTTCGCGACGTGGTCTTTCGACACCACGAGGTCTTCGACCCCACCGAGCCGCGGGCGGCGCTGATCACGAGCCGCCTGCCCGAGGTCTTCGACCGCCTGGTGCGCGCCGACACCACGTTTCTATGGGCTCACGACATCGACTTCGGCCCCCGTCTGACGCCACAGCGCGCCAGCCACATCGACCACATCCTCGGCCTCAGCCGGTGGCACGTTCGACACCTGCGGGGCCGCTACCCCTTCGCCGCCAACAAGATCGTCCAGATCCGCAACGGGATCGTACACGCCTACTTCGGGGGGCCGACGCAATGACCAGGGAGCTTCGCGCGCTCTACACGTCATCGCCCGACCGGGGCCTCGACATCGTGCTCGAGCTCTGGCCCTCCGTCCGCGAGCGGGTGCCCGACGCCACCCTCGCCTACTGCTACCCGGAGGTCTATGAGCGCGTCGCCGAGCAGGACCCGACCGTCGCCCAACACCGAGACCTGATCGCCAAGCTCGCCGATCAGCCCGGGGTGGAGCGCCTCGGCTCGCTGTCCCAGCCCCGCCTCGCCCAGCTCATGCTCTCCTCGCTCGTGTGGTGTCACCCGAGCTGGGCGACGCCGGGCGCCTGCGCTTTCCACGAGACGAGCTGTATCGGGGCGATGGAGGCCCAGGCCGCCGGCTGCTGGGTGGTGGCCTCCGACTGGGGCGCGCTCTCTGAGACCGTGAAGGTTGGCGCCCTTGTGGACTCCGAACCGCCGGGGGAGAAGTGGCGGGCGTCGTTCGTCGCCGAGATCGTCCGCGGCCTGACCGACGAGGAAACCCAGCGCTATGCGCAGACAGAGGGCCCTGCGGCGGTCGCCGACCTCACCTGGGACGGGGTCGCCAAGCCGATCGCCAGGCTGGTCAAGGCGGGGTGGAAGGGGTGAGCTGGGAGCGCGACCTGCTCGCCCGCCAGGCCGAGGAGGCGATCCTGTTCCTGCGCGAGCTGCTGGTCCGCTTCGACGAGAACCTAAAGGCCCACCGGCTGATGGAGTCGGTGCCCTACTGGCTCGATGCCCCGGCGCTGCGCGAGGCCGCCGAGGAGCAGCGCGAGATGGTCGCCCACGCGCTCGACCCCGCCGCCTACCGCGACTATTACGCCCGAAACCCCCACGAGCGCCCGTTCGAGGAGCAGTACGGGATCGACGTCACCGAGGCCCACCTGCGCCTGCCCCGACTCGCCTTCCTGCGCGAGCGGCTGTGGCCCGGCGCTCGGGTGCTCGACCTCTCGGCCAACGACGGCGCCTTCGCCGCCAACCTCTCGCTCCTCGGTGTCACCACCGACTGCCTCGACCTCAACCCCGAGTGCATCGCGCGGGCACGCCAGCGCCAGGCGGCCTTCCCCAACATCGGCAGGGCGAGGGTCGGCAACCTGCTCGACTTCGACCAGCCGTTCGAGGACGGCGCCTATGACGCGGTGGTCCTGTTTGAGACCATCGAGCACCTCGCAGACCCCGCCGCCGGCCTGCGCGCCGGCGCCCGCTTTGTGAAGCCCGGCGGCTCGCTCTACGTCTCCACCCCCGCGGGGGCGGTCGAGGATGGCAACCTGCCGAGCTGGGATCACGTCGAGCCAAAGGGCCACCTGTGGGCCTTTACCCCCGGGCGGTTCAAGGCGGTGGGCGAGGCGGTGGGCGAGGTGGCCGAATTCGCGGTCGGGGCCGATCGGGTGATGGTGGCGCGGGTGGTGCCCGGATAGTCCGGGCACATGGCCTTCGCCACCGTCGCAGACGTCCACCAGCTGAACACCGGGCGCGCCACCTACACGGCCTCGTCGAAGCCGACCGCCTCCCAGGTGATCGACTGGCTCGAGCAGACCGGGGCCGCGATCGAGGGCATCCTGCGCCAGCGCGGCTACTCGGTGCCGGTGCCCACCACCGCCACCTCGGCGCTTAAGTACCTGGAGAAGTGCAACGCGCTCGGCGCCGCGGCGCTGGTCGAGCAGGGCGCCCAGGCCTCAGACCGCCGCGACCAGGCGGTGGCGCTGTGGCGCGAGTGCTACAAGGCGCTCTCAGACGGGACCATCGACCTCGACGCGCCCTCGGACGCAAACGGGGGCGCGGTCGAGTTCGCGGCGGTGCCCTCGCCCTGCTTCTCGGTGGGGATGGAGTTCTAGGCCCTCGGGCCCAACCGGGGCGGGCGCGCTCGGCTCGACGCGCCGCCGAGGAGCAGGCGGGAAGGCAACGGTTCCCGACCGCACCCGGATATTCCAACCGTGGCCCTGATCCCGGTCAGCTTCTCGATCGCCGGCGAGACCCAGTACGCGCGCGCCTTCGCCGCCCTGGCCCGCGAGGCCGCCGACCTGCGCGAGCCGCTCGCTGAGATCGGCGACTCGATCATCGACACGGTCGGCAAGCAGTTTCAGACCGAGGGCGCCCACGGCGGGGCGCGCTGGGCGCCGCTTAACCCCGACTACGCGGCCTATAAGGAGTCGGTGCGCCCCGGGCGCCCGCTGTTGGTCTTCGACGCGCTGATGCGCCAGGCGGCGCTCTCGCGCTCGGCGCTCACCGTCGGACCGCGCTCGCTGGTCTATGAGATCCGCGACGAAAAGGCGATCCACCACCAGCAGGGACACGGCAACCTGCCGCAGCGAAAGCTGGTCGAGATCCCCGGCCACGTGCGGCGCGAGTGGGATCGTTCATTCGTCGAGTGGCTTAACTCGATCCGCCGCGGGCCGCTGTGGCGGGCGGTCTAAGCCCACCCCCGGAGTCGAACCGAGAACCCCCCGCTTATACACGGCTGTATAGGGGACAGTGCCCGATCCGTAAATTGTCCCCTATACGGGCGTGCTGGAAGGCCTCGCTAGGCGGGCGCCGGACGCTTCCTGAGAGCGATGTGGGCACTCGGGACCATGCGGCCCCGGGGAGTCGAACCCCGGACCTCCCCGGGACCATGCGGCCCCGGGGAGTCGAACCCCGGACCTCCGGCATATCAGACCGACGCTCTGACCCACTGAGCTAGGGCCGCAGCGGGGACTATGGCGAGGCGACCGGCGGGACTTGCACCCGCGCCGTCAGGGCCACATCCTGAAGTGCTGCTGCTACACCACGGCCGCAGCGGAGGGGGTGGGGGTCGAACCCACATCGGCTAGGCCGAGGCCCGGTTAGCAACCGGACTGAGCGCGCCACATGCCCGGCCCCTCCGTAGCGGGACTATAGGGGCGGCTGCCGATAGTCCCAGGCGATGACCCTGCGCCTGGTCGAACCCGCCGTCGACGCGCTGCGCGACCGCCTCGAAGCCGCCCTCCCGGCGGAGATCGAGGCGATCAACGCCGAGGCGGCGGCGGTCGCCGACGGCTACACGATCGAGGGCCCCCAACTGGTGCTCGACTACGTCCCCAACCTCGACCTGCTCAACCAGTTCCCCACCGTGGCGATCGCCAACGAGGGCACCGGGCGCTTTGAGGACGACAACGCCTGGTCTGCGACCGGCCTCTATGAGCTCGGGGTGGTCAGCTTCATCCAGGACGCAGACCAGCAGGCGCTGGTGCGCCGGCTGCGCCGCTACACCCTGGCGGTCACGCGGGTGGCGCTCGATGACCGAAACCTGGGCTCGGGCACCGGCATCCCCTGGGGGGTGGTGCTGAAGCGGATCAACTACGGCCCGGCGCTCGCCGACACCACCGGGCTGCGGGAGGGCGAGCCCCCGAACGCCTACCTGAGCTTCTCGGTGGTGACGATCGAGGTAAAGCTCGATGAGGACTAGGGCGATCGAGCTAAGCCGCTCGCCGGCTCCGCGCTTCCTCGGCTGGTGGCAGCTTCGCGTGTGCGGACTCAGGGTCCACCACGGGGCCGTGGGAGCCGCCGTGTGCCTCTCCGCGCTCTTTCCTGTACCCCACCGCTACAGGCTCGGTCTGGCGGCCCTAGGAGCGCTCCTGGTCACCGATGACTGGGCCGACCGCCCGTGGCTTCCCTGACATGCCCCCACACCGGGCTTGCCATCCCCGAGTGCTCCTGTAGGCCGTGCCTGGAGGCCCTATTCGCGACTGCGGGTGCGGCCGAGAGGCCGCCGTGCGCGTCTATGACTACCTCGAGCCCCGACCGCGCCACTACGGGCGCTGTGAGCGCTGCTGGCCCTGGCTGGCGCGGGCCCTGCGGCGCCCGCGTGCTCGGCAGGGCCGCCTGAGCCTCGGGCGATAGTCCGCCTGAGAATGGCCGATCTCGTCGACGCGCGCTGGGTGGCTACCTATGTGGCCGAGCTTGGCAAGACCCTGCTCGTCCCCGGCGAGACCGTGGTCAAGATCCCCCGCGGGGAGGCCGAGGCCTCCGATAACTGGGAGGTCGTCATCAAGGGAAAGCCCCGAGAGCCGGGGGGTGAGGACTGATGCCGGGTCGACCGACCAATGAGGCCGACAACTACTTCGCGTTCGGCAAGCAGACCGCCAAGGACACCGAGGCGACCACCTTCTACTTCGTCAAGCACCTCGACGGCACCGGGATCGACTTCGACACCTCGGTCGAGTCAGAGCGCGAGGGCGGCGACGCCCAGGAGGTCGGGCTGCGCTACAAGTCGGCGATCGCGATGGACGGCCAGGCTGTCGCAAACGCCCGGCCCGAGGTCGCCGCGCGGCTGTTCGCCTACGCGCTGGGCGCCGACGCCCCCACCGCGCCGGCCGGGGCCACCGTCACCCACACCAACGACCACATCGCGATCCCGACCGCGCTCGGGTCCGCCGCCGCCTACCTGACGGTCGAGCAGAAGTACACCGACATCATCGAGCGGGTCTCAAACGCCCAGGTCACCCGGCTTACGGTCGAGGGCGAGGCCGGGCGCCCGATCAAGCTCACCTCGGAGCTCATCGGCGGGGGCACCCCGTATCGCCGAAGCGCCGCCGCCTCCTCGCTTACCCCGACCCGCGAGTCGGGCCAGCCCTTCTTCTACCCGGGCGGCTCCTACGTCATCGACGGCGCTGGCAACACCAAGATCACCAAGTTCAAGGCCGAGGTCCGGCGCGGCGTGGACGCCGACATCCGCACCACCCAGCTCTTCCGCGAGGACGTGGTCGCGCTCAACTTCGAGACCGACCTGGAGTTCACGCTCAAGTACGAGGACAACACCCTCTGGGACAAGATCCACTACGGCGCCGGCACCGTGGTCCCGATCGACCTCGCCACCGGCTCGTTTAAGGCGCTCTCGGAGTTCGGCACGGGCACCAGCTCGCGCGAGCTGGAGGTAAACTTCCCGGTCTACGACTACACCGCCGTGCGGGTAAACCGACTCGACCCCGACGGCAAGACGGTCTACCTCGACGTCACCGCGATGGGCCGCAAGACCGCCACCCACCAGGTCTTCACCCGCGTCCAGATCGCCTCGACCGCCGCCTTCTAGTCGCAGGGGTCGTTTCCGCCGAGGTTGGACGGCCCCCACCCGACGCCGGCGGGGAGCTGCGAGAGCTCGCCCACCTCCGTGAACCCGACCCGCTCGCCGTTGTCGAAGTCAACGCAAGCGGTCGAGAGTTGATCTCGATGTCTGATCGCGATGCTCTCGATGCGCGCACCGTCGAAGGACCGGGCGAACGCGGTCGGCCTGCCGCCTGCGTAGATGTCGCAGACGCGTTGGTCGCCAAGTGACCCGACGGCGAGGTCGCACGCCGCCTCATCGCCCCGACCGAACAGCGTCGCCCACTCGGTCCCCACCCGCTCGATCTGTTCCTCGTCGCTCAGGCTCTTCGCCTTGGCGGGCGGCGACGCCGCGGTCTGCCCAGGCGCGGCCCCGTCGTCATCGCCCCCGCCGCATCCGGCGAGCACCGCCGCGCAGACCGCCGCCGCAATCCTCATAGGGGGAGCCTAGCGGATAGTCCCTCACAGAGGGCGGCCCAACCGGGTGCGGCACAACCTCCGAAAGCAAACCGCAAGGACGCAGGAGGAACCGTGGCGCAGAAGATCATCGACCTCGACGTGGTCGTCCCCGAGAAGGTCGGGGCGCAGATCGA
>JBOGJI010000195.1:0-1132 GCA_050747865.1 Thermoanaerobaculia bacterium
GCACGCGGCGTGACGGCCGGAGGGAGAGCGGCGGCTAAAGAAGAAGGCGCCGCCGGGGAGAAGAGCGGTCGCGATTCCGTCCTACCTCTCTGCCATGCCCAGGCGTCTGCGCTTCGTGCCCGAAGGAGGTCTCGTCGAGCTCACCGCCAGAACCGTCCAGGGGCGATTTCTCCTCAAGCCCGGACCCGGCTGGACCGAGACCTTCGTCGGCATCCTCGCCCGCGCCCAGGAGCTCTACCCCGTCCGCCTCCACGCCTTCGTGGCGATGAGCAATCACCTGCACCTACTGGCGTCGCCCGACGACGCCCAGCAGCTCGCCGCCTTCATGCGCCATGTGCTCACCAACGTGTCGAAGGAAGCCGGCCGCCGCCACCGCTGGCGCGGACCCCTCTTCGAGCGGCGCTACCACGCAATCGTGGTCACCGACGAGCAGTACGCCCATGTCGAGCGACTCACCTACATCCTCCGACACGGGGCGAAAGAGAATCTGGTCGCCCGGCCGGAGGAGTGGCCGGGACCGCATTGCGCCAAGGCGCTGCGCACCGGAGAGCCCGTGGAGGGCGCCTGGATCTCGCGCACCGCCCAGTGGGTGGCAAAGAACCGCGGACAGAAGCTCTCCGACGAGCAAGCGTCCATTCCTTGCGTGCTGCAGCTCGAGCCGCTGCCGTGCTGGGCGCACTGGAGCCCCGAGCGCTACCAGCGACAGATCGCCGAGATCCTCGCGAGAATCGAAGAGGAGACCGCCGAGCGCCACCGGCGCGAGGAAACCGCGCCCCTCGGCGTCACCGAGATCCTCGCCCAGCACCCGCACGCTGCGCCGAACAAACCCAAACGCGCGCCGGCGCCGCTCGTCCATGCCGCCAGCCGCAAGATGCGACGAGAGTTTTATGCGCTCTACGCCGCCTTCGTCGGCGCCTTTTACGAAGCCGTCGAACGCCTCAAGGCCGGGGTCCGCGATCCGGAGTTCCCCGACGGAGCCTTCCCGCCGCCGCTGCTGCTCGCCCCCGTGACCGGCGTCAACTATTCTGTCCGGTCGACGACAACTACTTTGGCCGGTGTCTTGCCCCGTCGTCGTAGGGGCTGTGGGAGCTGCGGTAGCTGTGGGAATCGCGTAGCGATTTCCAGGGAGGGG
>JBOGJI010000196.1:0-7445 GCA_050747865.1 Thermoanaerobaculia bacterium
CGCGGCGGTGACGCTCGCGCTGCTCGGCGTGTCGTTCCTCGCCTGCTACCTGCCGGCCCGTCGCGCCGCCCGCGTCGACCCGATGATCGCGTTGCGAACGGAGTAGAGCGCCATGGATGCGTTCCTCCAGGATCTCCGTCAGACCTTGCGGCAGCTCGGCAAGGTCCCCGGGTTCACAATCGTGGTCGTCGGGACGCTGGCGCTCGGGATCGGGGCGACCACGGCACTGTTCAGCGTCGTGCACGGGGTGCTGCTGAGGGCTCTGCCGTATCCGCAGCCGGACCGCATCGTGCGGGTCTTCGAGGTCGAGGAGGACGGGGACCGGAACAGCAACATGTCGGACCCGAACTTCGCCGACCTTCATGAGCAGAACCGAAGCTTCGAGGGGCTTGCAAAGTTCTATTCCACGGTCCTGTCCACTTCCGGGGGAAGAGAAGCTGCCCGAGTCATGGTTGCCTGGGTTTCGCGGGACTTCTTCCGCGTCATGGGCGTGCAGCCTCATCTCGGTCGGACCTTTCACGCCGATGAGCAACGAGAGGGTGCGGCTCCCGTCGCGCTCGTCAGCCACGGCTACTGGCAGCGGTACCTGGAGGGCGACTCGGAGCTCTCCGGTCGGACCTTGAGAATCGGTGACTCCGTCGTCGCCGTTGTCGGGGTCATGCCTCCGGGGTTCGCTTTTCCGGATGGGGCGGACCTCTGGATCCCCAAGGAGCTGTGGGGCGTGGCCCCGTCGCGGACCGCTCTCAACTCGCGGGTGGTCGGGCGCCTCGCTGCCGGTGTGCCTGTCGAGCGCGCACGAGGAGACCTGAGCGGCATCGCGCGGCGGCTCAAGGCCGAATACGGCGACGACACCTGGATGGCGGACGCGGCGGTCATTCCGCTGCACGAGGATCTGGCGGGTCGCACGCGGCCGGCCCTCCTGCTCCTGCTCGGCGCCTCCGGCTTCCTGCTGCTGATCGCCTGCGCCAATGTCGTCAATCTCTTGCTGGCGCGTGTGGCGGCGCGGCAGCGGGACCTTGCCGTGCGCATCTCGCTCGGAGCCGGACGAGCACATCTGATTCGGCAGTCCCTGGCCGAGTCGCTCCTCCTCTCGCTTGTCGGGGGTGCGTTGGGTGTTTTCGCCGCCCGCTGGGGTATCGATCTCCTCCTGGGGCTCGAGGCCGGCAACATCCCCAGACTGACCGAGATCCGCGTCGACGGAGCGGTGTTGCTCTTTGCCCTGGCGGTCTCCGTCCTGATCGCCGTAGTCCTCGGCCTGCTGGCGGCGTGGCGAGCGACGGCGGATGGCGTGCAGGCGTCGCTCGCGGCGGGTCAGCGCACCCAGGCAGGCGCGGGGAGCGCCCGTCTGCGAGGCACGTTCGTCGTCTCTCAGGTCGCCCTGACGCTGATGCTGCTCGTCGGGACCGGCCTCCTGCTGCGCAGCTTCATGCGCCTGCTCGATGTAGATCCTGGGTACCGCACGCAGGGGGCCGTCATCGTGAACGCCTACCTCCCATACCCCGAGAGCGAGGAGCAGGCGGAGCTCCAGGGAGGCTTCTACAGGCGGCTGATCTCGAGGCTGGGAGCCCTTCCGAGTGTCACGGAGATCGGTGGGGTCGATTCTCTCCCCCTGAGGCCCGAAGGTGCGAACGGCATGTTCCTCCTCCTCAACCGGCCGGATGAAGTGGTGAGCATCGAAGACTTCGTGCGGCTGGGGCGAGACGCTACGCGTACGGGCTACGCGGAGTACCGCCGGGCGACCCCCGGCTACTTTCCGGCGATGCAGATCCCGCTGCTGCGCGGCAGGCCGTTCGACGAGCGGGACCATCCGGACTCGACTCACGTCGCCGTGGTCAGCGAGTCGCTGGCCAAGGCCACCTGGCCCGACGAGGACCCGATCGGCAAGCTCGTCCAGTTCGGCAACATGGATGGGAACTTCCGCCCGTTCACGGTCGTCGGGGTCGTCGGCGACATCCGCGACGCGAGCCTGGAGGCGGAACCGCGGCCCACGTTCTACGCCAACTCCTATCAGCGTCCCGGCGCCCTCGCCGCGGCTCTCAACATCGTCCTTGTCACAGCGGGTGATGCTAGGAGCCTCATGACCGCGGCGCGCCAGGTCGTGCACGAGCTCGACCCGGAGGTCTCTCCCAGCATCCAGACACTCGAGGAGATCTCTACCAGCTCGCTCGCCGAGCGCCGCTTCCAGCTCCTCCTGCTCGCTGTCTTCGGCACGACAGCGCTGCTGCTCGCCGTCGTCGGCATCTACGGCGTGATCTCCTTCCACGTGGCCCAGCGAACCCGGGAGATCGGTGTGCGCATGGCGCTGGGCGCCACCAGCGAGACCGTGGTGCGCCTGGTCGTGCGCCAGGCGCTGCTGCCGGCCGCCCTCGGCGTAGCGCTGGGTCTCGCGGGCGCGCTCGCCGTGACCCACCTGATGCAGAGCCTCCTGTACGGTATCCCGGCAACCGATCCGATCACCTTCTTCGCCGCGCCGACCCTGCTCCTGGCGGCTGCCATGCTCGCGTGCTCCCTGCCCGCCCGACGCGCGGCACGCGTCGATCCGATGCAGGTTCTCCGCGAGGAGTAGCCCATGAGCCGACACTGCTTTGCACGGCATGATCCGATGACCATCCGTCGACGGGAGTGAGGGGCATCCGATGGATCTACTGCTGCAAGACCTTCGCTACGCCCTCGGGGCGCTCCGGCGGAGTCCCGGCTTCGCCGGGGTGGCGATTCTCACATTGGCGCTGGGGATCGGGGCGACCACGGCGATCTTCTCGGTCGTGGACACGCTAATGATGCGGCCGCTGCCGTACCCCGAGACTGAGCGCATCGTCACGCTCTGGCAGAACAACACACGCGACGGTGTCCCGCGCGACGACGTGGCGCCAGCCAACTTCTATGACTGGTGGGAGCGGGCGACGGCGTTCCGGGTCGTGGCGGCAGCCGAACCAGACGCCTACTCGCTGCTCTCCCCAGACGGGCGCCCGGAGACCGTCTTCGCGGTGCAGGTGACCGAAGGGTTCTTCGACGCACTCGGCGTGAAGGCCCTCCGCGGCCGGTTCTTCGATCCCGAGCATCACACCGCGAGGGCGGGACACTACGCCGTCCTCGCACACGGCTTCTGGCAGCGGCGGTTCGGCGGCGATCCGGCGATCGTCGGCTCCACCATCCCGCTGGACGGCGATCCGTTCGTCGTGCTCGGCGTGCTGCCGCCGGAGTTCGAGACCGGCCTGCTCGGCGGCGCACCCGGTGAGCACAACGTCTGGGTCGCCCGCACCGCCCTCCTAGTGCTGATGGGCGCCGCGGCCTTCGTGCTGCTGATCGCCTGCGCCAACGTGGCCAACCTCCTGGTGGCGCGCGCCACGGACCGGGAGGGGGGCCTGGCGGTACGGCTCGCCCTCGGGGCCGATCGTCGTCGCCTGGTGCGCCTGCTGCTCGGGGAGAGCCTCCTGCTGGGGCTCGCGGGAGGCGCCGTTGGGGTGGCGATCGCGTTCACCGGCGTCGACCTGATCCAGGCGCTCGCGCCCGGGGAGATCTTGCGGATCGACGCCGTCCGCGTGGACCTCCGGGTGCTCGGCTTCGCGCTGGCGGTGAGCCTCCTGGCGCCCCTGGCCTTCGGGCTGGCGCCCGCAGTGCAGGCGGCGCAGCGGTCGGATCTCGCGGGCGTCCTCAAAGGCGCCCGGGCGACCCCGCAGAAAGAGCGGGTGCATCTGCGAACAGGGCTCGTCGTCGGCGAGATTGCCCTGGCGCTGACCCTCCTGGTCGGCGCCGGGCTCCTCCTGCGCAGCCTCGCCGCCCTCCTGCATGTCGATCCCGGATTCCGCAAGGAAAATGTCCTCGCCCTCCAGGTCTTCGCGTGGGACCACAACCCCACGGCCGAAGAGCGCGTGCAGTTCTTCGGGGAGACCCTGCGCCGGCGCCACTGGCGCGAGACCGAGCCTCTTGGAGCGCGCGTGCGCCTGGGTGACGATTCGGATCCGATCGAGATCGTCGGCGTGGTCGGTGACGTGCGCAGCCGGGGCCTGGACTCCCCACCGCACCCCGAGCTCTATCTGGCACAGGCCCAGACGGGCTTCGGCGAGATGACCTACTTCGTGGGCACGCGCGGCGACGCGGCGGCGCTCCTCGAGACGGTGAAGCGGGAGATCTGGGAGGTCGAGCCGCTGCAAGACCTCTATCAGACCCCCACGCTGGAGTCGCTGATCTCGGAGACTCTGATGGCCCGCCGGTTCAGCCTCGCCCTGCTCGGCGCCTTCGCCGGCCTGGCGCTCCTTCTGGCGGCCGTCGGGACGTATGGCGTAATCAGCTTCAACGTGAAGCGTCGCACGTACGAGCTGGGCATCCGCATGGCGCTGGGAGCGTGCCGTGCCGAGATCGCCCGGATCGTCCTCCGGCAGGGCGTGACCATGACCCTCGGAGGCATCGGGTTGGGGCTCCTTGGAGCCCTTGCCATGGCGAGAGCGCTGACGACGCTGCTCTACGACGTCGCCCCGTGGGACGGCTGGACCTTCGCCGGCGCCGCCTCCCTGCTCACCGCTGTGGCGCTCCTCGCGTCCTACATCCCGGCCCGGCGCGCCACCCGAGTCGATCCGATCATCACCTTGAGATCGGAGTGAACGAATGGATCGAGCCTGATAGCGTGCAGCGAGGAATGGGTGAGAAGCGTCCGCGGGTGCTGGCGGCCGATGATCAGAAAGAGGTGCTGGAGGCGCTGCGCCTGCTGCTGAAAGGGGAGGGCTTCGAGCTGGAGGCGGTGCGCTCGCCCGAGGCGGTGCTGGCGGCGCTGGGGGACCGCGACTACGACGTCGCGCTGATCGATCTCAACTACACGCGCGACACGACCTCAGGGCAGGAGGGGTTGGAGCTGCTGCGGCGCGTTCGCGAGATGGAGCCGTCGCTTCCCGTGGTGGTGGTGACCGCCTGGGGGTCGATCGAGCTGGCCGTCGAGGCCATGCGGCGGGGGGCCGCGGACTTTGTCGAGAAGCCATGGGAGAACGCCCGGCTGCTCTCGGTCCTGCGGGCGCAGATCGAGCTGGCCAGGGCGCGGCGCCGCGGCGAGCGGCTCGAGGCGGCGCAGAGGCTGTCTCGCGAGGGCGTAGAACGGAGCTTCGTCGCCGAGTCCCCGGCCATGTCGCCGGTCCTGGAGCTGGTCGACCAGGTCGGGCCGTCCGAGGCTAGCGTCCTCATTACCGGGGAGAACGGCACGGGCAAGAGCGTCGTGGCCGAGCTGCTGCACGCCCGCTCGCGGCGGGCGCAGCAGCCGATGCTGACCGTGCACGTCGGCGGCCTGGCGCCCACGGTCTTCGAGTCGGAGCTGTTCGGCCACGTGCGCGGCGCCTTCACCGACGCCAAGAGCGACCGGGCCGGCCGTTTCGAGCTCGCCGACGGCGGCACGATCTTCCTCGACGAGATCGGCACGGTCCCCGCGGCGCAGCAGCCCAAGCTCCTGCGGGTGCTGGAGAGCGGGGAGCTCGAGCGCGTGGGCTCGTCCAAGACCCTGCGCGTGGACGTGCGCGTGCTCGCCGCGACCAACGCCGATCTAGAGCAGGCCGTCCGCGCGGGTGCGTTCCGCCAGGACCTGCTGTTTCGCTTGCGGACCGTCGAGATCCGGATGCCGCCGCTGCGCGAGCGGCGCGAGGATCTGGAGCCCCTGGCCCGGCATTTCCTCGCGCGCTACGCCGCGCGCTACGGGAAGTCGATGGCGGGCCTCGATGAATCGGCGCTTGTGGCCATGGCGCATCACACGTGGCCCGGCAACGTGCGGGAGCTCGATCACGCCGTCGAGCGCGGCGTGCTGCTCGCCCGTGACGACCGTTTGACCGCCGCCGATCTCGGGCTCGCGACGATGACGGGGCGGGGGCCGGACCTCGAGCAGCGGACTCTGGGAGAGGTCGAGCGGCGCCAGGTGGAGCAGGCGCTCGAGCGCCACGGCGGCAACATCAGCCAGGCGGCTGAGGAGCTGGGGATCAGCCGCGCGGCGCTGTATCGACGCCTGGAGAAGCACGGGCTGTCCTGACGGTGTCGAGCGATCCGCGCCCGGCCTACGAGACCCGCATCGCGCTGCTCGCCCTCGCCGGCGGGCTGCCCGCGGTTGTTCTCGGCGCGGCGCTCCTGCTGCGCAGCGACCTCCCGGCCGCGCTCCGCTGGTCGCTGGCGGCGGCAGCCGTCACCTGCTGGCTCGCCGCGGCCTGGGCCGTGCGCGCGCGCCTCGCGCACTCCTTCGGTACCCTGGCCAATCTGATCGAAGCCCTGCGTGAAGGGGACTTCTCGATCCGCGGCCGGCTCCGTGGCCGCGGCGGCGCCGTCAACGCGGTTGTCGACGAGCTCAACCGGCTTGCCGACCTGCTCAAGGAGCAGCGCCTCGGGGCGCTGGAGTCCGCCGCCCTGGCGCGCAAGGTGATGGCGGAGATCGACCTCGCCGTCTTCGCCTTCGACCCCGAGGAGCGTCTGCGGGTGGTCAATCCCGCGGGAGAGCGTCTGCTCGCCGAGCCCGAGGGCCGGCTGGTCGGCCGCCCGGCCGAGGAGCTGGGCCTCGCGCCGCTGCTCGCGGTACAGACGGACGCCCCCGTCGAGCATGCGTTTACCGGCGGCAGCGGTCGCTGGAGCGTGCGGCAGGCGAGCTTCCGCGAGGGCGGCATGCCCCATCGGCTGCTGGTCGTCGCCGATCTGAGCCGCACGTTGCGGCGCGAGGAGCGGCTGGCCTGGGAGCGGCTGATCCGCGTCCTCGGCCACGAGGTGAACAACTCGCTCACGCCGATCCAGTCGACCGCGGCGACGTTGAAGGGGCTCGTCGACACCGCGACGGCCGGGGAGGGACGGCGCGACATGGTCACCGGCCTGGAGCTGATCGAGGAGCGGGCTCGCACGCTCTCCCGCTTCATCTCCTCCTACGCGCGGTTGGCGCGCCTGCCGCCGCCGAGCTTCGAATCGCTGGACGTGGACGCGCTGGTGCGGCGCGTGGCATCCGTCGAGAACCGGCTGCCCGTCCAGGTGCGGCCGGGGCCGCCCGCCCGCGTCCGCGGAGACGGCACGCAGCTGGAGCAGCTCCTGATCAACCTGGTGCGCAACGCGGTGGACGCGGTGCTCACGACCGGCGGCGGAGTCGAGATCGGCTGGAACGTCGACGGCGCCGACATCGCGCTGTGGATCTGTGACGAAGGTCCCGGAATCGCCAGCACCGCGAATCTCTTCGTGCCCTTCTTCACCACCAAGGAGGGTGGCTCGGGGATAGGACTGGCTCTGTGCCGCCAGATCGCCGACGCCCACGGGGCGACGCTGGTCCTGGAGAATCGCACCGACAGACGGGGCTGCGTGGCCGAGCTGCGCCTGTCGTCGGAAGATTGATGGCCTGCACCGTAGACAGTGCAGTGACGTCTGTGCTACATTGCCGCCGCTTCGAGGGCAAAGAGAGATCGATCAAGGCGAACACGACGGATCCGGCTAGTGGCGATAGGAGGGAGCAG
>JBOGJI010000197.1:0-1525 GCA_050747865.1 Thermoanaerobaculia bacterium
TGTCGGGACGCCTTCAACCCCACCCTGCCGGCGCCGAGCGCGGCAGAGGTGGGCGTAGTGGCCGTAGTAGCGGGCGACGTGGAGCCTGGGCGCGGGGATGTGCATGAGCAGGCGGGCGAGCAGCTCAGCGGAGAGCTCCGGCGGCGGCGTGGTCTACATGATCGACCGTCCCGACTCCGATCAGTCCGTGATCCTCGCCGGCCACCTCACCGTGCCGCGCAACAACCCCGATGAGGTGGCCCTGCAGGCCGCCAACGACGTGCTCGGCGGCTCGTTCACCGCCCGCATCAACATGAACCTGCGCGAGGACAAGCACTGGTCCTACGGCGCCCGCAGCCTCATCTTCGACGCCCAGGGCCAGCGCCCGTGGTTCGTCTACGCCCCGGTGCAGACCGACAAGACGGCCGAGTCGATGGCGGAGATCCGGCGCGAGCTCGCCGGGATCGCCGGCGAGGCGCCGCCGACGGGCGACGAGGTGGCGAAGGTCAGGGACCAGAGCACCCTGACGCTGCCCGGCCAGTGGGAGACCAATGGCGCCGTCCTCGCCTCGCTGGCGGAGATCGTGCGCTTCGGCCTCGCCGACGACTACTGGGATCGCTACCCGGAATCCGTACGCGCTCTCGACCGCGCGGCCGTGGCCGGAGCGACGGCCCAGGTCGTGCGCCCCGACGAAGTGGTCTGGGTCGTGGTCGGAGACCGCAAGGAGATCGAAGCCGGAGTCCGCGAGCTCGGCCTCGGCGAGATCCGCTACCTCGACGCCGATGGCGAGCCGGCCCCCTGAACCGCCGGGCTCGGCAACGGTCTGAAGCGGCCGACCCGTCGCTACGCGCCGGGTCGCGGGCGACGTTGCTCCCAGGGCCTCGCGCAAGCGCTCGGCCGGCCGGCCGTCAGGGCCGGCCTCCGTGCCGGCCGTTCCCTTGACACCGGGTTGGTGGCAGCGTCCCCGTCCGTTCCAAATCGCCGACCACGGCATACAAACTGGAGAGAGACATGGAGCCGCAAGCGCCCGCGCCGCCGCAGCCGCAGCAGAAGAAGAAACTCGGCCCCCTGGCCTGGATCCTCATCGGATGCCTCGGCATCATCGTCCTGGTCGGCATCCTCACGGTGGCCGGCGGCATCTTCGCCACCAAGAAGCTCAAGGACGTCGCGGAGAACTACAGAGAGAATCCCGCCCGTGCCGCCGCCGAGCTGGCCGTGCGCATGAACCCCGACCTCGAGCTGGTCGAGGCCGACGACGAGGCCCAGACGCTGACCATCCGCAACAAGAAGACCGGCGAAGTCTTCACCGCCGACTGGTCGGACATCCAGCAGGGCAAGTTCCGCATCGACGCCGGAGGCAAGAAGGTCACCGTCGACGCCACGAGGGCGACGAGCGGCGACGGGGGTGTGATCACCATGACCGACGAGTCCGGCGACGCCACGGTCACCATCGGCGGCGGAGACACGAGCTCCGTGCCCGCCTGGTTCCCCGCCTACCCGGGCGCCTCGAAGGCCGGCTCGACCTATACCTCGAAGACGGGGACGG
>JBOGJI010000198.1:0-26495 GCA_050747865.1 Thermoanaerobaculia bacterium
CACCGGAAAGGCCTCCTTCCTCGGAGCTCTGGCGTGACGTGGAACTCACCGAGCTCCAAGCAGGATAAGCCTTTCCGGCGTTTCTCGCTACCTCCATCGGCTGGTTTCAAGCTTGTTCAGGGTCTAGAGGTGGAGGCGGCTCCGATCGAGGCGAGACGGGCTCTCCTCTTACGTTCGACCTGAACCGCAACGGCAAGGTCGGCACGACGGCTCTGAAGCACGGCCGCAGCTTCGACCTCGACGGCGACAGCCGGGACGAGCACGGGAACCAGCACCGCCAGATCGGAGCCGGGTTCGTGATCAAGGGCGACGTCGCCCGCGTCAGCGACGTCTGGTTCCGGTACACGTAGCCGGTCAGGGCCCGCCGCCGTCGCCCTGCCGCCCTCCCGCCCGGCGTCCGATCATCCGCGTTGCGGCGGCCGCCAGGAGGAGGGCGGCGCCGGCGATCAGGAAGGGTGTGACGCCGGCGCGATAGGCAGCCGCGAGCGCGTGCCAGGCTCGGACGGCGACCCCGGTCGCCGCCCCGCCGTCGAGCAGCTGCGCCAGGCGCGGGAAGGACGCCCGGGTGTCCGGATCCAGCGTGACCGCGTTGCCGGCGGCGTCCTCAACGCGGCTCGCGCCGGCGGCCTCGGCGGCGTACAGCGCCAGAAGCAGGGCGCCGGAGGCGACGAACAGGACCCCTCCTGCCCATATCGCGCGCCCGCTCCAGGTGCGCCCGCCGGCGAAGGCCGCGGCGAGGAGAAGACCGAGGCTCAGGGCGTATAGGGCGTAGCGATGGCGCTGCGCGAAGCGGGCGGTGCCGCGGAACGACTCGAGGTGCTCGGCGTCGGCTCCAAGATCCCGGCGCAGGTCCTGGTCGGTGTAGCGGAAGCCGTCGCGGATCCGTTGGAGGGCGCTCTCCGCCTCGTCTCGCGCCCCACCGTCGCGGCCGAGCCCCGCGAGCAGCTCCCGGTCCGTCCACACCAGCCCGTTGACGATCTGATCGCGGGTCCGTTCCAGGGTGCCGAGCCGCTCCGGTCCGAGCTCCTGTCGCGACATGGCGTCGGTGTAGGTGAGGCTGGACGGCAGGTCCTCGGCGATCTGCTCCATCCGCATCCGGATCAGCGGCAGCACCACCGGCAGCAGGGCCTCCACTTCCGGTCCGGCGCAGCGCGGAGCGCGGCGGGCGGCGATGTCGGCGCCGGCGGCCGAGAACTCCTCCGGCGTCCGACAAGGCGGCAGGCTCTCGACCATCCGCGTCACCCTTTCTTCGGCCAGCTCGAAGAGGACGGCGAGGGCCCTCTCGTTCCACGCGCTCAGGCCGATGGTGACGGCCAGCTCGTCGCTGTCGCCGGTGAGATAGGCGGCGAGACGATCGATCACCAGGCCCGCCTGGGCGGCTAGCCATTCCGGGGGCGTGACCCGGTCCAGGGCCTGGATGATCTCCTCTGCCGTGACCTCGATGCCGTAGCCGAGCGCCGCCGACCCGCCCACCCGCCGCTCGATCGTCGTCCCCGCGAGCTCGCCGAAGGCGAAGTTGCCGGCGGCCGCCTGGCCGGCCACCTCGTCCTTCAGCAGCTCGGCGAGCGCGACGACGCGGTCCGCCAGCGGGATGCGGACGGCGAACGATGTGGTGTCCCCGGCGAGGTACGGCGCGATCTCCTCGGCAGTGCTGACGAGCGCGCGCTCGATCCACGCGGGCGGGAGGACGCGCAACGCGATGTCGCGCGCCGTGGCCTCGGTGAGCCTTATTCCCAGCCTGTCGAGGTCGAGGTCCCCGAAGCGCTCGACGAGGCGCGGAGCGATCACCCGGGTGGCGAGGATCCTGCCGACACCCAGCTCCCCGACCGTGCTCGCCACGATCGGCGGGGCCGTCCGAATACGTTCGGCGACGTCGGCTTCCAGCGTGAACTCGTCAGCCTGCCCGATGAGGTAGGGGCCGAGCCGCGTGAGCGCCTCTTGCACCTGGGCCTGGAGGAACTCCCGCGGCAGGACCGCTTCGACGGCCTCCTTCAGAGTCGCCGCGGTCGTCGCGGGGTCGTTCTGCGCGATCGCCCCGAGGTCGCCGGCGACGCCGGCCGTGCCCCCGGAGTCGCGCGCGAGCGCGTCGGCGAGCGCCGCTTCCAGCGCCTGGTCATAGGTGAGCTCATAGGCGCCGGTGTCGTCGACGAGCGCGGCGACACGCTGGGCGTCGCCGACGACGGCGACCGTTCGCGTCAGCAGGTAGGTCCCGCCGCCGACGATCGCGAACGCCAAGGCGGCGAGGATGGCGAGCAGGGTTCTCATCGAGATGTTCCGGCCGGAGCGCAACGGGCGCACGGGCGCCGGGATAGTCCGAGTCTAGCGGTGACCACGGAGGCCGAGACCGGTCGACGGTTCCGTCGTCAGAAATCGGTTAGGGCGCCCTCGCGCCCCTGGCGGGCCCAGACCGCACCCTCGGGCTGCAGTAGGACCTTGCCCAGCCAGCCGCCCAGCAGCACCAGGAAGAGGAAGCGGTTCTTCCAGACGTCGAAGTAGCGATAGCGGCGCGCCTCCAGCACCAGGAAGTTCACCACCAGGTACATGCCGAGGATGATGCTGGCCGAGAGGTGACCGGCGTCGCCGAAGGCGAAGGAGAGGATGCCGGAGGAGATGGCGGAGCAGATCACACTCCCCGAGGACGTCAACGTCATCGGCACAATGAGCCACAACGAGCTGCTCTCGTCTCGCGACCACGTGGCAGCAAAGTCGAGCAGATCTGTGCCCGAGCTGCGTCAGTCGTTGATTGACTCAGAGCCTGTGCGAATTGAGCCTGGAGGTCTCCCAGGAGCGGAACCGTTAACCCGCTAGCAGCCCGAAAATCTCGTCCACCTGCTGCCAGCCGGTACGCAGGAGGAAGGTGGGTTTGCGGCCGTAGGACTTGACGCCGAGGAGGAAGAAGTCGGGCTCGGGGCTGGTGAGGCTGTCGGCGCCGTGGCTCACCTGCTGCAGGCAGTCGCCGGAGGCGTCGCCGAGGAGCGCCGCGGCGAGCTTCATGGGGCCCGAAGTGGCGTAGCACTCGTGGATCTGGAGCTGGCGGTAGAGGGTGTGGTCGCCGACGTAGCCGGTGAGCGAAACAACGCGATCGACTTCCACGGTTTCCGTTGTCTCGTCGCCGTTGCGCAGTGTCACCGCGATCCGGTCGCCGGCGGGCGCGACTGCCTCGACGATGCGGCCGCGCAACAGCTCCACGGCCGGGCTCGCGCCGGCGGCGAGAGCGTCGGAGTCGTCGGCCAGCGTCGCGCGCTCGGGGAGCGGATCCTCGGCCACCCGCCCCCAGCCTGGCGCCTGGGAACGGACGGCCCAGAGCAACCGTGTCCCGGGATGGCGCTTCGCGAACGCGGCGAAGTCGCGCGCCGCGGTCTGCGCCGAGTGACCGGCACCGGCGAGCAGCACGGTGCGCCCCGACCAGCTCTGTGCCTCGGCCTCCAGGTCCGGCAGCGTGCGGCGGATCCGCTCGCCGAGCCGCCTTTCGCCGGGAGCCGGGATGCCCCCGTCGCCCAAGGTGTTGGGGTTGCCGTAGCTGCCGGTGCAGTCGAGCACCACGTCGGCATGCTCGACCGTCTCCTCGTCGTCCGCCGTCTCCAGCAGCAGGCGGAACGGATGGCGGCGCCGTCGGTCGGGATCGCCGATGGCGTCGCTCTTCAGCAGACCCTCACGGGAGACGGCGACGACGCGGCTTCCGAGGCGCAGGTTGGCGGCGATCGCCGGCAGGGCCGCCAGGGGATCGAGCACCTGGTCGACCAGCTCGCGGCCGAACGGGCAAGCCTCTCCTTCGGGTATGCGCTGCCCGGCGTCGGCGAGCAGGCGGCGGGCACGGGGCGAGGCGTTCAGGTCCCATTGCGTGAACAGCCGGACGTGACCCCAGGCCCGCACGTGGTCGGCGACGCGCGCCGCCGTCTCGTAGACCGTGAACGGCCAGCCGCGTTCCAGCGCGGCGGCCGCCGCCTCCAGGCCGATGGGGCCGGCGCCGAGGATGGCGATTCTCGGCATCGTGCTCATCTCGCTCCTACTCTACGGCGGGATCCTGCTCCCGGATCGCCGCCGCGGAGCGAGCGAGTCTAGCCGCGCCGTCGCTCAGCGCGGTAGGTCACCGAGACGACGGCGTTGGCGAGCTCTTCCGGCGTCGTGCCGGTCCGTTCGGCGAGGGCGCGCAGCCCCTCGGGGTCGGTCTGGGCCCAGATGCTGACGTAGTCTGACTCCTTGAGCACCGTTAGCTCTTGCAACCCGGCCTCGGCTAGCGCCGCGAAATAGTCCTCGCGCGGCATCGCGCCGCCGACGCACCCGCACCAGGCAGCGACGTCCGTCGCGACGGCGCCGGGCAGCGGCTTGGCGAGGACGAGGTCGGCGACGACCAGCCGGCCGCCGGGCCTCAAGACGCGGGCGATCTCCCGGAAGACGGCCCGCTTGTCGGGCACCAGGTTCAGCACGCAGTTGCTGGTCACGGCATCGACCGAGGCGTCGTCGAGCGGCAGGGCCTCGAGCCGGCCGAGCCGGAACTCGACGTGGTCGAGCCCGAGCCGCTCTGCCGCAGCGGTGGCGCGGTCGATCATCTCGGGGGTCATGTCCACCCCGATCACGCGACCCGTCGGGCCCACGGCCTTGGCGGCGATGAAGACGTCGAGGCCGGGACCGGAGCCCAGGTCGAGCACGGTCTCCCCCGGCTGGAGATCAAGCAGCGGCACCGGCGCCCCGCAGCCCAGCCCGAGGTTGGCGTCGGGGGGCAGCTCTTCAAGGTCGGCCTCCCGGTAGCCGATGGCATGCGCCAGGTCGCCGGTGCTGGTGGTCGGTCCGCAGCAGCTGGCGCCTTCGCGCGCGAGCTCTCCGTAGCGCTCGCGCACCTGGGTCACGATCTCATCCGGCTGGGTGGACGACATGGCGGGATTCTGACTCATGGGATACCTCCGGGGGTCGCGCCGCGGCTCCGCGGCAGCAGTTGTCGGTCAGGTAGCCGATCAGCTCACCCACCGCCTGGCAGTCGGCGGCGTAGCGGATCGAGCGCCCGCGCCGGCGGGAACGCACCAGGCCGGCGCGGGCAAGGCGGTCGAGATGGAAGGACAGGGTCGACGGCGGCAGCCCCACGCGCCCCGCGATCTCCCCGGCCGGCAGCCACAGTGGCAACGCCTCCACGAGCAGCCGGAACACGCGCAGCCGCGCCGGCTGCGCTAGCGCCGCAAAGCCTTCGACGGCCATCGTTTCTTCCATATTTCCAGCATAGTCGAAATAATCTGAGAATGTAAACCCTCCCATCGTCAGGCCCGCGTGGACCGCGCCTCTGCAGCCGCCCGCTGTTCTTGACGGTTTCCGTGCTGAGCGCTACCGTCACGGCTCACGCGAGATCGGCAAGTCATGAACCACAGCCGGATCGTGAGCTTCATCTGGTGTGTCGCGGACCTGATCCGCGACACCTTCAAGCGCGTTCAAAAGATCCGGTCACGCCGGTCATGGCGGGGCGTTGACATTTCTCCGCCAGTGTCGACGATTCGCCCCGCACGAAATGTCGGTATTACGGCTCTCTGTACCGACGTTTTGAGTTGACAAGGCAGCTTTGGTCCCGCAAAATGTCGGTACTGTGCCGGACGCTACCGACCTTCTGAACAAGCCCTCGTTCCTGGCCGACCTCCTGCGGCAGGCAGGGCTCGGCGCGTTCTTCCGCCCTAGCGACATCGAGCAGGCCGGATTCACCCGTCATCAGGTCCGCACACTGGTCCGCCGAGGCCTGCTCGAGCACGTCGCCCGGGGGCTGTACCGCCTGAGCGACGCCGAACCGACCGAGAACTACTCGCTCGCGATGGCCTGCGCGCGGATCCCGAACAACATCGTCTGCTTGCTCTCGGCACTGCGCGTCCACGAGATCGGGACGCAGGCACCGGCGGAGGTCTGGTTGGCCATTCCGAACAAGGCGCGACGCCCGCGCGTCGAAGGAACCCGGCTGCGCATCGTGCGCTTCAGCGGAGCGGCCTGGAGCTACGGCGTTCAGGATACGAGCTTCGAGGGCGTTCCGGCTCGGATCACCGGTCCAGCTCGAACGGTCGTCGACTGCTTCCGCCTGGAGCGCCTCGTCGGCCCCAAGGTCGCGATGGAAGCCCTGCAGGACGCGCTGCGGCAGCGCAAGACTACAGTCGCGGAGCTGTCTCGCGTCGAGGAGGTCCTGCCGTCTCGCCGCCTGAGCGCCGCGCTGGATGCGAGATCGATATGAGCCCCGACGTGGCCGCATCCGTGAAGGCCAGGCTGCTGGCGCAGGCCAAGACAGCGGGCGAGGAATTCGAGCGGACCCTCGTGCGCTACGCTGGCGAGCGCCTCCTCTACCGGCTCGGCGCTTCGAGCGTGCGGGACCGCTGCATCCTCAAGGGCGCCAGCCTCCTCGCCGTGTGGGTCCCGGAGGCCCATCGCGCCGCCCTGATCTCGGCCGCGGTCACCGGCAAGATCGACGTCCGGGAGGAAACGGCGTGAGCTTCGCACCGCGCTTCACGGTCACCAACCCTGTCACTGCCGCGCTGACGCGGATCGAGCGGGCGCGGGGTTTCTTCGAGGCGGCCAAGCTCTCCGAGGAGTGGATTCGCGACATGGGCGAGCGGGCGCTGGTACTCGAGGCGCACCACACGACGCACATCGAGGGCACGCGGCTCACCCTCGAGCAGTCCGAGCGGCTGCTTGCCGGCGAGGCCGTTCCGGACGCCGATCCGGACGATGTCCGCGAGCTCCTCAATTACCGGAGCGCGTTCGAGCTCGTGTCGGGTTACCTGGAGGACGGGGGGCCGATCACCGAGGGCCTCGTCCGCGAGATCCATCGGCGGCTGGTGGAGGGAGTGCGGGGAGGGTCGGCCGCGCCGGGCGAGTACCGGCGCGTGCAGAACTACGTCGTCAACTCCGTGACCGGCCAGGTCGTCTACACGCCGCCGCCGGTACGCGACGTGCCCATCCTGATGCGGGAGCTCGTCGATTGGCTGAACGAGTCGAGCGACGTACACCCTGTCCTGACGAGCGGGATCGGGCAGTTCCAGCTCGTGCACATCCACCCGTTCCTCGATGGCAACGGGCGCACCTCGCGGCTCCTCTCAACGCTCTGCCTCTACCGCGCCGGCTACGACTTCAAGCGGCTATTCACCATCAGCGAGTACTATGACCGTGAACGGCCCGCCTTCTATCGAGCGATCCAGAGCGTCCGAGAGCGGGACATGGACCTGACGGGTTGGCTCGAGTACTTCACGGAGGGTCTCGCCACGCAGCTCGATGAGGTCAAGGCGCGCGGCGAGCGCGTGATCCGGCGCGACGTGGTCGCCCGCGAGCACGCGCTCACGGACCGTCAGTCGCTGGCCATAGGCCACGCCCTGGAGCACGGGCGGCTGACCATCCAGGACTACGAGGCGCTCTGCCCGGGCGTGAACCGGCGGACCCTGCAGCGGGATCTCAAGCTGCTGTTGGAGAAGGGGCTGCTCGATAAGACAGGCAGCGGTCCGACGGATCCGACCCGCCACTATCGTCTGTCCGTGTCCGTACGGAGGACCGGAAGCGAGCTGTGACAGGCTGTGACAAGAGCTGTGACAAGCTGCGACATCCGACTGCGACACTAACCCGCGCCGAGAATCTCGGCACCGTCCGAGTCGGTGCCGAGATTTCCGGCCTCACGCGAACGCTGGGCTGGAACAGTATGTCGGGGATTGTATTCAAGTCCCGACATTTTGTATCCTGTGGTCCGTGAATACACGGGACCGCGCCCTCGCGATCATCGAGGAAAAGGGCCTCGTCCGGCCGAAAGAGCTCGAGACGCTGGGCGTGTCGCGCGCACTGCTCTACCGGCTGGTCCGTGAGGGACTCGTCGAACGGCAGGCACGGGGCATCTACACCCTGGCGCACCACGCCCCCACGGCCGAACACACCCTAGCGCAGGTCGCCAAACGCGTACCCGCGGGCGTGTTCTGCCTGCTCACCGCGCTGCGTTTCCACGGCCTGACCACCCAGGCACCCGCCGCGGTGTGGATTGCGCTGCCGGAGAAGGCGCGTATACCTCGACTCGACTACCCCCGGCTGCGGGTGGCGCGCTTCTCGGGAGCCGCGCTCACGGAAGGGGTGGAGTCGCACCATCTGGAGGGGGTCGAGGTGCGCGTCTACTCGGCCGCGAAGACCGTGGCCGATTGCTTCAAGTACCGCAACAAGATCGGTATCGACGTAGCCGTCGAGGCGCTGCGCGATTTCACCCGGCGGCATCGCGGCGGCGCGACCGATCTGGCGCGCTTCGCCCGCATCTGCCGGGTGACGCGCGTGATGCAGCCCTACCTGGACGCCATCGCATGACCTCCGGCAAGCGAAACGTCGCCGCTTCTGTCGCCGCGCGCCTGCTCAACCAGGCCCGACAGATGGGCGACGACTACCAGACGCTGCTCACCGCCTACGCGTACGAGCGGTTCCTGTACCGACTCGGCATCTCCAACCTGCGCGATCGCTTCGTGCTCAAGGGCGCCCTGCTTCTGCGCCTGTGGTCGGATCGACCGTACCGCGCGACCCGCGACCTCGACCTACTGCGGACGGGCGACGGATCGTTCGACGCCATCCGAGCCGACCTCCGGACGGTTTGCGAGGTTGCAGTGGCCCCTGACGGCATCGTCTTCGAGGCCGACACGATCCGCATCGTGGCCATTCGCGCCGAGGACGAATACGCCGGCACCCGAGCGACTCTGCTGGCCCACTGCGGCTCCGCGCGCTTGCCGCTGCAGGTGGACATGGGGCTCGCCGACGCCGTCTGGCCGCCCCCCGAGCCCGTCGTCAATCCTTCGCTACTCGACTTTTCGGCGCCCGAGGTGCTGGCCTATCCCCGAGAGGCGGTGGTGGCGGAGAAGCTCGAGGCACTGGTCGTACTCGGCGACCGCAACACCAGGATCAAGGACTTCTTCGACCTGCACCACCTCGCGAGCCGATTTGCCTTCGACCGCGCGACGCTCACCGAGGCCGTGCGTCGAACCTTCGCCAGACGCGCGACGCCCATTCCAGCCGAAGCGCCGATCGGACTCACTCCGGCGTACTGGGAGAACCCCTCACGCCCGGCGCAGGTGCGCGCACTTGCCCAGCGCGCCGGCCTGGAGACGCCGGAGGATCCCGGCCGCGAGCTCGGAGAGCTTCTAGGCGCATTCCTCCTGCCGATACTGGAAGACCTCAGACTCGGGGCGCCGGGAACGGGATCCTGGCCTGTCGGCGGGCCGTGGCAGCCGGGTACGAATGCGCACGAAGGAGACGAACGCCGTGACCAACGCGATCGAGCAACGGAATGACCCCATGGTAGAGGACTTCTGGAAGCCTTGGGAAGTGACCGCGGAGAGCTATGAGAGTGTCCGTGACTTGATCCATGGCGTCTTTGATAAGTGGTCTGCTAAGGGGCGCGTCTTCGCGTGGCGTGGGCTCACAGATGCGCGCTGGCCCCTGCATAGCTCGCTGTATCGGCGAGCGCTGTGGACGTCGACGGCGGCACAAGCTCCAACTGAACTCGACTTGCAGACAGCAGAAGGACGGATTCTGGCCGACCTGCATCGATGGGGATTGCACATGAGCCAGTTTGGGCGCCTCTCGATCTTGGGGCAGCTCGCTGTCTTGCAACACTACGGTGCGCCCACTCGGCTGATAGATGTTGCTTTCAATCCGTGGATCGGCCTGTGGTTCGCTGTAGAGGAGAAGTGGGACAATGGCGAGGTGTGCGAGCCGGTGGATGTTCGTCTCTTCGCAATAGATGTGACGGATCGACTCATCAACGAGAACGATGACCGTCGCTCGTGGGAAGATGACTTTTGGCGGCCCTGGCCGAAGCCGGTGGCGAAGGACAGCGTTGCCGAGGAAAAGGCCGCGTACCAGAAATGGACCACGCAAGTATTAGCATGGCGGCCGCCTCACTTTCTTCCGCGGCTTGCCGCCCAGAACGGAGGCTTTATTCTTGGCGGAGTTCCGACCACCGGCGTATTGGCCTGGCCGAAGTCAACGCATCAAGCCGACGGCCGCTGGAAGATCGACGAGGTCCGCCGGGCGACGTCGGTGCCGCTACGGGTTCACAAGTTGGAGCCCCTTGCCGGGGGACCCTCGGCAGACGCCGTCTACACCGTAAGAATCGAGGCGTCTGCCGTTCCGGAGGTACGCAAGCGACTTCAGGATCTCTTCGGGTACCGTCACTCGACCATTTACCCGGACTACACAGGTTTCGCTTCTTTTGGGACCCCAAAGCTTAGGTCAAAGCCCAGGTGATCGCGGCGCGCCATCTAACACGGGTATGCACTTGTCGGCTTCGTCCGCCGGTGTGGCTACAGATATCGAGAGGACGCCTGATCGCAGCAATGGTCAGTGCCGGCCGGCGGCGCGCTCGCGGGCGGGGAGGATCTCGAGGCAGGTGGTCCACCAGCCGGTTTCGATCGTTTGCACGAACTCGTCGGGGAGCTGTTCTGCGCGCATCTCGCCGGCCAGCGTCTGTTGGTCGTAGTCGAGTGGGGTGAGCTCGACGTGGAGGCCCTCGTCGCGGGCCTCGAGCCAGGTGTACCAGACGCGGGGGGAGCCGTCGTTCGCCGGGCGGCCGATGACGCCGACGTTGATCGCGTGCTTGTCGGTCGGGAGACGGCGGTGCCAGGGCAAGCCGGTGTGGGTGCACAGCAGGCCGTCGGCGTTCTCTTGGTCGAGCAACACGTCCAGATAGGGATCCGGTGTCGTCGAGTCGAAGAGGAACTCGTTGATCCGGCGCGGGGAGCCGTGCACCGCCAGCAGCTCGGCGTCACCGACGCGCAGGCGGCGGCGCTTCGGCAGGGTGCCCATCCAGGTCCGGAACGCGTCCGAGCAGTGACTCGCCGTGTACTGGTAGGAGAGGCGCGCGAAGTGGTTGTCGCGCGGGTCAGTGTAGCCGCAGTTGCAGTCGTCGGCGCCGGCGGCGAGGGACTCCTCGTAGTTGCCCTGCAAGGTGCGCACGTGCGCCGCGGTGAGCAGCGGCCAGACCTTCTCCGGGTTCGGCCCGAAACCGCCGAGATCGCCGAGGCAGTAGATCGCCTCGGCGCCGCGCCGTGTCGCCACCTCCAGCAGGGCGCCGAGCGCCGGGTGGTTCGAGTAGACGCCGCCGAAGACGAGCACGCGCGACCACGGTCCCTCGACCGGGGTGGCGTCGGGGGGCTGGCAGAGGAACTCCCGGCGCGCTTCCGCGCGTGCCTCCGCGTCGAGTGCTCGTCCGGATCTCGCGGCGGCGCCGTGGAAGTCTCCGAGCGGCACCAGGCGCTCCCCCCAGGTGGCGAGGCCGCGGTGGGCGACGAGCCGCGCCCGCTCCTCGGGGGTGGGATTTCTGCGGCGAAGCTCCTTCGGATCGCGGCTCATGGCAGGTTTGCGCTGCGGAATCGGCCGAGACGAGCTCGGCCGCTACTCCTGGTGGTCGCCTGCACGGTCATGTCTTGCAGCTCACTCCGTAGACGTGGCAGGTCCAGCAGGCGGAGTGGGCGAGCGGGAAGTCGCCCAGCGTGTCGGCCAGCCGCTCGCCCATCTTCGCCGTCGGCTCGTTGACCAGGATGGGGCAGACCCAGACGCCCTGGTCGGTGACCATGCGGCAGGAGGAGCACTGCAGGTGCTCCCAGCCGTCCTCCGGCGTGTCCTCCGCCGCCAGGCGCTGCCAGCTCGCGTAGGCGCCGGTGCGCTCGGCCTCGGCGCCGATGTGGAAGGCCGGCAGCACCTTGAGGCGCGGCGGATCGAAGCCGAGACGCTGCAGCAGGGCGAAGAACCGCTCCTTGCCGCCGGCGGTGGCATAGGCGCTGTCCACCTCCGTGACGGTGATCACGGGATTCAGGCCCACGTCGTAGAGATCCTTCGCCCCCGCGAGGATGCGCTCGAAGGTCCCTTCGCCGCGGATCGCGTCGTTGGTGGCGGCGTCGTAGCCGTCGAGGGAGACGCGGAAGTCGAGGGAGTAGCGGCTGGCGTCGGCCAGGGCCCGGAGGCGCCGGCAGCGCTCCGGTCCGAGCAGCAGGCCGTTGGTCAGCACCGTGGCGGGCCCGTGGCGCAGCGTCTCCTGGAGGATCGCCTCCATTTCGGGGTTCAAGAAGGGCTCGCCGCCGGTGAAGTAGTACTCCTTGACGCCCAGCGCCGCCCCCTCTTCGAGGTAGGGCCGGATCTCGTCCAGGCTCATCATCTCGTGGGTGTGGTTGGTCGGCGAGCAGGAGACGAAGCAGTGGGTGCAGGCGAGATTGCAAACCGTGCCGCCGACCTGGAACCACAGGGTGTCGAGCGAGCGCAGCGTGACCCGCGGCGTCTGCGAGACGGCCTCGGGTGTCCGCAGGGGGGCGGTGGTCATCCTGCCTTGCTCCTCGTCACGGCTCGGCGGTTCGAGCGGGGCCTCGGACCCCGCAACCCCTGAATACGCACGCACCTCGGCGGCCGGATGGGCGGGAGTCGTGGGGTATCATGCCTCGGCTTTGATCCGCTTCCTCATTGTAGCCATCGCGCTGCTGCTGCTGGTCTTCGTTCTCCACGCCTTCGCGCTTTCCGGCCTCGGGTGGATGCCCGACCTGGAGGGCCTTTCCCGCTACGGCCTGGGCCCGGTGACCGATCCGCCGGCGACCCTGCAGCTCGGCGGCTGGATGCTCGAGATCCTGGCGCTGACGGCGCTTTTCCTCCTGGTCCAGGGTCGCAGCGGCTCCTGGTGGCTCGACGGCCTCGCCACCGGCTGGATCGCCTGGGTGTTCCGCGGTCCGGTGATGGTGCTGGCGATCGAGCGCTGGAGCCGCCTGCCGCGCGATCCGTGGTGGCCGCTGGCGCTGCGCTGGCTGGTGCTCTATACCGTCTGCGGCCTGTTGCTGGCACTGATCGCCCGGCGCCTGCGGCTCGGGCGGGAGGTCTGAGGGACCATCGCCCACGTCGCCGCGGTCGGCCGCGCCTTTCCGTCTCACTACTATCCGCAGCAGGAGCTGCTCGACGCGGCCCGGCGCCACTGGGGGCCGCGGCTGCGCAGCCCGCGGCGGCTGGAGCAGCTCTTCGACAACGTGCTGGTGGGAGGCCGGCACCTGGCGCTGCCGCTCGAGCGCTACCCCCACCTTTCGAGCTTCGGCGAGACCAACGACGCCTTCATCCAGGTGGCGGTGGACATCGGCGCCGCGGCGCTCAGCGACGCGCTGCACGCCGCCGGTCTCAGCGTCGACGACGTCGACACCCTCTACTTCACCACCGTCACCGGCATCGCCGCGCCCTCGATCGACGCGCGGCTGGCGAACCGCCTTGGCCTGCCGTCGGACGTCAAGCGCGTGCCCCTGTTCGGCCTGGGATGCGTCGCCGGAGCGGCCGGTCTCGCCCGCTGCGCCGACTACCTGCGCGGCTTCCCGGGCGACGTCGCCGTACTGCTGTCGGTCGAGCTCTGCTCGCTGACCCTGCAGCGCGGCGACCTGTCGATCCAGAATCTGATCTCCACCGGACTGTTCGGCGACGGTGCGGCTGCCGTGGTGGTCACCGGGGCGGAGCGGCCGGCCGCCGGCCCGCGGATCCTTGCCAGCCGCTCGGTCTTCTATCCCGAGTCCGAGCGCGTCATGGGCTGGGACGTCTCGGAGCGCGGCTTCCAGATCGTCCTGTCGGCCGCGGTGCCGGACGTGGTGCGCCGCCACCTGGGGCGCGACGTGGACGGCTTCCTCGCCGACCAGGGGCTCACCCGCTCGGACATCGACGTCTGGATCGCCCACCCCGGAGGGCCGAAGGTGCTGGAGGCGGTGCAGGAGACCCTGGCGCTGCCCAACGGGGCGCTGGAGGGCGCCTGGCGCAGCCTCAGGGAAGTGGGCAATCTCTCCTCGGCTTCGGTGCTGCTGGTGCTTCGCGAGATCCTCGAGAATCCTCCTCCCCGCGGAGCCCGCGGCCTGCTGTTCGCCATGGGCCCCGGGTTCTGCTCCGAGCTGCTCCTGCTCGAATGGTGACCCCCAATGCGTGAGCGGGACGTGGTGGTGATCGGTGGCGGGCCGGCCGGCCTGGCCACCGCCATCCACGCCGCCCACCACGGTCTCACCGTGACCGTCTGCGACAGCCGGCGGCCTCCCATCGACAAGGCCTGCGGCGAAGGGATCCTGGGCGCGGGCGTGGTGTCTCTGGAGCGGATCGGCCTGCGGCCGTCGAGCCTCGGTCGGAGAGTCGCGGGCATCCGCTATCTCGCGGCCGGCGCGACGGCGGAGGCGCGATTTCCACCGGATCGCGCAGGACTCGGGGTGCGCCGCACCCGGCTCCACGCTGCCTTGGTTACGGCCGCGGAGGCAGCGGGGGTGGAGCTCGAGTGGGGCTGCCGCGCGGCCGGGTTGAGCGAGCGCGGGGTGAGGACCGCTGGCGGTGAGCTGACGGCCCGGTTTGTGGTCGGCGCCGACGGCCTCCATTCCCAGGTTCGCCGGTGGGCCGGGCTTGCGAGCCCGCCCGCCTGCCGCCAACGGTTCGGGCTGCGGCGTCACTTCCACGTCGCGCCGTGGACCGATCACGTGGAGGTCCACTGGGCGCTCGGATGCGAGGCCTATGTCACGCCGGTCGGGGACGACGAGGTCGGCGTGGCGTTCCTCTGGTCGGCGCGGCTCGGCGGGTTCGAGGATCTCCTGAACCGGGTTCCGGCGCTCGCCTCCCGCCTGGCGGGGGCTCGCGTGGCATCGGAGGAGCGAGGCTCCGGGCCGTTCGAGCAGCGGGTGCGGGGTGCCGTTGCCGGCCACGTGGCGCTCGTCGGCGACGCCGCCGGCTACGTCGACGCGATCACCGGCGAGGGCCTAGGAATCGCGTTCCTCGAAGCCGAGGCGCTGGGCTCGGCCCTGGCCGCCGGTGACCTGACGGCCTACGCGCGCGCCTCACGCCGCATCCGCCGCCGGCCCGAGCGCCTGGCGCGCCTGCTGCTGACCGTCGACGGCTCTCCGCGGCTACGCCGCAGCCTGGTACCCTTCCTCGCCGCGTGGCCGCGAGCCTTCGCCCGCCTGCTCGCCGCGCCTCCTCCTAACGGCGTGTCCGCACGGTCCAGCCGTAGTGATCGCCGGCAGGTCGCGGCCGGTGCCGCCGCCGATCGAGGAACACCTTGACCAGGACCAGGCCGGCCAGGAAGCCGCCGACGTGCGCCCACCAGGCCACGCCGCCTTCCGGCAGGCCGGAGAGTGAGCCATAGGCGCCGGAGAGGATCTGCAGCAGCAGCCAGTAGAGCAGGAAGAAGAAGGCCGGGATCTCGACGAACAGAGGCCAGAAGAAGAGGGGTATGAGCGTGACGACGCGCGCCAGCGGGTAGACCAGGAAGTAGGCGCCCATCACCCCGGCGATCGCCCCGGAGGCCCCGACGGTGGGCAGCATCGAGTCGGGATGGCTGAAGGTATGGGCGATCGACGCCGCCAGGCCGCAGAGCAAGTAGAAGACGAGGAAGCGCAGCGGCCCCATGCGGTCCTCGACGTTGTCGCCGAAGATCCACAGCGTCCACATGTTGCCGGCCAGGTGCAGCAGGCCCCCGTGCAGGAACATGCTGGTGAGCCAGGGCGCGATCCCGCCCGCCGGCAGCCCGACCGAGGCCGCCCACGCAGGATCGGTCCAGCGCGCCGGCACCAGGCCGAACAGGAACACCACCTGCTCGAGCGCGGCGCGCGGGATCGACAGCTCCCACAGGAAGACCGCGGCGTTGATCGCGATGAGCAGCCACATCACAACGGGCACACGCCGCCGGGGTACCGAGTCGCGGATCGGGATCACGGCTGGATTCTACGGATGCCCCTGCGAGCCCTGGGTCCCAGGTCTGGGGTTTCGCGCTCCGCGTCGCGGCCGACAGCCGGAATCCGCGGCCTGAAGCGGTAGAATGCGTGGTTGGCCATGGGTAGTCGCGCGCCGCAGCCCACCGACTGGTCCCGTACGCGCCGCGACGAGCGGCCGGTGGGGAGGTTTTTTCCTCATGGCGAGTTCTCGCTGGCGCTCGCCTACGCGAACACCTATCACATCGGCATGAGCTCGCTGGCGCTGCAGCGCGTCTACGAGCTGGTGCACGCCGAGCCCGGATGGGCGGCCGAGCGTTTCTTCTCGGACGGCGGCGGCATGCCGCGGTCGGTGGACACCGACACGCCGCTTGCCGACTTCGGCGCCATCGCCTTCTCGGTCTCCTTCGAGGAGGACTACGTCCATCTGCTCGCGATGCTCGATCGGGCCGGCATCCCGTTGCGCCGCAGCGAGCGCGGGCCCGAGGCGCCCCTCATCATCGTCGGCGGCGCCTGCGCCGCGATCAATCCGCTGCCGCTGTCGGAGTTCGTCGACGTCTTCGCCCTGGGGGCGGCCGAGAACCTGCTGCCCGAGCTGCTGCCGGCGCTGGCCGAGGAGCGCAATCCGTACGACGTCTGCCGGCGGCTCGCCGAGCGGCCGGGGTTCTACGTGCCGGCGGTCCACCGGCCGGAGGAGGACGAGCTGCTCCACACCGTCTGCAAGCTCTCGAAGCGCGAGCTCACCGCCGAGCAGATGCGGCTGCCGGGCCACCTGCCGACCACCGCCATCGTCACCCCACACACCGAGTTCTCCGAGAAGTTCCTGATCGAGATGTCGCGCGGCTGCCCCGAGAAGTGCCGCTACTGCTGGGCGACCTTCGGCATGGGCTCGTTCCGCTGGCACCCGACCGAGTTCATCCTCGGCGCCCTCGACCGCGCCCGCGGCGTCACCGACCAGCTCGGCTTCGTCGCCACCGCGGTGGGCGACCATCCGGAGATCGAGCGCATCCTCTTGAACGCCAACGAGCTGGGCTTTCGCACGTCGGTCTCCTCGATCCGCATCCCGGCGGTCACCGACGGCGTGCTCACCGCCCTCCACGCCTCCGGCGACCGCTCGATCACCCTGGCGCCCGAGACCGGCTCGGACAGCCTGCGCTGGAAGCTCAACAAGCCGGTCTCCAACGAGCTGCTGCTCGACAAAGTGCGGCTCATCTTCCGCCACGGCTTCACCGGCTTGAAGCTCTATTTCTTGGTCGGCCTGCCCGGCGAGTCCATGGAGGACGTGCAGGCCATCCTCGACCTCGCCGCCGACTGCCGTCGCATCATGCTCGAGGAGCTGGCGCCCACGGGGCAGATCGGCGAGATCCACCTCGGCACCAACATCTTGATCCCCAAGCCCTACACCGGCTGGCAGCGCGAGCCGATGAGCACCATGCCTGAGCTCAAGGAGAAGATCCGGCTGCTGCGCCGCGGCGCCGCGGCGCTGCCCAACGTCAGCCTCGGCACCATGTCGATCCGCCAGGCGGTCTGGCAGACCTACATCACCCGCGCCGGCTCTGACGCCGCCGAGCCCCTGATCGCCGCCGCTCGCGGCGCCTCCCTCTCCTCCCTGCTGCGCGACTACGCCGACCGCATCCACCCGGAGGTCTTCGCCCGCTTCGACGGCCACCTCCGCTGGCACTTCATGCGCGCGGCGTGAGGGAGCTTGAATTAGGCTCGCGGCACGCGCCACCGCGGCGACCTAGAGCGAGCTCGGCACGCTGCCCGTATGCTTCGCCGCCGCCGCGCGGAACTCGAGGTGGGACCAGTCGAGGCGGCGGGTGAGCCACATGAAGGCGGCGAGCAAGGTGAACAGGCCCAGCGAGCCGGCGAGCAAGGCGTAGTCCTCGAGCTGCAGCAGCACGTAGAGGTAGCCGTAGAGGACGCTCATCCAGACGAGCAGGGCGAGGGCCAGACGGCGGCTCGAGAGGATGGCGCGGGCGTAGCCGGCGACGAGCAGGACGGTGGCGGCGGCGGCGGCCAGGTACGAGCTCCAGAAAGAGAAGTGCTCGGTAAGCGACAGGAGCAGGAGGTAGAAGACCACCAGGGCGGCGCCGACGAGCAGGTACTGGATGGGATGGAGACGCCGGGAAGACGTCAGCTCGCAGAGCAGGAAGGTCGCGAAGGTGAGGGTGATGAACAAGATGGAGTACTTGGCGGCCCGCTCGGTCTGCTGGTAGGCGTCGGCGGGCTGGGCCAGGCGGACGCCGAGCCCGGAGGCGAGCAGGGACTGCTCGAGGGGCGAGGCGTTGCCGGCTTCGAGCCACTGCTGGGGGTAGCCGCGGGCGACGCTCGAGACCTGCCAGGACGCGGTGAAGCCCTGCTCGGAGATCGCGCTCTGAACGGGCAGGAAGCCGCCGGAGAAGCTCGGGTGCGGCCACGGCGACTCGACTTCGATCCGCGTGCTCCTCGCGCTCGGTGTGAACCGCAGGGCACCGCTGCCGCGCACCGCCATCCGCACGCTGAAAGGGAGCCGCGTCGTGGAGGGTCGCTCGTCCAGGCCGTCGACGGCGGTGGCCAGCGCGACGCCCGGCAGCGAAGCTCGGCGAGTGGGCTCGAATCCTTCGGTCCGCTCCGACCATTCCAGCTCCACGGGGCGCGCCAGCCCGTGGACGTCGGAGATCGTGAGCAGGAGCTTGGCCTCGTCCCATTGGAGGTCCGCGTCATCCAGCCCCAGCGCTTGGGGATCCGGGCGCTTGAAGGCCCCGCTGAGTGAGATGTCGGCCAGGTAGACGACGGTGGAGAAGATGCCGCGGCTGCGCGTCTCGGGGCGGACGGCGGCGGCGATCTCCAGCTCCGCGGGGAGATAGATCGCCTCACCGCGCACCCATCGAGTCCGTTCCGGCGAGGTCTGCGACGTGTTCTCCTCCTCGACCGGCCGACGGTACGGGATCGACAGGACCGGGCCCGCCAGCAGTTGCTCGGCGCCCCAGGTGGTCGCGATTTCCTGCTCCACGGCCTGCTGGCGCTCCTCGCGCTCGTGAACCAGCGCCAGGATGAATCCCACGGGGACCAGCAGCCCGAGCGCCAGGAGACCGAGGACGAGGATCTTGGCGGCGGCGGATCGCGAACGACCGGCTGTCGAAGCGGGGAGAGGCGTGTCGGGCATCGGTTCGGCTCCTCGTGTCAGGGATTCTGTCGGGCGGCGGCGACGATCGCCTCCATGTGGGCGACGTAGCGCTCGAGAGCCTGGCGCCCACGAGCGGTGAGGCGGTAGCTGGTGTGCGGTTTGCGGCCGCGGAAGGACTTGCGGCAGTCGACGTAGCCGGCGGTCTCGAGCTTGCGCGCGTGCACGGCGAGATTGCCGTCGGTCAGGCCGAGCGCCTCTTTCAGATCGTTGAACGACAGGCTCTCGGCCGCGGCCAGGGCGGAGACGATGCCGAGGCGGGCGGGCTCGTGGATGAGCCGGTCGAGCTCGTTGGCCGCCTCCCGCGCGGGGCCGAGATTCGGAGCCGGCGACACCCGGCGATCCCCGTCTCGGGCCTTGGGCTCAGCCGCCATGACGCCTCCAGATGACGGCGCCGAACAGGAGGTTGAGCCCGCCGAACCCGACCGCCAGGAAGAGGTTCCCGAGCTCGGGCCCCGCGAGCATCGCGGCGACCCCGACGACCATGAACGCCGCTCCCATGGCGGGCACGGTGGGAACCGAGAAGGCGCCGCCGCCGACCACCGCGATGCCGTAGAGCAAGAGCCACAGGCCCGGCAGCCAGGCTATGAGCTCGAGGCGGACGAACAGGACGGTCAAGGCCGCGGCGGCGACGAGCGCGGGCGCCAGTCCCAGAGCCAGCTTGCGCGCGGGCTGGGCGAGGAGCGATCGCCGCAGGCGCCGCGACTTCATGACCATGGCGCCGACGCCGATCGCCGCCGCGAGCAGGGCCTCGAGGAGCCAGACGGCGAGCCAGCGGTCCTCCGACGGTTGGCGCTGCGCGATCGCCGCGGCGCCCAGCGCCGTCGCGCCCATGAGCATCTCGCCCCAGCCGGAGACGCCGGTGAAGCGCGTGGCACCGTCCATCGCCGCACGGATGTGCTGTAGGTCGCGCATCGCCTTGTCGTGCAGGGAGGTCATCAGCTCTCTGGTGACGCGCGCGGCATCGCTTCGGGCGCTGATGCTTTGTATCACAAAGTGGAGTGTACGGACTCCTGGAACCGATGTCAAGTACTTTGTAATGCAATGTGAAGATCCCCGGATGACGGCTCCTGGGGCCGCACCGGTGCGCGCCGACTTCGACTGTCCGCTCGCGATCTACGCGGCGAGGTTTTCCGACGAAGGGGTCCTCGTAGATGCCGATTGCCACAGGACTGGGGCGGTGGCGAGCGCCAGGACAGTGGTGACGACGAGCACGAGGAGCGAGGCGAGCATCGCCGGCTTGGTCGTCATCAAAAAGACGACTCCGAGGACGATCGCCGTGCGCAGCTGCAGCGAGACCCAGAGCGCGGGGTGCTGCACGAGCCGGCGCAGCTCGGGGGTGACCGGCGTCAACGATTCTGTCCGGGCGACGACCCGCGAGATCGCGCGCGCCGCGGGCGTCTCGGAGGGGTCGCTCTACAACCACTTCGAGAGCAAGGAGGCGCTGTTCCTCGCCCTGCTCAAGGAGCTGCCCGGGGAGTTTGTCCAGGTGGTCATGCGGCTGCCGTCCCAGGCCGGCCACGGCACCGTGCAGGAGCGCCTCGACGAGCTGGTGCGCGCGGCGCTCACCCACTACCGTCAGACCCTGCCGATGGGATCGTCCATTCTCACCGACTCCGCCTTGCTGGAACGCCATCGCGCCCTGTTGCGGGAACAGGGCGCGGGCCCCCATCGCGCCAATCAGGCGATGGCCGCCTACCTGCGCGCCGAGCAGGAGCTCGGCCGGGTCCGCGCGGACGTTGATCCCGACACCGTCTCCTACATGCTCCTCGGCGCCTGCCTGCAGTACGTGTACTGGACGACCTTCATGGGAGAGAGCTCATTCGTGCCGCCAGAAGAGAGCTTCGCGCGCGAGCTGGTCGCCACGGTGGTTCGCGCCCTTGCCCCTGCCGGCGAATGATGCCGGCTCACTCGTCGAGCGCGGGCTCGTCGCTCTGGGCGTCTTCGGCGAGCAGCTCGCGGGCCTCGTCGGCGCGGTCGGCCGGCACCAGGATCGCGACGCCCAGCCCCTGCTTGCCGAAGAAGCCGCTGACGCCGCCGGCGGGCAGCAGGCCGAAGGCCTCGTCCCCCTGGACGAGGTAGGGGATTCCGGCGGCGTCCAGCGCCGACTTGACGACCGGCAGAGTGTCGGCGTCAGAGGTCTCGAAGACGGAGATCAGCTCGGCGTCGTCTCGGGAGGGTTCTGGGGGCGAATCGACCAGAGGCACGTCGCAGTCCGGACAGGTCGTGATCCCCTCCCGCCACTCGGCTCCACACCGGGGGCACCACATCGGCTCAGCTCCTCTCTCGCCGGCCGGCCCGGCTCTCAGCGGTGGCCATGGGACTCTGGGGCATCGCGATGTCTCCTCTCATCCGGGGTCACGTCCTTCATGGGGGGCTTCTCCGACTGTGCGGCCTCCGGTCGCGTCAGGCTCCCCACCGCCAGCGTGGCGAGCCCCAGCAGCACCTCGTCGATCAGCGGAATGAGGTCGGGGACGACGAGGTCGATCAGGAAGAGGGTGGCCAGGGCGAGCAGGAGGTGGGGGAAGCGCAGCCGCGCGCCGTGGCGCCCGAGCACGGTGGTCAAGATCCGGCGCGCGAGAGTGGACATTCGCGGATTCTATGACGCGCATCGCCGCCGAGCTGGTTTCAGCCGCTAGAGGCCGAGGCGCTCGGGGCCAGAGTAGACGTTGAATCGCCCCTGTCGCAGGAAGCCGATCAGTGTCATGCCGTGGGCGCGCGCCGTGGCGACGGCGAAGCTCGACGGGGCAGACACGGCGGCGAGCACCGGGCAGCCGGCCATCAAGGCCTTGGCAACCAGCTCGTAGCCCGCCCGTCCCGAGAGCAGGATCAGCGCCTCGGCCAGCGGCAGGCGCCGCTGGTGGAGGGCCCAGCCGATCAGCTTGTCCAAGGCGTTGTGGCGCCCGACGTCCTCGCGCAGGGCCAGCAGCTCACCGTCGGGGGTGAACAGGGCGGCGGCGTGGAGGCCGCCGGTCGCCGCGAAGGTGGTCTGCGCGCGTTGCATGGCGGCCGGCAGGCCGGCGATCACGGCGCCGCGCAGCGCCGGCCCGGAGGACAGCTCGACCACGCGCGCCAGATCCAGCGCCTCGAGGCTGGTCTTGCCGCACAGGCCGCAGGCGGCGGTGGCGAAGCCGTGCCGCGCGCTCGCCGCCAGATCGGGAAGCTCGGCGGCGGCCAGCTCGACGAGGATCCTGTGCGGCAGGGGCGCGCCGTCGAGGCCGGCGGGCCGGCGCACCGCGGCGATGTCCTCCGCCCCGCCGATCACCCCTTCGGCGTACAGCAGACCCGTCGCCAGCTCTTCGTCGCTGCCGGGGGTGCGCAGGGTGACGGCGAGCACCGCCTCCTCGCCGCCGGCGGCGAGCTGGATCTCGAGCGGCGCCTCGGCTGCCAGCGTGTCCGGCACGCTCTGCGCCCGGCCGTCCTGGACGATCTGCACGTCGACGGCAACGGTCGGATCGGGCCTGGTCACGACCGGATTATCCCCCGCCGCTACCGGCGCCCAAGGTCGAGGTGGTCGTGGTGGAGCAGGGCATTGAGGACCAGGGGGTAGCTGCCCACGGTCTCGCCACGCCAGATCGGGTTGATCGCGAACAGCAGCACATGGCCGTCGCCGAGCGGGACGTCGACCACGGCCGGCCGCCCGGCGAGCCGATCGCCGCCGTCGAGCAGGCCCGAGACCAGCAGCTCCTCCTCGTCCGCGAAGCGCAAGATGACCCGCGGCCGCTGGCCTTGCGGGATGACGTACGGGTCGTTGCGCATCTGCTCCTCGCTCAGGGGCACCGCCTCCCAGGGCCTGGCCTCCGGCGGCTCCGGCGGTCTCTCGAACGGCCTTCCCTGCGGGACGTCGTGCTCCTCGGCGCCGCCCCGGCCGGTCGGGCGCGTCGGCGGCTCCTCCAGGCGGCCGCCCTGAGCCAGGCTCGACACCTCGAAGGACAGACCGCTGGCGCTGTAGATCGCAAGCGTCTCGTCGTAGCCCCAGGACACCGGGCTCGAGCGGTCGACGAAACGCGCGCGCAGCACGCTCCCCTGCACCCGGAGGCCGTCGTCATCGGCGACCCGGACGCCGGGCGCCAGCCCCTGGTCGATGAGGAGACGGGCCGTGTCCTCGACCGCCACCAGCAGCCCGCCGCGCTGGACGAAGCGCCTCAAGTTGGCGAGGCCGGCAAAGCCCAGCCCCGGCCGCACATCCTCCGTGGCGTCGATGCGGCCGAGGTTGGGGGTGAGCTCGCTGGTCTGCCATGGCATGGGTTCGCCCCACAGGGGCAGCCCCTCGACGATGCGCTGGGGATCGCCCCAGCCGATCGGCGGGAAGAGGATCACGTCGTAGCGGCCGGCGAGCTCCGGGTCGGCGGCGACGTCCTGGGTGCTGATGTAGTCGTAGGGCACCTCGAGGCGATCGAGGGCCTGGCGCCACCAGCCTTCCGTCTGGGTGTCGATCCAGGTGTGCAGGAGCGCGACGCGGGGGCTGCCGACGGGATGGCGCGCGACGTCGGGGGTGCGGCCGGTCGCGCGGACGGGAACCCCGGCGGCCCGCGCGGCCTCGCTCACCGCCTCCGGCTCGGCCCCGCTCACAATCAGCGCCCCGGCTCCGAGCTCGCGCCCGTCCGCTTCGAGGTCTTCCGCGGCGACGTCCACGGCGGCGCCGCCCAGCCGGTAACGCAGCGAGGCCAGGGCCGCTCCGGCCGCCGCGCGGTCGACCAGGAAGACGTCGCCGCGGCCCTCCCCCGGGGGCGCCGCCGACACCGGATCCGCCACTAGGGACATGGGCGCCTCGAGCAGCCCGCGGTCGGTCACCCGCACGACCTCGACGTCGAACAGCTCCCCCAGCGTCCACCCGGTGTCGTCGTAGGGATTCTTCTGCGGGTCGTCCGGGCTCCAGTACTGATGGTCCAGCAGCGCGTCGGCGATGCGGCTGTACGGCTGGTCCATGCGGATCACGAAGCTGCCTGCGGGAAAGCGCCGCGTCGCGGCCTCGGTGCCCCCTTCCTCGTTCGCCGGCGCTTCCAGCGCCACGTCCGCGGGCCCGTCGAGGCGCGAGATCTCGCAGTGCTGGAGCGCCAGGATCTCCAGCAGCTGGCCTCGAGCCCAGCGGCGCGGCTCGTCGGCGGGCAACACGTAGGCGGCCGGTCCCTCGTTCGCCGGCTTTTCGATCGAGCGCTTGGCTTTCATGAAGAAGTTGCGCAGGAACGTCTCCCGGTTCTCGGCGAAGTAGGCGAGCGACACCAGCAGCCCCGTCTGCTGGTAGTTGTTGTTGTTGCGCTGCGACCAGGTGACGCGCGGCAGCGGCGGGTTCTGGCGATACCAGGTCCGGTTGTATTCGTCGGGGTCGAGGGTGCGCTCCACGGTGTCCGCGCCGGCGTTGCCGAAGGTCTCGTAGAGCCGGCTCACGCCGTTGTGGGTGGCGGCCAGGAACATGAGATAGGCCGGGCTCCAGGTGTCGAAGTCGCCGTGCGCGAACACCCCCGGCATGCCGAAGCGGGTCATCTCCGCCACGTTGTACCAGCCCATGAGCTGCCACTCGTTGGTGAGGATGGGGTCGAGCCAGGCGTTGTACGGGCCGTCGCCGATGGTGTTGTCGTAGAGGAAGGGGACCGACTCGTGCAGGTCGTGCAGCACCTGGGCGTGCCAGCCGACGAAGGTGTCGAGCACCGCGCGGGTCAGGTTGAGGGTCAAGGTGAGGGCGTCCCGGTTGTTGTCGTGCGCCACGTAGCGACCCCAGTAGTAGAGGTCCGGGTAGTTGCGGCCGGGGTGCGCCTTGTGCCAGTTGTAGAGATCGACCATGCGGTCGCGGCCGTCCACTTCCACGACCGGCGTCAAGAGGACGATCACGTTGTCGCGGATCGCCCGGATGTAGGGGCTCTCGTCGACCGCCAGGCGGTAGGCGAGCTCCATCAGCGCCGTGGGCGATCCGGTCTCCGGCGAGTGGATGGCGCCGGTGATGTAGTAGACGGGGATCGCGCGGGCGGTGATCTCCCGCGCCCGCGCCTCGTCGAGATCGAGCGCGCGGGGATCGGCGAGCTGGGCGAGCAGCCGATCGTTCTCCTGCCGCCGCGCCAGGTTCGCCTCCGAGCTCACCGCCACCGCCAACATCTCTCGCCCCTCCTCGCTGGTGCCGATGACGCTCACCTCGACCCGCGGGCTGGCCTCGGCCAGCAGCCGGAAGTAGCGATGGATGTCGATCACGTAGGGCAACATGTCCGGCGCCCCAGCGACGTCCCCGAGCGCCGCCGCCGGGGTCGGCACGGCGGCGGACGCGGGCAGGTAGTCGGTAAGCGGCGAGTTGAACCGCGGGTCGGTGGTGGTCTCGCGGATGCGCGCCGTGTAGCTCTTGTCCACCGGCTGGTCGGGAGAGCGCTCGAAGGCGACGGGGAGCCGCGCCTGGCCGAAGGCGGGCGCCGCGGCGAGCAGGGCGAGGAGCATCGAGATCCGGGACATCGGGGCCTCCTGAGGTTCCGTCGATCGGGAGTCTAGCCCCCCGAAGGGGATCGAGACAGGCGCCGATCCGGCTCGCCGGCCGCACGCAGGAGGCTCCGGGCGCTGGCCTCCGCCGCCGGCGCGTGAGAGAATATCCCCGGATCCTCAGGCCGGACGTCACGAGGAGGTTCGCCACATGACCGACCTGCTCCTCAAGCTGTCGAGCTACCCGCTGATGGAGGTCTTCCTCATCGCCGCGGTGGTGCTGGTGCTCGTCGACTACTTCTTGCCCGTCGATTGGGCCGCCTACCTGGGATACCTGTGCTTCGCGCTGGGCATGTTCTGGGCGTTTCCGTTCGGACCGCTGGGCAGTCTGCTCACGGCGCTCGCCGCCTGGGCCCTACTGCTCATCCTCCACAAGGTCTGGTTCTCACGTTTCCTGACCAACGCCGTCGGGCCGCGCCGCCGCGCCGGTCCGTAGCGGCCGAGCCCGTCTCGGCCGCGGGACCCGCTCACGATGACAGGTTGCATCGGGCGTCTGATCCGTGCCGTGGTCCTGCTGGTCGCGGTGGCCGTCGGCGTGCCGCTGATCGCAGTGCTGGCCCTGCGCGTCTTGCCCCCGCCGACCTCGGCGTTCGTTCTGCGGGTACAGCTCGAGGAGCTGGCGGCCGGCCGTTCGCCGCGCGCGGTCGAATACGACTGGGTCGCCTGGGCGGAGATCTCCCCCGCGATGCGGCTTGCGGTGGTCGCCGCCGAAGACCAGCTTTTCCCCGTCCATGACGGCTTCGACGTGGAATCGATCCGCGACGCCCTGGAGGAGCGCGAACGGGGCCGGCCCCTGCGCGGCGCCTCCACCATCACGCAGCAGACGGTCAAGAACCTCTATCTCTGGCCTGGCCGGAGCTGGCTGCGCAAGGGTCTCGAGGCCGCCCTGACGGCGCTTACGGAGGCCCTGTGGCCCAAGCGTCGGATCCTCGAGGTCTACTTGAACGTCGCCCAGTTCGGCCCCACCACCTTCGGCGTCGAGGCCGCGGCGCGCCGCTTCTTCGGCAAGCCGGCCGCCGAGCTCTCGGCTCATGAGGCGTCGCTCTTGGCGGCGGTCCTTCCCAACCCGTACCGCATGCACGTCGACCGCCCCTCGGCCTACGTCTATTTGCGCGCCGTCTGGATTCGCCGCCAGATGCGCCAGCTCGGGGCGGCGTATCTCGATTCACTGGAGAGCCTGTCCGACAAATAGGCACGGTCGTGCC
>JBOGJI010000199.1:0-1703 GCA_050747865.1 Thermoanaerobaculia bacterium
GTCGCGCGCGACGCCGGCGAGTTCGATCGCGATCTGCTGATCATCGGCAGCGGGCCCGGCGGCTACGTGGCCGCCATCCGCGCCGGCCAGCTCGGGCTGAAGACGGCGGTGATCGAACGGGATGGCCGCTTCGGCGGCACCTGCACGCTGCGCGGCTGCATCCCCACCAAGGCCCTGCTGCACAGCGCCGCGGTGCTGGACGAGGCGCGCGAGGCGGCGACGTTCGGCGTGCGCATCAAGGGGGAGCCGGAGCTCGACGTCGCCCAGGCGCACAAGCACAAGCGCTCGGTGGTGGATGCCAACGCCAAGGGCATCGCCTACCTGCTGAAGAAGAACCAGGTGGAAGGCATCCACGGCCGGGCGCGGCTGAACGGGCCGCACGAGGTCGAGGTGGAGAACAACGGGCTGCGCACCGTCTACCGGGCGCGCCACATCCTGCTGGCCACCGGCTCGGTGCCGCGCGAACTGCCGTTCGCCAGGAGCGACGGCAAGCGCATCCTCAACTCGGATCACATCCTGGAGCTCGAGGCGGTGCCCAAGCGCCTGGCGGTGCTCGGCTCCGGCGCGGTGGGCAGCGAGTTCGCGTCGCTGTTCGCCTCCTGGGGGAGCGAGGTGACGCTGATCGAGATGCTTCCGCGGCTGCTGCCGATCGAAGACGCCGACGTCTCCAAGGAGTTGGAGCGGGCCTTCCGCAAGCGCGGCATCGCCTGCCGCACCGGCACCACGCTCAAGGAGGTGGACACCTCAGGCAAGGCCCTGAAGCTGCTCCTCGAGGCCGAGGGCGGGAAGCAGGACACGCTCGAAGCCGACGTCCTCCTGGTCGCCGTGGGACGCGCCCCGGTGACCGAAGGTCTGGAGTTGGAGGCGGCGGGGATCGCCACCGAGAAGGGGTTCATCCCGGTCAACGGCACGATGCAGACCGCGGTGCCGCACATCTACGCCATCGGTGACGTCGTCGACACACCGGCGCTGGCCCACGTGGCCTCCAGCGAGGGTATCCTGGCGGTGGAGCACATGGCGGGGGAGACGGTCCACCCGATCGACTACGACCGCGTCCCCTCCTGCACCTATTGCGAGCCCGAGGTCGGCAGCGTCGGCCTCGACGAGCAGGAGGCGAAGGCGCGCGGCTACGACGTGGCGGTGGGCAAGTTCCCGTTCAGCGCCAGCGGCAAGGCGCGCATCATCGGCAAGACCGGAGGTTTCGTGAAGGTCGTCCGCGAGAAGAAGTACGATGAGGTGCTGGGCGTTCACATCATCGGCCCGCACGCCACCGACCTGATCGCCGAGGCCTGTGTCGCGCTCCAGCTCGAGTCCACCACCGAAGAGCTCTTCCACACCATGCACGCCCACCCGACTCTGGCCGAGTCGATCGCCGAGGCCGGGCACGTCTCGGTGGGCCAGCCGATCCACATCTGATCTGAACCTACCCGAGGAGCAGCATGTCCACGGAAGTCCTGATGCCGCAGATGGGCGAGTCGATCGCCGAAGGAACCATCTCCAAGTGGCTGGTGAAGCAGGGGGACAAGGTCGAGCGCGATCAGCCGCTGTTCGAGATCTCGACCGACAAGGTCGACGCCGAGATCCCCAGCCCGGCCTCGGGCGTCCTGCTCGAGATTCGGCGCGGAGAGGGCGAGACCGTGGCGGTCGACGAAGTCGTGGCGCTGGTCGGCGAGGCGGGCGAGGCGCCGGCGTCGGCGCCGCAG
>JBOGJI010000200.1:0-13875 GCA_050747865.1 Thermoanaerobaculia bacterium
AGAGCTCGACGATGAGCTGCTCCTGGATCGGGAGCTTGATGTCCTCGCGGGTGGGGGTGCGGAGCATGGCCCCGGTGAAGCTCTCGGCGTCGAGCTCCAGCCACTCGGGGACGCCGCGGCCGCGGGCGGTCTCAACGCTCGCCCGGATGAAGTCGTTCTTGCGGCTGTCTTCCTTGATGGCGACGCGCTGCCCGGGCCTCACCTGAAACGACGGGATGTCCACCTTCCGGCCGTCCACCAGCACGTGGCCGTGGCGCACGAACTGGCGCGCCTGGGCGCGCGACGACGCGAAGCCGAGGCTGTAGACCACGTTGTCCAGGCGCCGCTCGAGGAGCACCAGGAGGTTCTCGCCGGTGATGCCGCGCTGGCGGTCGGCCTCCTTGAAGTAGCTCCGGAACTGGTTCTCGAGCAGCCCGTAGTAGCGCTTGACCTTCTGCTTCTCCCGGAGCTGCAGGCCGTAGCCCTGGACGCGGCGGCCCCGGCGGGTGCCGTGCTGCCCGGGCGGGTAGCCCCGGCGCTCGACGGCGCACTTCTCCTTGAAGCAGCGGTCCCCCTTGAGGAACAGCTTCATTCCTTCACGTCGGCAGAGCCGGCATACCGGCCCCGTGTATCTGGCCACTTCTGGTCGCTCCTTCCTATCCTCGCGCCCGCGGCTGCCGGCTCGAGGTCCCGTCCTGGCGCACAGCCTCGTCGCTGCCGCCGTCTACAGATCTCGTATCGACAACCCCCTCACACGCGGCGCCGCTTCGGTGCGCGGCAGCCGTTGTGCGGCAGGGGGGTAACGTCGCGGATGGACTTGACGTCGAGACCGGCGGCGCGCAGCGCCCGCACGGCTCCTTCGCGGCCCGCGCCCGGGCCCCGCACTTCGACGTCGATGGTGCGCATCCCCACGTCGCGCGCCGTACGCGCGGCGTTCTGCGCCGCCATCTGGGCGGCAAACGGCGTTCCCTTGCGCGACCCCTTGAAGCCCGCGCGCCCGGCGGAGGCCCACGTCACGACGTTGCCCTCCGGGTCGCTCAGGGTGATGATCGTGTTGTTGAAGGTCGACTGGATGTGCGCCACGCCATGCGGCACGATGCGCTTCTCCTTCTTGCGCGTCGCCTTCTTTTCCTTCGTACCTTTTGCCATAACCTGAATGACCCCTACTTCTTGACCTTCTTCTTACCGGCGACGGCCATCCGGCGCGGTCCCTTGCGGCCGCGGGCGTTGGTGTGCGTCCGCTGGCCGCGCACCGGCAGCCCGCGCCGATGCCGCACGCCCCGGTAGCTGCCGATCTCGGTCAGACGCTTGATGTTCTGCGCCACTTCCTTGCGCAGGTCTCCTTCGACGCGGATTCCCTCCTGGATGGTGTCGCGGATCCTGCGCACCTCGTCCTCGGTGAGATCCTTCACCTTGGTCGCGGTATCGACTCCGGCGGTCTCCAGGAGGACGAGGGACCGATTCCGGCCGATGCCGTAGATGTAGGTCAGCCCGATCCAGATCTGCTTGTTGGGAGGCAGATCGACTCCAGCGATGCGTGCCATAGCGTAACCCTTGCTCCCTCTAGCCTTGACGCTGCTTGTGCTTGGGGTTGTCGCAGATCACCCGCACGACGCCGCGGCGCCGGACGATCTTGCATTTCGCGCACATTCTGCGTACCGATGCTCGTACTTTCATGACGTCCTGTCCTCTGCTCGCTAGCTGCGCAAGCGGTAGACGATGCGACCCCGGGTCAGGTCGTACGGCGAGAGCTCGAGCAGGACCTTGTCCCCCGGCAGGATGCGGATCCAGTGCTTGCGCATCTTGCCGGAGATGTGGGCCAGGACCTTGTGCCCGTTCTCCAGCTCCACCCGGAACATCGCGTTGGGCAGGTTCTCCTGCACCGTCCCGGTGACTTCTATCGCCTCTTCCTTCGCCAAACCCTCTCCTTCGATCTACTTCAATTCGCCTCTGCGACGCGCAGCGGTGCGCTCTCCGCTTCCGACCGGCCGAGGATCCAATGGCCCTGGCCGGTGACCGCCACCGAAAACTCGAAATGGGCCGACAGCGACCCGTCCGCGGTGCGCGCCGTCCAGCCGTCGGGATCCATGGCCACGCCGGCGCCGCCCGCGTTCACCATCGGCTCGATGGCCAGCACCAGGCCGGGCTTGAGCCGCGGTCCGCGGCCCGGCTCGCCGTAGTTTGGCACCTGCGGATCCTCGTGCAGCGAGGTGCCGACGCCGTGCCCGACGAACTCCCGCACCACCGAGAAGCCTTCCCGCTCGACATACGACTGCACCGCGTGCCCGATGTCGGACAGCCGGCCTCCCGGCCGCACCTGCTCCACGGCCCGCCACAGCGCCGCCTCGGTGACGGTCATCAGGCGGCGCGCCTCGGCACCCACCTTGCCGACCGCATAGGTGCGCGCGGCGTCGCCGTAGAACCCCTGATACAGAACCCCGCAATCGATCCCGACGATGCTCCCCTCCCGCAACGGCTCGCTCTCCGGGATACCGTGGACGATCACGTCGTCCACGGAGGTGCACAGCGTCGCCGGGTACCCCCGGTAGTGGAGGAACGCCGGGACGGCGCCCGCCCGCCGGATCTCGCTCTCGGCCCAGGAGTCCAGCTCACGGGTCGAGACCCCGGGGCGCACCCGCTCGGCGAGCCCGTCCAGCACCCGATGGACGATCCGGTTCGCCTCGTCCAGCAACTCCAGCTCGCCTGGCGTCCGGTAGACCATCAGCCTCGACCCGGCAGGACCTGCAGAATGGACTCGAAGACGTCCTGGATGCTCTGGTCCCCGTCCACCGGGCGCAGCACCCCGAACTGCCTATAATACCGGATCAGCGGCCGCGTTTGCTCGTCAAAGACCTCCTGGCGCCGCCGTACCACCGCTTCGGTGTCGTCTTCGCGACCCCGGTCGAGGGCGCGGCGCACCATCTCGGCTAGCGGCACCTCGAGCAGCACCACGGCGTCGAGCGGCTCCTCCGTCGCGTCCAGTATCTTCTCCAGGTCGTGCGCCTGCGCCTCGGTCCGCGGATAGCCGTCGAGCACGAAGCCTTCGGCGGCGTCCGGCCGCAGCAGTCGGGAGCGCACCACGTCGTGCATGGCCGCGTCGTCGACCAGCTCGCCGCTGGCCATCACCGCGGCGACGCGCCGGCCCAGGTCGTTGCCAGCGGCCACCGCGTCCCGCAGCATGTCGCCCGTCGACACGGCCGGGACGCCGAAGCGCTCGGCGAGCAGCGCCGCCTGGGTCCCCTTGCCGGATCCAGGGGCCCCCAGGATCACCACGTTCATCCGCGCCGCCCCCGGATCCTCCCCCGCTTCATGAAGCCCTCGTAGTTGCGCATCACGAGCTGGCTCTCGATCTGTTGCACCGTGTCCATGGCGACGCCGACCACGATGAGCAACGAGGTGCCTCCGAAAAAGAAGTTGATTCCCATGCCCTGGGTGACCCACTGGGGCAGGAAGGCGTCCAGCGTCTGGCCGATGAAAGGCACGCCGTCGACCTTGACCCCGGCGATCAGGAACTCCGGCAGGATGGAGACCGCGGCCAGATAGATCGCCCCCACCAGGGTCAGGCGGGTCAAGATCCTGTCGATGTACTCCGCCGTGCGTTTGCCGGAGCGGATGCCGGGGATGAAGCCGCCGTACTTGCGCATGTTCTCCGCCGTGTCCACCGGGTTGAAGATGATGGAGACGTAGAAGAAGCAGAAGAAGACGATGGCGATCACGTAGAGCAGGTAGTAGAGCGGCTGCCCCCACTGGATGGCGTCCGAGATCCGCTGCATCCACTCGGTGCGCACCAGCCCCGCGACCGTCGAAGGGATCATGACGATCGAGCTGGCAAAGATGACCGGGATCACGCCGCCGGTGTTGACCCGCAGCGGCAGATACGTGTTCTGTCCGCCGTAGACCCGCCGGCCGACGACCCGCTTGGCGTATTGGACGGGGATGCGCCGCTGGGCGCGCTCCATGAAGACGATGAAGGCCACCACCAGGAGCATGAAGACGCACAAGAACACGATCTTTAGGATGGTCATGGCGCCCGTCTGCAGACCGGCGAGGATGGTCCCGATGGCGCCCGGCAGCCCGACGACGATGCCCGCGAAGATGATCAGCGAGATGCCGTTGCCGATACCGCGCTCGCTGATCTGCTCGCCCAGCCACATGACGAAGGCGCAGCCCGTGGTCAGGGTCAGCACCGTCATGAATACGAAGCCGAAGCCGGGGTTGGGCACCAGGGCGGCGCCGCTGGGCGAGCTCTGGTTCTGCAGCCAAAACGCGATGCCGGTGGACTGGACGATGGAGATGACAACCGTGCCGTAGCGGGTGTACTGGGTGATCTTCTTGCGCCCCAGCTCGCCCTCCTTGGACAGCTTCTCGAGGTAGGGCCACACCACGGTCAGCAGCTGCAGGATGATCGACGCGGTGATGTACGGCATGATGCCGAGGGCGAAGATCGCCACCCGCTCGAGGCTGCCGCCGGTGAAGGTGTTGGCGAACCCGAACAGGGTGCCGCGCAGCTGCTCCATGTACTCCAGCAGCGCTCGCGGATCGATGCCCGGCGTCGGGATGTTGCTGCCGATCCGATAGACCGCCAGCAGCCCGAACACGAACAGCAGCCGCCGCCGCAGGTCCGGGATGGCGAAGATGTTGCGGAAGGTGTCGGCCAGTGCCACGGTGCCCTCAGATCTCCTCGCAGGTGCCGCCGGCCGCCTCGATCTTGCGGCGGGCCGAGCCGCTGAACTTGTGGGCGCGGACGGTCAGGCCCGCGCTGATCTCCCCGTCGCCGAGGATCTTGACGCGGGCGCCCGGCCGCACCAGGCCGGCCTCGGCCAGGGTCTCCGGGGTGACCTCGCCCGCGAGCTCGGCGAGCTGGGCGAGGTTGACCACCGCGTACTCGCGGCGGAAGAGATTGTGGAACCCGCGCTTGGGGACCCGGCGGATCAGGGGCATCTGGCCGCCCTCGAAGCCCAGCCGGCGCCGGAAGCCGGCGCGCGACTTCTGCCCCTTGTGTCCGCGCCCCGCCGTCTTGCCCGTGCCCGACCCGGGACCGCGCCCGACGCGCTTGCGCGCCTGCTTGCTCCCCGCGGCGGGTTGCAGCTCGTGCAGTTTCATGCCCCCTCCTTGGAGCCAGTCTCCACCAGCTCGACGAGATGGCGGACCTTAGCGACCATGCCGCGCACGGCCGGCGTGTCCGGACGCACCACCTCGTGGCGGATGCGCCGCAACCCCAGGCCGCGCAACGTCAGCCGCTGCGCGGGGGGGCAGCCGATGGGGCTGCGCACCTGGCGGATGCGCAAGGTCGATGTGCTCTTGGATGCCATACGCAAACGTTCCTTCCGTCGCTACTCTCAAGCTTCCGGCGCCGCGGCGGCGGCTTCGCTGCCGGTTTCGGTCGAGACCAGCTCGGCCGTTACGGGAGCGGTTCTGGCGTCGTTCGCCAGGGCTACGCGAAGATCCGCCCCCTCGCGCAGCTGCACGAGCGCGTCCATCGTCGCCTTGACCACGTTCTGCGGCGTCTTCGAGCCCAGCGACTTGGTCAAGATGTCCTGGATGCCGGCGCATTCCATGACCGCCCGCACCGGTCCGCCCGCGATCACCCCGGTACCCGGCGACGCCGGCTTCAGCAGCACGCGGCTGGAGGTGAAGACGCCGGTCGCCTGATGGGGAACCGTGCTGCCCTCCATCGGCACCTCGATCATGTTTTTCTTGGCCGCCTCGATCGCCTTGCGGATGGCGTTCGGCACCTCCTTGGCCTTGCCGGTGCCGTAGCCGACGCGGCCGCCGCCGTCGCCGATCACCACCAGGGCGCTGAAGGAGAAGTTCTTGCCGCCCTTGACCACCTTGGTCACGCGGTTGATGTCGACGACCTGCTCGAAGAACTCGGTGTCGCTGCGGTAGTTTCTCGCCACTGCCTCTCTCTCCTAGAAAACCAGTCAGAACTCCAGGCCCTGCGCACGCGCGCTCTCGGCGAGCTCCCGCACGCGGCCGTGGTACACGTAGCCGGCACGATCGAACACCACCCGCGCGATCCCCGCCTGCTTGGCGCGCTCGGCCACGGTCTCGCCGACCAGCTTCGCGGCCTCCCGGGTGTCGCCTCCGCCGGCTAGCCGGGCACGGATCCCCGGCTCGCTCGAGTTGGCCTGCACCAGGGTGCGGCCCCCCAGGTCGTCGATCACCTGGGCGTAGAGGAAGCGATTGCTCTTGAACACGGCCAGCCTCGGCCGCTCGGAGCTGCCGGCCAGCCGGCTGCGCACGCGCCGGTGCGCGCGCTGGCGGCGGAGCTGCTTGTCTTGAGTCTTGCTCATTTCGCACCCGCCTTGCCGACCTTGCGGCGCACGATCTCGTCGGAGTACTTGATGCCTTTGGCCTTGTACGGGTCGGGCCGGCGCAGACCGCGGATCTCGGCCGCGACTTGCCCTACGAGCTGCTTGTCGGCGCCCTGCACCGCCATCCGGCCGGACTTGTCGACCTCGATGTCGATCCCTCCCGGAATCGAATACACCACGGGATGGGAGTAGCCCAGGGACATGTGCAGCTCGCGCCCGCGGACCTCGGCGCGATAGCCGACGCCGTGGATCTCCAGCTCTCTCTTGAATCCCTGGGAGGCCCCCTCGACCGCATTGGCCAGCAGCGCGCGCAGCAGGCCGTGCTTGGCCCGCTGGTCGCCGCCGTCGCCCGGGCGCGAGACCTTCACCTCCCCGTCCGCCACCTCGACAGCATAGCCCGGCAGCAGTGACTGGGAGACCTTGCCCTTCGGGCCCTCGGCCACGAAGAGGTTGCCCTCCACCTTCACCTTGGTGCCGCCCGGAATCGGGATCGTCTTCCTGCCTACACGCGACATCGCTTCTCTCTCCTCACCAGACCTCGCACAGCACCTCGCCCCCGACCCGCGCCTCGCGCGCCTCGCTGTCGGTGAGCAAGCCGCGAGAGGTCGAGATGATGGCCAGGCCGTGCCCGTTGAGCACCGGCTTCAGGTCCTTGGACTTGCGATAGACGCGCAGCCCGGGACGGCTCACCCGCTGCAGGTGCCGGATGACCTGATCGCCCTCGCTCACATAGCGCAAGCGGATGCGTAGCGTGTCGGAGGGCTCGCCATCGAGGACCTCGACGCCATCCAGGTAGCCGTTGCGCTCGAGCAGGCGGCAGACCTCCAGCTTGAGCTGCGAGGCCGGCACGTCCAGTCGGTCATGCTTCGCCAAACAGGCGTTGCGGATCCGCGTCAGCAGGTCCGCGATGGGGTCGGTCATGCTCACTTCAGTCTCTCCATTACCAGCTCGACTTGGTCACTCCCGGCAGGTACCCCTTGAGCGCCAGGCTGCGGAAGCAGATACGACAGAGCCCGAACTGGCGCAGAAAGCCGCGCGGGCGGCCGCATTGGCTGCAGCGGTTGCGATGGCGCACACGGTATTTCAGCGCCTTCTTGGTCTTCGCGATCTTGGCTTCGGTCGCCATTCTTCATTGCTCCTTCGATCGATCCGTCCTATGCCACCTCGCGGGCGGTGCGCCGGAACGGCATGCCCAGCTCGCGCAGCAGGAACAGCGCCTGCTCGTCGTTGCGCGCCGTGGTGACGATGGTCACGTTCAAGCCCTTGGACCGCTCCACCTTGTTGTAGTCCACGTCCGGGAAGATCACGTGGTCCAGGATCCCTAAGGTGTAGTTGCCGCGGCCGTCGAACGCCCGCGGCGAGACCCCGCGGAAGTCGCGCACCCGGGGCAGGGCGGTGGCCACCAGGCGGTCCAGGAACGCCCACATGCGGGCGCCTCGCAGGGTCACCATGCAGCCGATCGGCATGCCCTGGCGCACCTTGAAGGCGGCGACCGACTTGCGCGCCCGGGTGATGACCGGGCGCTGGCCGGCGAGCTGCGCCAGCTCCTCGGCCGCGTCGTCCAGGATCTTGATGTTCTGCGTCGCCTCGCCGAGGCCCATGTTGAGCACGATCTTCTCGATCCGCGGCGCGGCGAGCGCGTTGTCGATCCGGAACTCTTCCATCAGCCGCGGCAGGACCTCCTGCTCGTAGCGGATCTTGAGTCTCGGCGCTGTTGTTTCACTCATGGCTCACAACCTGGATTTCAGTTGAACGTCGCCGCACATTTGCGACACACCCGGGCGCCGCTGCCGTCCTCCAGCCGCTTGCGCCCGACGCGCGTCGGCGCGCCGCACTCCGGACAGATCAGCTTCAGCTTGGAGAGCTGGATCGGGGCCTCGCGCTCCAGGATCCCACCCTGCACCTGCCGCTGGGGATTGGGCCGCGTGTGCCGCTTGATCATGTTGACCCGCTCGACGATGGCCTTGCCCTCTCCCGGCAGGACACGCAGGACCTTGGCCCGCGCGCCGCGATCGCGCCCCTGGATCACCAGCACCTGATCGTTCTTCTTGATCTTCACGCTGTACATGATCAGAGCACCTCCGGCGCCAGCGAGATGATGCGCATGAACCGCCGCTCCCGCAGCTCGCGGGCGACCGGGCCGAAGACGCGCGTGCCCACTGGCTCCCCGGCATCGTTGATCAGCACCGCCGAGTTGGTGTCGAAGCGTATGTAGCTGCCGTCCTGCCGGCGATGCGCCCGGCGGGTGCGCACGATCACCGCTTTCACCACCGCTCCCTTCTTGACCGTGGCCTCAGGAGCCGCCTCTTTGACCGACGCCGTGATCACGTCGCCTAGTCCCCCGTATTGGCCGCTGGAGCCGCCGCGCAGGTGGATGCAGGCGATCTTCTTGGCGCCGGAGTTGTCGGCGACGTCGAGAATGCTTCCCATCTGGATCATGGCCCTACGCCTCCCGCCCCCGCTCGAGCACCGCCGCGACCCGCCAGCGCTTCAGCCGCGACAGCGGGCGGCAGGACACGATCTGCACCTGATCCCCCACCCGGCACTCGTTGGCCTCGTCGTGGGCGTAGAACTTGGACGTCCTCTTCGTCTGGCGACGATAGAGCGGATGCAGGCCGAACCTCTCGACCGCCACGACCACCGTCTTGTCCATCTTGCTGCTGACCACGCGGCCGACCTTCTGCTGCCGCCGGCCACGGTCGCTCTGCTTTATCTCGTCCATCATTGCGTCACCTCGCGCGCCCGCGACTTCTCGCCGAGCACGGTGAGCACCCGGGCCCTGTCCTTGCGCACGTTGCGCATCTTGGCGGGATTCTCGAGCTGTCCCGTGACCTTCTGCAGACGGAGCGCGAAGAGCTGCTCCGTCAGCTCGGTCTCCTTGGCCCCGAGCTCCTCCCGAGTCAACTCACGCAGTTCTGAAGCCTTCATCCGCTGAAGCTCCTCAAGCGATCTGGTCGTGACGGGTCACGTACCGTGTCTTGATCCCGAACTTGTGCGACGCCAGCCGCATGGCATCGCGGGCGACCTCCGGCGTCACGCCCTCCAGCTCGAAGAGGATGCGCCCCGGCTTGATCACCGCCACCCAGCCCTCCGGAGCGCCCTTGCCCTTGCCCATGCGGGTCTCCAGTGGCTTCTTGGTGAACGGCTTGTCCGGGAAGACGCGGATCCACACCTTGCCTCCGCGCTTGACGCTGCGGGTGATGGCCACACGGCCGGCCTCGATCTGGCGGGCGGTGATCCAGCCCGGCTCCAGCGCCTGCAAGCCGTAGTCGCCGAAGGCGATGCGATCGCCGCCCTTGGCCGGGCCTCCCATGCGGCCGCGCTGCTGCTTGCGGAACTTGACCTTCTTGGGCATCAACATGGGAAAGCTCCTATACCGCCAACCGCTGGACCTTCTCCCGCTGCAGCTCGCCGCGGTAGATCCAGACCTTGCAGCCGATCACGCCGTAGGTCGTCCTCGCCTCCGCCAGGCCGAAATCGATGTCGGCCTTGAGCGTGTGCAGCGGCAGGCGGCCCTCCTGGTACCACTCGGTGCGGGCGATCTCCCGCCCGCCCAGGCGCCCCGCCACCATGACCTTCACACCCTTGGCGCCGAACCGGAAGGCTGATTCCATGGCCTTGCGCATGGCCCGGCGGAAGGCGACGCGGCGCTCGAGCTGGCCGGCGATCGACTCCGCCACCAGCTGCGCGTCCAGCTCCGGCCGCTGCACCTCCTGGATGTTGACCTGCACCGGGTGCCCCACCATCTTGGTCAGGTCGTCGCGCAGCCGGTCGACCTCGACCCCCTTGCGGCCGATGACGACGCCGGGACGGGCGGTGTAGATGGTGACCCGCAGGCGGTCCGCCGCCCGCTCGATCTCGATCTCCGACACCGCCGCGTGCGCCAGGCGACCTTTCAGCATCTGGCGCAGCTCGAGGTCCTTCTGCAGCACCTCCTTGTAGTCCCCCTCCGCGTACCAGCGCGACAGCCAGGACTTGTTGTAGACCAGGCGGAACCCGTACGGATGTGTCTTCTGTCCCACGGCTCTCCTCAACCTTCCTGCGCGTCGCCCTGCCGGGTGTCCAGCTTGATCGTCACGTGACTCTGCCGCTTCAGGATCGGGAACGCGCGGCCCTGCGGCTGGGGACGGAAGCGCGTCAGCGTCGGCCCGCCGTCCACCGTGATCTCCTTGACGAACAGCCGATCGACATCGACGTGCTCGTGCTTATTCTCGGCGTTGGCGATCGCCGAGCGCAGGAGCTTGGCCAGCGGCCGCGAGGCGCGCTTGCCGGAGAGCGACAGGATGTTCACCGCCTCCTGCACGCCCTTGCCCCGGATCTGATCGGCCACCAGGCGCACCTTCTGCGGCGAGCCCTGAAGGAATCGCAGCCTTGCCATCACTTCCATCCCGTCACCTCCGCTCCACGGCCTTTTCCACCCGCTTGCCTCCATGCCCGCGGAACGTCCGGGTCATGGCGAACTCCCCCAGCTTGTGGCCGACCATGTTCTCGCTGATGTAGACGGGAATGAACTTCATCCCGTTGTGCACGGCGATGGTGTGCCCGACCATGTCGGGAGTCACGGTCGACCGCCGCGACCACGTCTTGACCACCCGCTTCTGGCCGCTCTCGTTCAACTTCTCGATCTTCTCCGCCAGCGAGGAGTCGATGAAGTAGCCCTTTTTCAGCGATCGTGCCATGTCCGCGACCTCGCCCTACTTCTTGCGCCGGCGGACGATCATGCGATCGGTCCGCTTGTTGTTGCGTGTCCGGTAACCCTTGGCCGGCGTCCCCCAGGGAGAGACCGGGTGGCGGCCGCCGGACGACTTCCCTTCGCCGCCGCCCATGGGGTGATCCACCGGGTTCATCGTCACCCCTCGGTTGTGCGGCCGGCGCCCGAGCCAGCGCTTGCGCCCGGCCTTGCCGAAGGAGATGTTCTCCCACTCGACGTTGCCCACCTGCCCCACCGTGGCGTAGCAGTCGAGGTGCACCTTGCGCACCTCACCGGAGGGCAGCTTCACCTGGGCGTATGCGCCCTCCTTGGCCATCAGCTGCGCGCCCGAGCCGGCCGAGCGCACGAGCTGGCCGCCGCGACCCGCCTTGAGCTCGAGATTGTGGACCACCGTGCCCAGGGGAATGCGCCGCAGGGGCAGCGCGTTGCCCACGTTCACCTGCGCCTCCTCCCCCGCCACTACGCTGTCGCCGAGGCCCAGACCCTGGGGGCAGAGGATGTAGCGCTTCTCACCATCGGCGTAGTGCAACAGGGCGATGCGCGCCGTGCGGTTGGGGTCGTATTCGATCGCCGCCACCCGCGCCGGCACCCCGTGCTTGCCGCGGCGGAAGTCGATGACGCGGTAGCGGCGCTTGTGGCCGCCGCCGCGAAACCGCGCCGTGATGCGGCCGCGGTTGTTCCGCCCTCCGGACGCGGGAAGGCCCTCGACCAGCCGCTTCTCCGGCCGGCTGGAGGTGACGTCCGCGTAGTCCGAGGCGGTCTGGAACCGACTCGCCGGATTGAGGGGTCTGCGCCTCTTGATCGCCATTTCTCGTTTCCTACACCCCTTCGAAGAACTCGATCTTCTGCTCGCCGTCGGCGAGCCGCACATAGGCCTTCTTCCAGTCCGGGCGGCGGCCGACGAAGCGGCCCTGCCGCCGCACCTTGCCGTGCATGCGAGCCACCCGCACCTCCGCCACCTTGACCTTGAACTGCGCCTCCACCGCGCGCCGGATCTCGACCTTGTTGGCTCGCCGGTCCACCTCGAAGGCGACGACGTTGCGCTCGTCGCGCAGCTCGGTCGACTTCTCGGTGAGCAGCGGGCGCCGGATCACTTCTTGTTGCCTCACTTCGCCAGCACCTCCGTCAGTCGCATCAGGGCCTCTTCGCTGACCACGAAATGCGGCCGGCCGACGACGTCGTAGACGTTGACCGCCAAGGCGTCCACCATCTTCACCGCCGGGTGGTTGCGCGAGGCGAGCTCGAGATTGCGGTTGTCGCGGCCGTCGACCAGCAGCGCCTTGCCTTCGATGCCGAGGCCGGCGAGGCTCGACGCCAGATCCTTGGTCTTGTGGCCCGCCAGCTCGAAGCTGTCGACTACGAGCAGCCGCTCCTCGGCGAGCTTGCGCGACAGCGCGGATTTGAGCGCATTGCGCTTCTCGCGCGCCGACAGCCTGGTCTCGTAGCTGCGCGGCTGCGGGCCGTGGACGACGCCGCCGCCGCGCCACAGCGGCGTGCGAATGGAGCCCACCCGGGCGCGTCCGGTCCCCTTCTGCCGCCACGGCTTGCGCCCGGAGCCGGAGACCTCTCCCCGCGTCTTGGTCTTGTGCGTGCCGCGACGCTGCGCCGCCCGCAAGGCCTCCACCGCCACGTGGATCAGGTGCTCCTTGTACGGATAGCCGAACACCGCGTCCGGGAGCTCGAGCTCGCGCACCGGCTGGTTGTCGAGGTTGACCACTTGCACTTTCATGCGTGACTCCGTCGCTCTCCCGTCATCCGCGTTTGGCCCGTCGGATCGCCACGTAGCCGTCGCGCGGCCCGGGGACGGCGCCCCTGAGGAAGATCAGGTTGCGCTCCTCGTCCACGCGCACCACGCGCAGATTCTTCACCGTCGTCCGTTCGGCCCCCATGTGGCCGCCGGCACGCATGCCCGGGAAGACTCGCGATGGGTAGGAGGACTGACCGATGGATCCCGGGGCGCGGTGGAACATCGAGCCGTGGGTCGCCCGGCCGCCGCCGAAGCCGTGTCGCTTGACCACGCCCTGGAACCCCTTGCCCTTACTGGTGCCGATGACGTCGACGTATTCGTCGACGACGAAGATCGACACCTTCACCTGATCCCCGGGGCCGACCTTCTCGTCGCCGGCGACGGCGAACTCCATGAGCCGGCGGGTGGGGGCCGCTCCCGCGGCCTCGAAATGCCCGCGCATCGGGCGCGACACCTTGCGCGGCGCCCGCTCTTCAACCAGGCCGAGCTGTACGGCGTCATAGCCGTCCCGCTCCGCCGTCTTGCGCTGGACGACGATACACGGACCCGCCTCGAGCACGGTGACCGGCACGGCCGTTCCGTCCTCGGCGAAGATCTGGGTCATGCCCCGCTTTTTCGCCAATATGCCTTCCATAGCCCTTGCTTCCTCAGCTCGCGGTCCGTCGGCTCCCTACTTGCCGAACGCCTTGATCTCCACGTCCACCCCGGCGGGCAGCTCGAGCTTCATCAGGGCGTCGACGGTCTGCCCGGTGGGCTCGAAGATGTCCAGCAGGCGCTTGTGCGTCCGCACCTCGAACTGCTCGCGCGACTTCTTGTCGACGTGCGGCGAGCGGTTCACCGTGTATTTGGCGATGTGCGTGGGCAGCGGGATCGGTCCCACCACGCGCGCGCCGGTGCGCCGGGCCGTGTCCACGATCTCGTGTGTGGACGCGTCCAGGATGCGGTAGTCGTAGCCCTTGAGGCGGATGCGGATCTTCTCGTTGATCATGGCTCTATTCCACGATATCGGTCACCGTGCCGGCGCCGACGGTGCGGCCGCCCTCACGGATGGCGAATCGCACCCCCTTCTCCATCGCGATCGGCGCGATCAGCTCCACCTCTAGGTTCACGTTGTCCCCCGG
>JBOGJI010000201.1:0-2474 GCA_050747865.1 Thermoanaerobaculia bacterium
GTTCATCCCCGAGATGAAGGGAATCATCGGCACCCACCTGATCGGTGAAGCACCGTTTGAGGAGGACGCACAACGGGCAACGGACCTGATCGTCCTCAAGCTCGACGCGATTCGGGTTGCCTGTCGCGTTCGCAGTTCTGCGTATCTGAGGCGGTATGGCGGTGAGTTCACCCTGCGCTCGTCGCGGCCAAATGGTGTTGAGACTGAGTTGTCGAAGATCCTCGCCGGCTGGGGCGATTACCTACTGTATGGCTTCGCTGCCGAGGCAGGCCCGTCGCTGGCGGCGTGGCTGCTCGGCGACCTGCACGAGTTTCGTCGTTGGCACAATCGCGCGCTGTACCGAATGGCCCCCGGCGAGGCGCCCGGCACCCACAAGCAAAACGCTGACCGCACTTGCCTGAGGGCGTATCGGGTTGCCGAGCTTCCTTCGGGATTCGTGGCAGCGCGCAAGACAACATCCGAGAATGGTGTAAGGCCGACGCCATGTTGATCCGCTTCGACGTAGCACCCGCAAAGGACACGGCATGACCCCCCGCGACACCACCGCGATGCGCAAGGCGATGCGCGCCGTCCCCTACTGCCGCATCTGTCATACCCCGACCGGCCTGCAGGTCCACCACGTCGTCCCCCGAAGCCGCACCCAATCCGACGAGCCGGCGAACCTGATCGTCCTCTGTCACCGCCACCACCGCGAGGTCCACGACCGCCGGGAAGACCTGGGACCGCACCTGACGGCGGCAGAGGGCGCCCATGCGGTGCTGCTGTGCGGGACCGTCCACTCGGCCCATCGGTTGCTCTATCCGTCAGAGCATCCGTCGAAGGTGGCGGCGTGAGCGCCGAGATCACGATCACGGTGCGCGGCTTGCCCACGGATGTGCGGGGTCGGTGACCATCTTCGTCTACACCTGCCCCCGCGCCTGCTCCTACGGCGTCGCCCGAAAGCATCGGCGACCGAGGCGCACCCCTCGCTGTTACCGCTGCGGGGTCGAGATGGAGGAGCGGCGGCTTTACACCGCGACCAAGCTTCCGCTCGCGGGGGAGGCGCGGTGAGCGTCACCCAGCTCGAGCCGTGGCTCGACAAGCAGGGCCTCGCCGAGCACCTGGCCTGCGGCGTGCGCTGGATCGAGGACCGCATCGCCGAGGGGATGCCCTGCGCCCTGATCGCCGGAAGGCGGAAGTTCAGGATCTCGGAAGTGGAGCCGTGGTTGGAACGCGCGGGCCACATCAAGAGGGACGCAGCATGAAAAGATGGACTCGAAGCGAACAGCAGCGCAACCGCAGACAGAGGACAGCCGCATGATCGGAACCCGACGGACGAAGGCCGGAAAGAAGCGCTACTGGGTACGCGTCGACCTGCCCGGCGGAAGGCAGGACTGGCGCGGCACCTTCGACACCCTGGCGGAGGCCCGCCACGAGGAGGCGGTCGCCCGCACCGAGCGCCGCGCGCGCGCCCGGATGAACTGCGATCGGTTCGCGAGGTTCTGGCTCGAGGGCTACCGCGAGCGGGTCAAGGCCTCAAGCCATGACACCGCCGCCGGCGCCCTGGCGAAGTTCACCGAGGACTTCCGGGGCATCCCCCTTCACCGGCTGGACCGGATCGCCGCCGAGCGCTGGGCGCGTGAGAACCGCTGGCGGGTGCCCGCAGTGACGACGATGCTAAACGCGGCGGTCGAGGCCGAGCTGATCCGCAAAAACCCGTTCTCGGGCCTGACCCGAAAGGGCGAGGGGCGCAGGCACACGGCGCCGCTTGACGAGGCAGAGCTCCACCAGTTCGCCGCCGCCGCGCTTCGCGTCCACGGCCGCTACGGGCAGATGATGTCCTCGCTGATCCTGTTCTTGGCCCACACCGGGCTGCGGGTCGGCGAGGCCTTCGCCCTGGAGTGGGGGGACATCGACTTCGAGGCGATGCGGGTCCGGGTCGAGCGGCGCGTCTATCGTGGCGAGCTCGACCTGCCAAAGCCAAACCGCACCCACAGGGCCGTGCTCACCCCGGCGGCCCGCGACGCGCTCTTGCCGCTGTCGCGGACGGGGTCGCTGGTGTTCACCGCAAAGCGCGGCGGGCGCCTCTCGCAGTCCGCGCTCGCCTGGTACTGGGCCCCGGTTGCCGCCGCCGCAGGGAGGAGAATAACCCCCCATGAGCTGCGCCACTTTGCCGCCCATCACCTCTACGTCCGCCTCGGGCTCCCGGCGCGGGTGGTCGGCGCCCAGCTCGGCCACAAGGGGCCGAAGCTGGTCACCGACCTCTACGGCCACGGCGACGTCGGCGCGCTGGAGGAGATCGACCGCGCCTTCGCCGACAACGTGGTCGAGCTTCGGAGGGCTCGGTGAGCAGTAGCACCGCAAGGAACAACTGAAAGGAAACCCGATGATCGACTACACCCTCAAGCACGGCTCACACGACTCGCCCCAGGACGGCCTCTGCGCGATGGAGTGGGTCGCCTACCTCGCGGGCGAGCGCCACTCCGACTCCCCCG
>JBOGJI010000202.1:0-5181 GCA_050747865.1 Thermoanaerobaculia bacterium
GGTGAGCGTCGGCCGGCCGCCGCGCACCCTGGGCGGCCTGACCGCCGCCGGCGCCGGCACCTTCTACGACCAGCTGCTCCACGGTCTCGGAGCCGTCAACGTCGCCGCGGTGGGCTCCATGCGCTACCCGCAGCTCAACCTGGAGGCCGTGGTGCGGTCGGCGCCGCAGGTCGTCATCGAGCTCCAGGGGGGTGGGCTGGGCGCCCGCGGCCGAGAGGAGCTGATCCGCGATTGGGCCGCCCTCGAGAGCCTTCCCGCCGTGCGCCACGACTGCGTGACGGTGATCGAGGGCGACTTCGTGTTCGTACCCGGACCGCGCCTGCCGCGGATCTACGAGGCGCTGCGCGAGGCGATCCTGTCGTGCGCCGCCGCGTTCCTCCAAGACGCCGGCGAGGCAGTCGGGTGAGCGACTCCGCCCTGCTCGCCACCCGCGCTCTCGCCTGGACGGCCGGCGGACGCGAGATCCTGGCGCCGCTGGACCTGACGCTGGAGGGGGGTGAGTGCCTGGCCGTGATCGGTCCCAACGGCGCCGGCAAGACCACTCTGTTGCGCCTGGTGGTCGGCGTGCTGAAGCCGAGCACGGGCGACGTGCTCTGGCGCGGCCGTCCGCTGGCGGCGCCGCACCGGCTGGAGCGGGCGCGCCGCATCGCCTACGTACCCCAGATCCGGCCGGCGCGCGTACCGCTGACCGCCCGCGACGTGGTCCTGCTCGGCCGCTATCCGCACCGCTCGCGCTGGCGGCTGGGTCCTACGGCCGACGACTTCCGGGCGGTGGACCGGTCGCTCGAACGGGTGGAGATGGCGCATCTCGCCGCGCGGCCCGTGGACGAGCTCTCGGGCGGCGAGCGCCAGGGCGTCTACATCGCGGCGGCGTTGGCGCAGGAGGCCGAGCTCCTGGCGCTGGACGAGCCGACCACCCATCTCGATCCCCACCACCAGCTCCGCATCGCGCGCCTGCTGGGTGATCTGGTGGCCGAGGGCCGGCACACCATCCTGTTCACCACCCACGACCTGAACCTGGCCGCCGCGGTGGCGGGTCGCGTCGTCGCCCTGGTCCAGGGTCGCGTCGCCGCGGCCGGGCCGCCGGGCGAGGTGCTGGAACCGGAGGTCCTGGGTCGGGTCTTCCGGGCGCCCTTTGCGGTGCAGCGGGACGGCGACCGGCCCCACGTACACCTGGAGTACGGACGGTGAGGCGGCGGGCCCGCTCCCTGCTCGCCCTGCTCGTCCTCGCCTGGCTCGCCGTGCTGGCGGTCGGCGTGCTCCTGGGCGGCTCGGGCGCCGCCGCCACCGCTCGCGTCATACTCTTCGAGCTGCGGCTACCGCGCGTGCTGCTGGCGCTGGCCGCCGGCGGCGCGCTGGCGGTCGCCGGCCTCACGTTCCAGACCCTGTTCCGCAACTCCCTGGCCGAGCCCTACACCCTGGGCGTGGCCAGCGGCGCCGCCCTAGGGGCGGTGCTGGCGCTCCAGGTCGGCGGCGACAGCGTCCTCGGCTTCCCGCTCACCGCCGCGGCGAGCTTCGCCGGCGCCCTGCTGGTGACCGTCCTGCTCCTCGGGCTGGCGCGCCGGGGCCTGGAGACGACGGCGCTGCTGCTCTCCGGCGTGGCGCTGGCCCTCTCCTGCTCGGCGGTGATCCTATTCGTCCAGTACGTGGCCGACCCGAGCCGCAGCTTCCGCATGGTGCGCTGGATGATGGGCGGGCTCGCCGTCGTCGGCTACCGCGAGGTCCTGTGGGTCGTGCCCTGGGTCGTCGCCGGGTCCTGCGGCTTGTGGCTGCTGCGCGGCGAGCTCGATCAGATGCTCACCGGCGAGGAGCTGGCGGCCAGTCGAGGTGTCGACGTCGACCGCTTGCGCCTGGTCGCCCTGGCCGCCGCGTCGCTCATGGTGGGCGCCCTGGTGGCGGTGACCGGGCCGATCGGCTTCGTCGGCCTGATCGTGCCTCACCTCGGGCGCCGCCTCGTGGGCCGGGATCACATGGTCCTGCTCCCCGCCTGCCTGCTGGGAGGCGGCGTCTTCCTCGCCCTGGCCGACCTGATGGCGCGTCGCGTCATGGCGCCGGCGGAGCTGCCGGTCGGCATCCTCACCGCCCTGCTCGGCGGGCCGTTCTTCCTCTGGCTGCTCGTGGCCCGGCCGCGCGGCGGTCGGCGATAGACTGGCGCGGTGCTGCTCTACCGACTCGGTTCCGAAGGGCGCTACGCGGTACGAGACGACGGCGCCGAGACCCTGCGCGTGCTCGCATCCGATCCTCTGACGGTCGAGCCGTCCGCTTGGGCGCTGGGTCGGGAGATGGACTCGGCAGGGCTCGATCTCCTGCCCCCCGTGCTGCCCGGCAAGATCGTGGGTGTGGGGCGCAACTACCGGGCGCACGCCGAGGAGCTGGGCAACCCGGTGCCGGACGAGCCGGTGTTGTTTCTCAAGTCGCCCGGCTCGGTGATCGGTCCGTCGGCTGCCATCGTCCTGCCGCCCGAGAGCGACGAGGTCGAGTTCGAAGGGGAGATCGCCGTGGTGCTCGGCCGCCCGCTCAAGCGCGCCGACCCCGAGACCGCGCGCGCCGCCGTGCTCGGGGTGACGGCGGCCGTCGACGTCACCGCCCGCGACCTCCAGCGCCGCGACTCCACGTTCGCCCGCGCCAAGTCCTTCGACACCTTCTGCCCGCTCGGTCCCGCGATCTGGCTGCAGCCCGATCTCGAGGGGCTGACCGTGGTGACGCGCCTGAACGGCGAGGAGCGGCAGCGGGCGACGACGGAGCAGATGCTGTGGGGCATCGTCGACCTGCTGGTCTACGCCTCGCGCATGATGTCGCTCGCCGCCGGCGACCTGGTGCTCACCGGGACGCCGGCCGGCGTCGGCCGCCTCGCGGCCGGCGACATGCTGGAGGTGGAGGTCACGGGAGCCGGCGTGCTGCGCAATCCGGTCGAGGCCGGGCCATGATGCGCTTCGCCCTCTGGATCGCCCTCGCCGCCGGGCTGGCCGCCGCCTTCGGGCTCCACCTGATCCGCGATTTCGTCTTCTGGCACGCCTCCCTGGTGGGAGCGGCCGTGGCCCTGCTCACCTGGTCCGTGCTGCGCACCGGGCGGCGGCTCAAGAACCTCTACCGGCCTCCCGAGTGACCGCTCCGCGAAAGCCCGCACGCGACCGGCGGGCGACCCAACAACCGCCACCCGAAGGCCCCACCGAGGCCTTCCCCGTTCCCCGCGAGCAGCTCGGGAGCGGGCCCATCCCGCTGGCTCGGCGGAGGGTCCGAGCGGTCACCTTCGATGTCACCGGAACGCTCATCCACACGCCTCGCCGTGCGGAGATCTACGGCGAGGTCCTGCGCCGTCACGGCTTTAGCGTCGACACGGAGGCGGTGCGCTGGGCCGTCGAGGAGGCGTGGCGGGAGTTCGACTGCCAGGGGCGCCTCGGCCACGAGCGCTTCGGCCCGGAGATCGACGACGCCCGCCGCTATTGGCGGCGCTTCCTCGCGCGGCTCTGCGCCCTGCTCGACCTCCCGGCGCCGAGCCGTTTCGCCGCCCGCGAGCTGTTCGACGCCTTCGCGCGGCCCGATGCCTGGGAGGTATACCGCGACGCGCCCCCGACGCTCGCCGCGCTGCGCGGCCGCGGCCTGGCGCTGGGCGTGGTCAGCAACTGGGACCATCGCCTGCCCGGCCTGCTCGAAGCCTTCGGCCCGGAGTTCCGCTTCCAGGCGATCGTCTACTCCCAGCGCGCCGGCGTCGAGAAGCCCGAGCCCGCCATCTTCCGCCGCGCCCTCCGCGAGCTGGTGGTCGAGCCCGACGAAGCCGTGCACGTCGGCGACCGCCCGACCGAAGACGTCGAGGGAGCCCGCGCCGCCGGCATGCACGCGCTGTTGCTCGACCGCACCGGCGCCGGCGATCTCGCCCACCTCGGCGAGCTCCTCCCCTGGCTCGACGAGAACAACTGAAGCTGCGATCAGGGCAACCCGCGCAGACGAAGGCCGCGGACCCGGTCGAAGTCTCCTCGATTCCGAGTCGCGAGTCCGAGCTGATGCTCGATCGCGGTGGCGGCGATGAGGGCGTCGGGCATGCGGATACTCGACTCCCGGCGAATGCGGCCTGCTCGTTCGGCGATGGCTCGATCCACAGGCATCTCCCGGAACGCGCTCAGCAGGGTCGAGACCAGGTGCGTGGCCGTGTTGCCCGCAAAGAGCTCGGCGCGGGTGATCACTGAGTAGTGGAGACGATGCCCGGTGGGCTGGAGCTCATGAGCGCCGCGCAGATGATCCACGAACAGGTCGGTGTCGACCAGGATGTCAGCCACGGTCCCACTCGTCGCGGTTTGGTACCGCGGCCTCCGGAGCCGCTCCGAAGGTGGCGGCCAGGCCCGGGGTCGGGTCCGGACGCTCGGTGTCGAGGTAGACGTCCAGCGCGCGGCGGACGATCTCGGCGAGCGTCACTCCCTGGGCCGAGGTGAGCTCGTCGATGCGGCGGCGCTGGTTCTGGGTGAGGTAGATCTGTGTGCGCGTTGCCGACATACAGCGCAGTATACAGCATAAACCAGGTCGACTGCCAGGGCTGGCCTATAGCCGCGGTCCGGAGCCACCGTGCTAGCCTTCGAGCCCGGTCGTGAAGAGATACCTCCCCTTCATTGCGTTGGCGATCCTCGGTCTCGCCGCCTGTCAACAGCGGGGCGGGGGCGATGGCCTGGAGCCGCTCGATACCCAGGTCGTCGAGCCGCCGCCCGAGGCCTCGATCGACATCTCCCAGGACGCGCAGTCGCGGCGCCGGGTCGAGAGCCTTTCGGGCGTCCTGCCTTCCGATGTGCCGAAGGATCTGCCTCTCCACCGGCCGGCCACCCTCATCGACTTCGGCGCCGAGGGCGCGCGGTACATCACGTTCACCAGCCCGGCTTCGCCGCAGGCGGTGCGCAGCGACATGGAGCGGCGGCTGAGCGGCGCGGGCTGGGTTCGTGAAGGCAGCGGCGATTCCGCGGTGTTCGTCAAGGACGGCCGTCGCGTCACCCTGACCGTCGACAGCGACCCCGTCGGGTCGCTGTGGCGAATCGACTATTGAGTCGTTCTCGGTAGCAGCGCGGCTCGTCATGCGGCCGTCGTCACGGCCTTCTTGCGGCCGCGGCAACGGCGCCCGTGCCTGGTCAGTCTCGTCCGGTGTCGAGCTCTTTCCTGCGTCGTTCGAGCTCGTCCAGGATCTCTGGAGACTCCTTGAGC
>JBOGJI010000203.1:0-12747 GCA_050747865.1 Thermoanaerobaculia bacterium
CGGGCGGGTGCAGGACGGCGAACAGCTCCTGCCACCAGCGCCGCGGGGGCGGGCCGGCCGGCGGCTGCCGGAAGGCCAGGTACAGCGACGCGGTGATCGCGGCCATGTTGAACACCTCGGGATGCAGCCAGAAGCCGTAGACCCAGGAGGTGCTGACGAAGACGAAGCCGGCGGCGAGCAGGAGCGCCAGCCAGTCGGGGTTGAACTGGCGCAGGTACGCGGTCCCCATCGCCACCATGCCGACCAGCAGCAGAAGGTTCAGGGAGACCATGCCGTTGGCGCCGAAGAGCGCCGCGAACGGAGCGGCGAGCAGCGGGTAGATGTACGGCTTGCCGTAGTAGACGGTACGCCACCCGTCGTCCGTCATCAGGATCAGGTTGCGCGTGCTCAGATGCGGATACTCTTCGGCCAGCCGCTGGATGTCGTGCAGGTCGACCCGCAGGTCGTGATCGCGCGCCAGGCTCAGGGCGGCGAGGTAATACGCGGGCTCGTCGGCCTTGAGGGTGAGCGGCAGGCCAGGCTTGGCGACGGCCAGGGGCAGGAGCGCCATCAGCAGCGCCATGGCCAGAAGCGCGTAGGTTGTGGGGCGCATCGCGGGGCGGGACTCTAGCAGAGCATCCATCGGGGGCAGTCGCCGTAACATACGCGCGCGGCAGTTCGTATCCCTTCCACCCATGCCCGTCATCGAGCCACAGCTGATCCGACCTCCGCGCCGGTGGCCTGCGTGGGTGCTGTTCGGCCTTGTTCTCACCTTGATGGCTCTCTTGGGGTGGTATCGCCGGGCGGTGGAGACGTACAACGGGGACGAGCCGACCTTCCTGGCGATGGCCGCGAGCCTGGCGGAGGACGGGGATCTGGCGGTCGATGGGGCGGATCGCGAGCGTCTGGGATCTCTGTTCGGAGAGGATTCCTGGATGCTCATCCTGCAGCGGCTCGACGGGGGCCTTTACTACTCCAAGCCGATCGCCTTTCCGCTGCTCGCGGCGCCGTTCTATCGCCTGCTCGGACCCCCGGGTCTGATCGTCCTCAACGTCCTGGCCCTGGGGCTGGCGCTGGTCGCCGCGCGGTGCTGGCTGGGGCGCCTGGGGTCGCCCGCGGCGGCCGACTGGGCGCTGGTGTCGGTGGCCGGAGCCGGCGTCCTGCTGCCGTATGCCGGATGGATGATGAGCGACGCGCTGCAGATCGCCTGTGCCCTGGGCGGCGCGGTCCTGGCGCTGGGAGGCACTGGGTACGGGGCGCGGGGCGCGAAGGACGAGGGGTCGGACGGTCCAACCGGCCGGCACCGCTGGCTGGACGGCCCGGCCGCGGCCGTGGCGGGGGGGGTGTTGCTCGGGGTGCTGGTGACGATGCGCTACCCGAACGGCTTGCTGGTGCTGGCGCTGGGCGGCGCTCTGCTCGGCTCCGGCCGGCGGCGGCGCGCACTGCAGGTGATGGCGGCGGCGGTCGCCGCCTTCCTTCTGGTGAGCGGCCTCACCACGGCCACCACCGGGAGCTGGAACCCCTACGGCGCGCCGCGCACCGCCTTCCAGGAGCTCGACGACCTGCCGGCGGATGCCGCGGACGGCGTCTTCGCCCAGCGCTTCGGCGAGCACCCGGCGACCCACCACCTCAACTGGCGCGCCCGCATCGAGCCGCTGACCAGTGCCTACGCCGCGATGTATTTCCTGGTCGGCCGGCACACCGGGCTGCTCGTCTACTTCCCCGTGGTGCTCGTCCTCGTGCCGCTGGCGCTGCGGCGGCTCGACCGGTCCTCGTGGTGGCTGCTCGCGGGCTTTGCCGGAGTCGCGCTGTTCTACCTGCTCTGGCTGCCGCGCAACTACTTCGGGGGCGGCACCTTCCTCGGCAACCGCTACATCCTGACCGGGATCCCGTTGCTGCTGCTCGCCCTGCGGCGGCTGCCGCGGCCGCGCGCCTGGCTCCCCGCCTGGGCCGTGGCGCTGCTGGCGGTCGCCTCGGCCGCGGTGTCGATGTCGCGGCCCGGCGTCGACCGCGCCGACCCGCAGAACCACGCCTACGCGGGGATCTTCCGGCTCCTGCCCTACGACTCCGTGGCCCAGTCCATCGGGCCCGGCCGCCGCGACCGCTACTGGGCGGGCGACCTGGTGCGCTTCGTCGACCCCTTCGCCGAGCGCCGCGCCGCCAAGTTCCGGCTCTCCGCGGACGTGCCCGGCCCGGCCGAGATCATGGTGGCGACCTGGCACGACCCCCGCAAGCTGGTGCTGCACGTCCGCTCCGAGCAGCCCCGACTCGTGCTCCGCGTCGACGCCCGCGGCCCGGCGCAAGAGCTGCATCTCGGCCCCGCCCTCAGCGGCGTCGACGAGATCATCGAGCTCGACCTCGCGGCCCCTTGGCGCCGCCACCCCTTCTGGTGGCGCCGCGAGCCATCCTACTGGGTACGCCTCCTCCACCTCAGCGTCCGCGACCCCCAAGGCCGCCCCGCTGACGCCGAGATCACCTACCTCGGCGACGGCACCCGCTAGGAATTTTGGACCTCTGAGCCGCGGGTGGATGTCTGTGCTAGCCTCCACGAAGGAGTATCGTCGATGCCCGTCGACCCGGAGCTTCTTGACATCCTCGTCTGCCCGCAAAGCCGCGCCCCGCTCCAGCTCGTGCCCCTCCCCGAGACGGTACGCCTGGAGCTGATCGCCCGCTACCGCGAGCACTTCCACGACGAGGAGCCGCAGGTGGAGGAGGGGCTCTACTGCGCCGAGTCGGGCCTGGTCTACCCCATCGTCTCCGACATCCCGATCATGCTGGTGGACGAGGCCCTGCCGGCGTCCGTCCTGGAGGGCTCGCGAGGCTCGGAAGGCGCGGAGGGCTGATCCAGGCAGCTTCCGGCGCCGCCATGAGTCAGGACACCGCGTCACGCGCCTACCGCTTCGCCCGCGGCAGCTACCTTCTCCATCTCTGGACCCTGTTCGGCCTGGCGCTGTCCAACGGCCTGCTCGGCCTGGCGGCGCTCGCCACGCCTTGGGCCGCTCGCGGCAACCGCGAGCGCTGGCGCCGTCTCGCGCCCATCGCCCCACCCCTGCTGCTCTACGTGGCGGCGCTGCTGATGGCGATCCTCGGATCGCACGACCCCGTGCAGAGCCTGCAGGCGCTGGGGGAGGTGTTCAATCTCGCCACCCTGGTGCTGGCTCCGCTGCTGCTGGCCGGGCTGCGGCAGGCGCGACTCGCCGTCGACGGCATCCTGTGGGGCTCTGGCGCGTTCGCCGTCTGGGGCCTGGTGCAGTTCTTCGTCCTCGGCTACGGCGACCTCGATCAGCGCATCCGCGGGCCCTTCTCGCATTGGATGACCTTCGCCGGCCTCCTGCTGCTGGCCGACTTCCTGCTCATCGCGCGCCTCACCGTGCGGTCGGACGCCCGCCGTCGATGGTTCTGGTGGGCCCTGCTGGTGCTGCTCAACGTCGCCCTGGTGGTCAGCCTCACGCGCGGCGCCTGGGTCGCGCTCGCCATCACCGTGACCGCCCTGCTGGCGCTGAAGGCGCCGCGCCTGCTGCCCGCCTACCTGCCGGCTGCCGCTCTCTTCCTGCTGCTCGCCCCGGCGCCGGTGGTTTCGCGCGTCGTCTCGATCGGAGATCTTCGCTACCCATCCAACTACGAGCGCCTCTGCATGCTGGAGGCCGGCTTCCAGATGGTCCGTCAGCAGCCGCTCTTCGGCGTCGGGCCGGACATGGTCGACGAGCTCTATCCTCTCTACCGGCATCCGACGTCCCAGCGGCCGCGGGCTCCCCATCTGCACAACACCTTCCTGCAGCTGGCGGCCGAACGGGGGATCGTGTCGCTGGCGGCGTACCTGTGGCTCATGGGTGCCATCTTGTGGCTGGCCTACCGCGGCTACCGGCGCGCTGGCCCCGGGGACGTCGGGCGGGCCGAGCTGCTCCTGGGGGTTCTGCTCGGGCTGGTCGCCTTCAACTGCGCGGGGCTGTTCGAGGACAACTGGGGCGACACCGAGGTGCAGAGGGTGGTCCTGCTGCTGGCCGCCCTGCCGCTGGTGCTGTCGGGATCCGCAAGCGAGGATCGCGCCGGGTGACCGCGAATCTGACGCGAGCGATCGAGGAGGTCCGGGCGCAGACCGATCAGACTCTCGATCGGCTCCTGCCGCCAGCGACCGAGCCCCCGGAGCGGCTCCGCGAGGCCATGCGGTACAGCGTCTTCGCCGGCGGCAAGCGGGTGCGACCATTGCTGGCGGTGCTGGCGGGCGAAGCGCTGGGTGCGGCGCGTCCGTCCCTGCTCCACGGGGGAGCGGCGATCGAGCTCATCCATACCTTCAGCCTGGTGCACGACGACCTGCCGGCGCTGGACGACGACGACCTGCGGCGCGGCCGCGCGACGCTGCACCGCAGTTACGACGAGGCCACCGCCATCCTGGCGGGGGACGCGCTGCTGGCGCTGGGGCTGACGGTGCTGGCCGGCGGCCCGCCCGGGATCCCGGCGGCGCAGCGGGTCGCGGCCGTGGCGCTGGTCGGAGCGGCGGTCGGAGGGGACGGCATGATCGGCGGGCAGGTCGACGACCTGCGCTTCGAAGGGGGGCGCTGGCCGCAGGAGGCCGAGGCGGCGCTCGAGCGGCTGCACGGCCGCAAGACGGGGCGGCTGATCCAGGCCGCGGTGCGGCTGGGGGGGCTCTATGCCGGTGCCGGGGTGACGGAGGACGGGCTGCTCGCGGAGCTGGGGAGCCGGATCGGCCTGCTGTTCCAGATCGCCGATGATATTTTGGACGTTGAGGGCGATAGTGAGGTGTTGGGGAAGCGGGCAGGCAAGGACGCTTCTCTCCACAAGCTCACCTATCCGTCGCTGCTCGGAGTCGAGGAGAGCCGGCGGCGCTTGGAAGTGCTGGAGCGAGAAGCGCTGGAGCTTGCAGTCCAGCTTCCGGATCGTGGGGGATTGCTTCCTGAGCTCATCCACTACCTGGCCCGACGAGATCGTTGATCGGCCGGAATTCACCGATACCCCCGCTCACTGGCGCCCTTCCCCTCGGACGCCTGCCCTCCCGGGATCAGGGGATGGCTCGATGGCGAACCGAGTGAGGCTCGATGTGCTGCTGGTCGAGCAGGGGCACTTCAGCAGCCGGGAGAAGGCGCGGCGGGCGGTGATGGCGGGATTGGTGGAGGTAGAGGGGCGGCGGGTGGACAAGCCCGGGAGCCAGGTGGGGCTGGAGGCGCGGGTGACGGTTCGGGGGGCGGCGGAGCCGTTCGTGTCGCGGGCGGGGCGCAAGCTGGCGGCGGCGCTGGACGCGTTCGGGGTCGACGTGGGGGATCGGGTGGTGCTGGATGTGGGCGCGTCTACCGGGGGGTTCACGGATTGCATGTTGCAGCGGGGGGCGCGGCGTGTGTATGCGGTGGACGTGGGGTACGGGCAGCTCGATCAGGGGCTGCGCGAGGATCCGCGGGTGGTGGTCATGGAGCGCGTCAACGCCCGCCATCTGCCGCCGGACGCGCTGCCGGAGCCGGTGGACCTGGTGACCGTGGACGTCAGCTTCATCTCGCTCCTCAAAGTGATTCCGGCCCTGTTGCCACATCTGCGGGAAGAGGGTCTGCTGCTGACACTCGTCAAACCTCAGTTCGAGGCCGGCCGAGCGGAGGTGGGCGCCGGCGGCGTGGTGCGCGACCCCGGGCTGCGACGCGCCGTGATCGATCGCGTGCTCGCCGGCCTCGGAGAGCTCGGCCTCGAGTGCCTGGGCTGCATCGATTCCCCGATCGCCGGAACGTCCGGCAACGTTGAGGCCCTGGCCCTGCTGCGCCCGAGGGAGGGCTCTCCGTGACCGCCTTGCAGTCCATCCAACGGGTGGGGGTCACCGCCAAATCCAACAGCCGCGAGGCGATCCGCACCGCCCGCGAGCTGGTGGAATGGCTGCGTCGCCGCGGCCTCGAGGTGGAGGCGGACGCGGGCGTGCAGCGGTCGGCGGGGGAGGAGAGTCAGCCGGCGTTTTTGCCCGCGAGCTCCTACGACCTGGTGATCGCCCTCGGGGGCGACGGCACGCTGCTGTCGGTGGCGCGGGGGCTGCGGGCAGGCGTGCCGCTGCTCGGCGTCAATCTCGGCAATCTCGGCTTCCTGACCGAGGTCAGCCGCGACGAGCTCTATCCCAGCCTGGTGGACGTGTTGGCCGGACGCTGCACGGTCGAGGAGCGGGCGATCTTCCGTGCCGAGCTGCGGCGCGTTGCGGGCGCCACCCAGACCTACAACGTATTCAACGACGTGGTGATCGCCAAGAGCGCGTTGTCGCGGATTATCGAGCTGACGCTGTCGGTCGACGACCAGCTGGTGGTCACCTACCGCTCGGACGGGCTGATCGTCTCCACCCCCACCGGTTCGACCGCCTACAACCTGTCGGCCGGCGGCCCGATCGTCAGCCCGCAGCTGCCGGTCGCCGTGCTCACGCCGATCTGCCCCCACACCTTCTCGCTGCGCCCGCTGGTGGTGCCTGACACCAGCGTCGTGGAGATCACGCTGGAGACCCAGCGCGAGGAGGTGTTTCTGACCCTGGACGGCCAGGAGGGCACTACCCTGGGGTACCGCGATGCCGTGCGCGTGACCCGCGACGAGCGCTCGGTGCCGCTGGTCCGCACGCAGCGGCACGGCTTCTTCGACAGCCTGCGCGGCAAGCTGCGCTGGGGCTCCTAGGGGTTCGTGTAGACTGCCCGACCACTATGCTGCGCAAGATTGGCCTCCACTGGTGGATCCTCGCCGGCGTGCTGGCCGGCGCGTTGCTCGGCTGCGCCCTGTTCTTCGCCCACCGGGAGGGCGCCCGGCAGGCGGTCCTGGGCGACGAGTACACACGTGCCCAGGTGATGGAGCACGCCCCGGAGATCCAGGAGGCGCTGGTCCAGAGCCTGGAGCAGACGGCCGTGTACCAGGCCTTCGACGGCATCTCGCGGATCTTCTTGAATCTGCTGAAGATGATTGTCGTCCCCCTGGTCTTCTTCTCGCTCGCGTCGGGCGTGGCGGGCATCGGGGACGTCAGCCGGCTGGGCCGGATCGGGGCGCGGACGCTCGGCCTCTACGTCGGCACCAGCCTGCTGGCCTGCGTCACTGGACTGGCCATGGTCAACCTCATCCGGCCGGGTGTCGGGATCGACCTCCCCTTGCCCGCCGTCCGCGAGCCCGCGGAGGTGCCCGAGTCGTTCTGGGAGGTCCTGGTCAACATGGTGCCGACCAACCCGGTGGCGGCCATGGCGGACCCGAACCTGGGCCAGCTCATCGGCGTCATCCTCTTCACTCTCCTGTTCGGCATCTTCCTGCTGCTGATCGACAAGGAGAAGCGGGATCCCATGGTCGGCTTCATCGAGGCCGGTGCCGCGGTCATGATGCGCATGACCCGCTTCATCATCGCGCTGGCGCCGATCGGGATCGCGGCGCTCATCGCCCGCATGGTGTCGACCACCGGACCGGAGATCTTCGTCAGCATGATCCGCTACGTCGTCACCGTCCTGCTGACGCTCGGGATCCACGCCCTGGTGACCCTTCCCCTGCTCATCTACCTGTTTACCCGGCGCAACCCATACCGCTATCTGGCGGCCATGAGCCCGGCGCTGCTCACCGCCTTTTCGACCGCGTCGAGCTCGGGGACCCTCGCCGTCACCATGGAGCGGGCGGAGAAGGGCGGCGGGGTGTCGAACAGCATCGCCAGCTTCACCCTGCCGCTCGGCTCCACGATCAATATGGACGGCACCGCCCTCTACGAGGTCGTCAGCGTCCTGTTCATCGCCCAGCTCCACGCCGCCGTCGATCCCACCTTCACCCTGACCTTCGGCCAGCAGCTCCTCATCGTCTTCCTCGGGCTCATGGTGAGCATCGGCGCCGCCGGCATCCCGCACGCCGGCCTGGTGATGATGGTGATCATCCTGCAGGCGGTCGGCCTGCCGGTCGAGTACACGGCGCTGATCTGGACGGTCGACCGCTTCCTCGACATGTGCCGCACCTCGGTCAACGTCGAGAGCGACGCCGCCATCGCCCTCATCGTCGCCCACAAAGAGAACGAGCTCGACGAGTCCGTCCTCTTCGCCCGCCCCCGCGCCGCAGCCTGAGCCGGTGACACGGCCACGGCCTCCAGACGATCAGCGGGCACCCCGGAACCCGACGAACGAGAACGAGGCCGACGGCCGGTTGAGGCCGCCGACCGCGAACGGCCCCGCGCCCGTGCCGCTCTCCCAGAGACCGCCACGAATGAGGGCGCCGGGACCTGACACCGTCGTCGAAGCACCCGACAGGCACATCCAGTCGTCGCTGAACGAGCTCCAGTCCACGCAGCCAGTGGAGGCTGGCAGCCAGTCGGCAACCCACTCCCACAGGTTGCCGACCATGTCGTGGGCACCCCACCGGGAGACGCAGTTCGCCCGCTCGCCGGTCTCCTCCGGGCCCGAGGAGTTCGTGTTGCAGGCCTCCGGACCGGGGCTATTACCCGGATCCGGGGTGCCCCGCACCGCCATCTGCCACTCCGCGTTCGTCGGCAGCCGCTTGCCCGAGTTCGCCAGCGCCGCCTGCGCCTGGAACCAGGTGATGCTGACCCGCGGTTGTACGCCGGCGACCGAACGGGCGTAGATGTTGTTGCAATTCTGACCGTTGGCCGCGCAGCCGAGCGACCCGGTGATCTGTGTGCCGCCCACCGGCGCATTCCAGATCGACGCCTCGTACTTGTCGATGCATACTCCGCCCACCCGGATCATCTCGTCCGTGGGGTCCAGGGTCGGGCAGGCCTCCATCGTCCTGACCACGAAGACCGCCATCTGGGCGCGGGTCACCGGGCTATTCGGGCAGTAAGTGGTGGCCGTGCAGCCGCCGGTGATGCCGCGGCGCGCCAGCTCCTCGATCCACCGGCAGAACGGGTTCGACGCCGGCACGTCGTCAAACATCTCCTGGCCCGCCACGCACGCCGGCGGCTGGAACTGGGCGAGCGTCAAGGCGCGGTAAAGGCCCGCCATCTGCTCGCGGGTCAGGCCGTCCGATAGCACGAGGTCGGCCAATGCCGAGTCGGTCCGAATCTCACCGCTCTCCGCCGCCGTCCCCGGCAGGAGCACGGCCAGCAGTGTCGTTGCGACGACCGCCAGGATCCGAGTTGTCATCTTCTGTTGCATCTCCAACCTCCTCGCGTTCAGTGCCTCGGGGCTGTCTCAGCCGCTCTGTGTCGATGACCTGTGACCGCGGCAGGCCCGAAGTGAAGCCGATGCTCCCTGGTTCTACCCCGAGCCGCGTCACTGAGAGATGTCGTCCCAGTGCAGCCCCAGGGCCTTGGCGAGGAAGGCCGCCATCTGGCCGCGGGTGAGCGGCGCGTTGGGACAGTAATTGTTGCCGCCACAGCCGCCGGTGATCCCGGACGCTGCCAGCGCCTCGATATGCCGGAAGAACAGGTGGGTCGTCGGCACGTCGTCGAAGGTCGCGTTGGCCGGTGCCGGGCTGACCTGCCGGCGCCAGACCGCTTGGACCATGAGGACCCGCAGCTCGTTGCCCAAGCAGCTCGAGCCCGCGTCGCCCAGCCTCACTCGTGCGTAATACCCGCAGTCCTGGGTGTCGATGACCTCGTCGACGCCGATGCCGAATCCTGAGTAACCAGTGCTCCAATCGGCACCGAACGACTCGAGCACCGTTGTTTCCATCGCCCCGGAAGGGGGGGCGCAAACGCGAAAGAGCGACCAGTCGATGTTCTCCACACTGGTGTCGTAGGCCTTGCCCACCAGGACTTCGAACTGCGCGCCGTGAGGGAGGGTCTCGAAGGGGGCATCGAAGAACGGCGGCCCGCTCGAGCACACGCGCTCCGTGCCGTTGAGGATCTGGTGCTCCGTCGCGGAAGACCGCGGCTGCATCGCGATGGCGGGCACGAAGGTGAATCCCTGGGTACTGGTGCCGTACGACCCGTCGACGGGTGTGCCCTGTTCGGCGGCACCGTCCGGCGCGAGCTGCGCTTGCGCGGCCGCGGCGCGTTCGGCCGGGCTCATGAGCAGGTTCGCGAGCGCCCGGGGGGTGGCGTAGACGTTCGGCGCGTCCGGCTCGAAGCCCAGGCGCTCGAGCAGTGCCCGGTCGGTCAAGGGGATACGTTCGTCGGTCGCGTCGAGCGCCCGTGTCGGCGGCGGCAGGGCCAGCAGGGCGGCCAGTCCCGTCGTCAGGATGCACATGGCCTTGGCTCTCATCGGGTCCTCCTTGTCGACTCGGCTGGGTTCGTTCCCAGCGTCATTGGGGTCGAGTCGAATCGCAGGGGAGTCTGGGACCTTACGGCGCGCGGCGGTAGAGCATGGACATGCGTTTGTGAGCGCCCACTTCGTCGGGGCTCGGTGCCGGCGAGGCTTCGCGCCCGCCCGGGCGCGCTGGGCGGCGTCAGATGAGCCCGGCGCGCAGGGCCGCGGCCACAGCGGCGGACTTGGAATGCACGTGGAGCTTGTCGTAGACCGAGCGCACGTAGTTGCGCACCGTGTTGATGGAGACGATCATCTTGTCGGCTGCCGACTGGTAGGAGTGGCCCTCGGACAGCAAGCTCAGCAAGCGCACTTCCTGCGGGCTCAGGTCGGGCTCGGCATCCCGTGGCGAGATCTTGTCGCGGAAGAGCTGGACGACCATGCGGGCGATCTCGGGGGACATCGGGGAGCCGCCGGCCTCGGCTTCGCGGATGGCATCGAGGAGCTTTCCCGGCGCGGTGTTCTTCAGCAGGTACCCGTGAGCCCCGGCACACAGCGCTCGGAAGACCTTCTGCTCGTCGTCGAACACGGTGAGCATGAGGACGGTGGCTCGAGGATAGAGCCGGCGCAACGGCTCGATGCCGTCGATGCCCGACATGCCGGGCAGTTGGATGTCGAGCAGCACCACGTCCGGCGGCTCGGGCAGCGCGACGCCCAGCATCGCCTCGACGCTGGCCCAGCCGCCGAGGCAGGCGAACCCCGGCGTGCCGTGCACCAGTTTCGCGAGGGCTTCACGGGTGCGGCGGTCGTCCTCGACGATGGCGACGTGCAGGGAAACCGTCTCGCGCTCGATCATCTCTCCGTTGCTATCACGCGACCACGATGTCGCACCAGAGCATGTCCATGCGTCAGTGCCTCGGTACGGTCAAGCGGACGCGGGTACCCCTGCCGGGCGTCGCGTCGATCGTGAGCTGGCCTCCCAGCTCGCGGGCGCGGTGACGCATGTTGCGCAGGCCACGGCCGGGCGGCGCCCATTCGCCGGATGCGTAGCGGTCGTGCTCGAAGCCGCAGCCATCGTCGATCAACTCGGCGGAGAGGGTGCCTTCACTCGCCTCCAGGGTCAGGCTGATGTGCTGCGCCGCGGCGTGCTTGACCGCGTTGTGAAGCCCTTCCTTGAGGATCGCCAACAGATGGCGGCGCTGCTCGGGGGTGAGGACGACCGACGAGGTCTCGCCGAGAGCCTGGAATCGCCAAGCGATGTCGGTGCCGGCCAGCAGGTCGTCGGCGAAGCGCCGCAGTCGGGCGACGAAGGCGGAGAGAGCCACGCGCTCCGGATCGACCGCGTAGGCGATGTCGGCCGCTGCCTCGACCAGTCGGCGAGAGGTCTCGCCGATCTCTTCCAGAACCCGTTCGGAATCATCCGGATCGTGCCGCAGGGTGCGCCGTGCCAGCTCGGTGAGCACCGACACGCGTGCCAGGCTGGCGCCCAGGTCGTCATGCAGGTCGGTGGCGATGCGCGTGCGGACGCGCTCCAGTTCCAGCAGTCTGCGCACCCGCAATCGATGGGCGGCGACGAGCAGCGCGCCGAGCGTCACCGCGACGAGGCCGAGAAACCAGGCGCGTTGCCACAGCGGAGGCGGAATGGTGAATGCGACGGTCGCCGGCTCGGCACTGATCTGCCCGGTTGTCGTGACGGCGCGCACCCGAAAGCGGTAGCGACCGGGGCTCAGACCGACATAGGCGGCGCTGCGGCGCGTCGTGGCCTCGCTCCATTCCTCGTCCGCGCCGTCGAGCCGGACCTGGAAGCGAAGGAGCTCATCGGGGCCGAAGCCGAGCCCGAAGTAGTCGATCTGCATCTGTCGCTGGTCGGTCGTCATGTGCAGGGGAGCGAGCCGCCTGACCCCCATGGGCGGCACCGGTTGCGCCACGCCGGCGATCCGAACCTGGCGGATCCAGACCGGCGGCGGGGGACTCTCACGCAGGGGCTGAGGTTCGTAGCGCAGGACGCCTTGCGACGTCGCGAACCAGAGCGTGCCCTGATCGTCCCTGTACGCCCGGTCGATGGACGTGAAGGGCGTGCCGCTGCCAAGCTCCTGGTAGGCGCCGCTCTCCGGTTGCAGCCGCGCCAGGCCGCGGGAGGAGCGAACATAGATCCAACCCGCGTCGTCCTCGGCGAGCACGCCTCCGGCGCTGTCGAACCAGGTGTGCGGCGCCGGGTAGGGTGAGACACGCGGCTCGGCGGACGTCGGGTCGGGAATCCGGATCAGAACGCCGCCGACGGTGGCCCATAGCCGTCCGCGGCGGTCCACGTGGATCGAGCTCCCGACCGTCCCCGGCGGCAGGCCGCGCCGCGGCGCCAGGAGGTGAAACCGGGTGCCGTCGAACCGTGACAGTCCGACTTGTGACGAGTTCACCCACAGCCCTCCTGCGCGGTCCTCGGCGAACCCGTGGATCGCCTGCTGTGCGGGCAGTCCGTCTTGCGGTCCGAAGCGCTGGAACTCGCCGCTGCGTCGCCGCCAGCGGGTGAGGGGCTCGGCTCCCGGGATGCGGCTGGCAATCCACAGGTCGCCGTGAGTGTCTTCGTGGAGACGCCAGACGTCGTTTGCCGCCATCCCGTCGGCGACCGTGTAGTGAGCGCGCGGCG
>JBOGJI010000204.1:0-11872 GCA_050747865.1 Thermoanaerobaculia bacterium
CGGATCACCGGCCACCGGGAACTGAAGCGCTTGATGGAAACGGAATGGACGCAAGCTGCGTGAGGAGGTAACGTCAACCGGTCAACAGGGGCTCACGCCAATTTCCACGACACTCGGGACACATCCCGAGATCCCGCGGCCTGCAACACCCAGCCCATGTTACGATTCGAACGTGTCGGCTCTCGATACCTCACCCGCGGACGCAACGGTCCAGATAGAGGTCTATCGCCGCATGTCGCCCACCGCCCGGCTGCGCGTCGGGCTCGAGTTGACCGAGATGAGCCGCCGCCTCCTCGCAGAGGGGATCCACAAGCGCCATCCCGAGTACGACGACGAGAAGATCCGCCTGGCCTTGCTGCGACTGTGGCTCGGGCATGACTTGTTTCGGACCGTGTACGCGGGCCTGTCCGAGCTCGATCCGTGACGCAGGAGGACGTCGTCGGCCGCGCCGTCGACGCCCTGCGCCGGCTCGACGTGACCTACATGGTCACCGGATCGTTTGCCAGCAACCTGCACGGCGTTCCGCGCATGACGCAGGATGCGGACGTAGTGGTAGACCTCGACGAGGCGTCCGCGGCGAAGCTCGTGGCATTGCTCGAAGCGGAGTTCTACGTCAGCAAGGATGCTGCTCTCGAGGCTGTGCGTCGTCGCCGGATGTTCAACGCCATCCACCTGGAATCGGGCTTCAAGATCGACCTGGTGGTCACGAAGGAGCGGCCCTTCGCCGCAGAGGAGCTACGCCGTCGTGAGCCCAGCCTGCTTGGTCGAAGAGAGCGGTTCGGCCGCTGACCGAGATTCCCCGGCCCCGACACCAGAGTCAGAAGACGAAGTGTTCTTGAAGACGATCATTCCGAGCAGAAGAGCGACAAGGCGCTACAAAGGTGGGTCTAATGAGTAAGTTGGATCAGGAAGAAACGGAAATCCTTCAAGCGTTTGAGTCCGTGACGCTCAAGCGTACGAGAGGTGCGAGGGCGCTGCAGGAGCGGCATCGTGAGTACGCTGATGCCATGTTTCGGAAGGACAGGAAGATCAACATTCGCCTGTCCTCTTACGATCTTCGCGGGCTCCAGAAGCGCGCTCTCGCCGAGGGAATTCCCTACCAGACGCTGATAGCCAGCGTGTTGCACAAGTACGTGTCCGGGCGCCTGCGCGAGTCCGGCGGCTAACCGGTTTCCAGTCGAGCTCGGTGACCGACTTCAAGGCCCTCCTCGAGACCAAGCGAGCCGCCGGCAGGCCGAAGGACCTCGAGGCGATCGCGGAGCTGGAGGCTCTCCGCGAGGCTCGCCTCGAGGATTGATCCTGGCGGTCAGGGCTGTTGCCGCCATCGGTGGAGCCCGTGGCGAGACGACTGCAACGGTTACGCGTGGCTTTGCCGCAGCATCCGGGACGCGATCCACGCCAGCAGGGCGACCAGCAGCGCCAAGGCAGCCACCGGCAGCGCCGGGACGGGCTCGGCCTCGATCTCGAAGGGGGCCTGATCCGTGTTGTTGTCCCCGTTCGGGTCCTCTTCAGCGCCCTCGACGCTGGCGACATTGGTCTGCTCGCCCTCGCCACTGCAGGCGGAGCCTTCGACCGTCAAGGTACAGCTCGCCGACTGCCCTGCCGACAGGGCGCCGAGCTCCCAGGTCCACGTCCCGCCCGCGGCCGAGCCGCCGCAGCCGTCGGACTGGAACTGCGTGCACGCGGGCAACTCGTCGGTCACGACCACCCCGGTGGCGTCCGCCGGGCCGAGGTTGTCGACCACGACTGCGAAGCTCACCGTGCCGTCATCGTTGACCGTCGCCTCCTTGGTGATCGAGAGGTCCGCGTCCTCGGCGGCGATCTCGCAGAAGACGACGAAGCCGTCCCCTGGGTTATCGGCCGCCATGCTGATGAGCTCGCCGGCGAAGAACGAGCTGCCGCCCCCGCCAAACCCGCCTGCTCCCCCATCGGAGGCGGTGGCCACCCCGGCCGCCCCACCGTTCACCGCCGCCTGGCCGCCCGTGCCCGGCTCATCGTCATCGACGTCTCCGCCGTTGCCCCCGGCGCCACCGCCCCCGGCGCCGCCACTGCCGAGATTCCCCGGCTGCCCATCGGCCCCCGGCATCGCGCCTCCGCCTTCACCTGCGACGAAATTGCCCGAACTGCTCATGCCCGCCTCGCCTCCCTCACCGTTCGCCATGCCACCGCCGCCACTACCTTCGCCCACGCCGGCGCCGCCTTCGGGTGTGCCTCCGGCGCCACCCCCGCTCTGCGTCACGGGCAGCCAGGCTCCTCCGGGTCGCAGCGGAACGAGATGCCGTCGAGGCTGACCCACTGGTCGGCGTTCTCGAACGTGGTCGGTGGGTCGACCGAAACCAGCCCCTCGGGGCTGGTCGAGGGGCCGGCGTGGACGGTGACCCGTCCCAGCTGGCCGTTGGTGAGCGTCACGAATATGCCCTTGCGCTGAGGACGGAAGCCTTCGGGCAAGATGAAGATGGTCCTTGGTTGGAGGAAGTCGAAGAACTCCTGGCAGGAGGAGCCAACACCATCGACCTGGACAACGCCCTTGAGATGCACGAATCCAGCACCGTCGCGAAAGAACGCGGCTGAACTGTGATCCGCGTCGAAGTTCCCCCACACGCATTCGAAGCCGGGATCGGGGAACCCGAACTCCGGCTCGCCGGGCGTCCCCACCTCATGCCAGGCGGCCTCGCCCAGGGTCTTGACGATGAAGGTCGCCATCTGGAAGCGGGTCACAGGGTCGCCGGGGCAGAAGTTGCCGTCGCCGCAGCCGGCGGTGATGCCGCGCCGGGCCATCTCCTCGATGAAGGGGCAGAATGGGTTCGAGGCGGGCACGTCATTGAACATCCTGTCCTGGCCGGATTCGCAGGGGGGCGGCTGGAACCCGAGGATCTCCTCGACGCGGGCCAGCGCCGCCTGGAGCTGCTCGGCGGTCGCGTCGTCCGACTGCAGGAGATCCACCAGGTCGATCGACGACGTCTGCTCTCGGGCGCCCTGCGCCGACGCGGGAAGGACCGCGGGGATCAGCAGGGCGGTCAGGATCCACGGAAGGGCTACTCGTCTGCGTGTCATCGGACACCTCCTGTCATCTCGTGACGGCCTACCGGAGGCGGCGAATTCCGCGCCCGGCGACCGCCGAGTCAACGTAGCCCAAGGCGGCGAGCGATGTTTGACCGAACCGATCAGATCGTTGATCAAACCGATCAATCTCGCCGTTTCCGGCCCGGTTGGGGGCCCCCGACCATGGCGCTCGCGTGGCATGCCGGGAGAACATCGCGTCGATCCGAGCGGGTCGCGGGCACCCCGCGATCGTCGCGATGACCGTCGGGGGCGCCTCGCGGTCCAGGATGCCCCCCTCGACCGTGCCGGTCGCGGCGCCGTCGGCGGCCGGGGGGCCGAGGTGTCAGCCGATCAGCGGATTGCGCCAGCGCCCGTCGGGGAAGCGACCGAGATCGGTATCGGCGGTCTGGACGGTGGCCCTGTGGCGGTGGGCGATCGCGGCGATCTGAGCGTCGGTGGTCAGGTTGCCGCCGGCGCCCGCCGCCTCCAACCACGAGAGCGCCTGCAAGAGGTAGGCGTAGAGCAGGAGGTTGGCGTCAGGGACGATCATCCTCGCGGGCCTCGAGCGCGCGGGTCTTGCGCAGGAACTCCTGGATCTCCAGCTCGTCGTCCAGCTCACGGATGCGGGCGGGATCGACTCCCGGCACGAGGCCCAGGGGCCGCGCCCTGACGACGAAGGGCTCCTCGACCTCGCCGCCTTGTCCCTTCAGGCCTCGCCGGACGGCGGCGTTGAGGACCTGCTTGAAGCTTTCCCGACTCCGCTCCTTGGCGGCTCGCGGCAGCTCAACGTCCTCGTCCAGGGTGACGGTCGTCCTCATACAAGCATCTTGGCATCACTCTCATCGACACTCAAAGCATCAAGCAAAACCACACCGGCTGGAGAACGGGGGAAGGCACTCAGGCGTCGCGCAGGGCCCGGGAGGGGGGCTCGCCGTAGGTGGAGTTGTAGGCGCGGCTGAAGACGGCGAGGCTGTTGAAGCCGACGGCGTAGGCGATCTCGGAGACGTTGCCGGCCGCCTGATGCAAGAGGGTACGGGCGCGAGCGAGACGGGCGGTGCGGATGAACCGGGCCGGGGACATGCCGGTGGCGGCGCGAAGCTTGCGGCGCAGTGTCGCGGGCGACATGTGCAGGGCGGCGGCGAGGTCGTCCACGTTCAGGGAGTCGTCGTGGGCGTGGGCTTCGATCCACCGGCGGACGCGGTCGGGGAGGGTTCCCCGGCCGGTGTCGGCGTCGTTCGAGGTGGCCGCGGTGCGACCGGCCGGCCGAGCACTTGCGCCAGGCCCCGAGGGCGACGTCGCCGGCGACCCGGTGGCAAGCGACGGGTCGGCCGCTTCAGCCGCCTGGCGGGCGAGCTGGTCGCGCAGGCGCAGGCAGGTGCGCAGGGCGGCGGCGACGTGGGCCTTCAAGACCTCGCTGCGAAACGGCTTCTTCAGGTACTGGTCGGCGCCGATCGCCAGGCCGGCGATGCGGTCGGCGTCGCCGGCGCGGGCGGTCAGAAAGATGAGCGGGATGCCGGCGAAATCGGGCTCGGCGCGCAGCGCCCGCGCCAGGGCGAAGCCGTCGCGGCGGGGCATCACGATGTCGCTGACGATGACGTCGGGCGGCTCGCGCCAGACCGCCGCGAGGGCCGCCTCGCCGTCTTCCACAGCCTGCGTTTCGTAGGTGTCGGCGAGGATCTCCTCGATGTAGCGGCGCAGGTCGGGGTTGTCCTCGGCGATGAGGACGCGGTAGCTGCCGGTCTCGGGGGTGAGGACGACGGTGCCGTTCGCCGGGGGTGAACCGAGCGGGGGCGTGCCATCTGTGGAGGCGGCGGGGGTGGGGTCGTGGAGCGCCTCGCTGGCCTCGGCTTCGGCTCGCGCGGCCGCGGCGGTGGCGGGTATCGCGGCCGAGGCGAGCTCGGCCGCTACGACCAGAGGGATTCGGAGTACGAAGCGGGCGCCGGCTTCGGCAGCCGCCTCGACGTGGAGCTGCCCGCCGTGCAGGCGGACGAGCTCGCGGCAGAGGGCGAGGCCGAGGCCGGCGCCCTCGCGGGCCTGGGTGTCGCGGTTGCCCATCTGGGCGAAGCGGTCGAAGATGCGCTCGCGCCACTCGCGGGGGACGCCGGGGCCGGTGTCCTCGATCGTGAGCTCGGCGTGGCCCGCGGCCGGATCGTCTTCACCCTCCCGCGTCGCACACGGGGGTGCGACGGTACCCGCTGGAGGTAGCGTCGGGCCTCCGTCCCCGACGCGGCGGGCATCCAACCGACGCAGGGTGACGCGGACGCGGCCGCCGCGGGGCGTGAACTTCAAGGCGTTGGAGAGGAGGTTGCCGAGCACGCGGCCGATGTGGTCGACGTCGACGTGTACCGGAACCGGAGAACTGCCCAGTTCCGCCTCCAACTCGATACCCTCGCGTTCGGCGAGATCGGCGAAGGCCCGCACGGAGTCGCGAGCGACGCCGGCGAGGTCGACCGCGACCGGGCGCGAGGGGAGCTGCCCGGCGTCGAGGCGCTCGAGATCGAGAAGTTGCTCGACCAGGCGCTCCAACCGCCGGGCGTTGCGCATCATGGTCTCGGTGCGTTCGGCCGACGCCTGGACGCCTCGCAACTGATCCTGCAACGGCCCGACGAGCAGGGTCAACGGCGTACGCAGCTCGTGACTGACGTTGGCGAAGAAGCGACTGCGCGCCTCGGACAGGGCCTCGATCTCCTGGCGTTGCCGGCGTACCGTCGCCAGGGCCTCCTCGGTCTCGTCTCTCTGTGCCTTCAGCTCCGCGGTGCGCTCCTCGACGGTTGCCTCGAGCCAGGCGAGCCGGTGCTTCAACTGCCAGGAGCGCAGGACGTAGGCCCCCAGGGCCAGCGCCAGGATCGCCACCGCGATCAGCACGCGAAACGCGGTGGTCTCGACGAATCGGGGCTCGACCACGAAGGCCAGCGTGGCGCCCCGTTCGTTCCACACCCCGTCGTTGTTGGCGGCGATGACGTGGAAGGCGTAGTCGCCGGCCGGCAGCCCGACATAGGCGACCTCGCGCCGGTCCTCCGCTTGCGTCCACGAGGCATCCCGGCCCTCCAGGCGATAGCGGAAGCGCACCTTCTCCGGCACCTGGAAGCTCGCCGCGGCGAAGCGGATGCGAATGTCACGGCTGGCGCCCGGCGGGATGCGCAGGCCGGGCAGGGCCGGCGTCCAGCCCTTTCCCAGGTCGACCGCGTCGACGGTCACCGGCGGAGGCACGCGGTTGAGGCGCCCCGGATCGACGACCACCGCCCCACCGGTGGTTCCGAACCAGAGCCTTCCGTCGCGGCCTCGCCATGCCGCCCCGTCGTTGCACTCGCTCGACACCATGCCGTCCGCCACCCCATAGGCCGTGGCGTCGACTCGCGGGATCTCGCCGTCAAGGAAGGCCGCGAGCCGCTTGCGGCTCACCCGGCACAGGCCCTTGTTCGAGCTCGTCCAGAGGTTGCCGAAGTCGTCCGCGAGGATGGCGAAGACGACGCCGTCGCACAGGCCGTGCTCCGCGTCGACGGTCCGCACGCGGCCGTGGCGCAGGCGATTCAGTCCGCCGCCATGGGTGCCGATCCACAGCGTGCCGTCGCTCTCCTCGTAGAAGCTGAGCACATGGTCGCTGGACAGGCCCTCCACGGGCGTGAACGTCACCCGGCCCTCGTCGACACGCACGGTTGAGGCGCCACGCGTGGTGCCGACCCAGAGAGTTCCATCCCGGCTTTCGTGCAGGGCATCGATCCAGCTTCCCGCCAGGCCGTCCGCGGACGTGTAGCGGGAGAGGACGCCGTCTTCCAGGAGGTTCAGGCCGAGGGTCGTCCCGATCCACAGGCGCCCGGCGCGATCCTCGAGGAGATACAGCACGTCGCCACCCGAGAGGCCGTCCGCGGCCGAGTAGGTCGTCCAGCCACCCTCGTCGCGTACTTTCACTTCGCGACCCGCGGCCACCCACAGCCGGCCCGTGCGATCTTCGAGAACGAACCGGATCGGGACTCCTGACGGCTCGCCGCGCATCGAGCGTGCCAGCGTCTCTCCGGGGTGGAGCCAGCTCAGGCCTCCGCCGGTACCGACCCAGATCCGCCGCCGGCGGTCTTCATGGACGGACCACACGCGGTCGGCGGCGAGCCCTCGTTCTGAGGTGATCGGAGTGATCAACGCGTCATGCAGCCGGAAGAGGCCCTCGGTATCGGTGCCGATCCAGAGACTGCCCTCGTGATCCTCGGTCAGCGCACGGATGGGGCTGCCGAACAGCTCGCGCGCCGACGGATCCGGTACGAGCCGATCGCCCTCGAGACGGTGCAAACTGCCGCTCTTGATGCCGACCCAGAGTGTGCCCTGGCGGTCGCCGTAGATCGCGAACACGTCCTCGACCTGCCGTCCATCGCGCGTGGTGTGGGCGACGAAGCGCCCGGCCTCGTAGCGCGCCAGGCCACCCTTCGTGCCCACCCACAGCGTGCCGCCCCGGTCCCGGTAGAGAGTCCAGACCACGTCGTGCGGCAGGCCCTGCCGCGTCGTGTAGCGGGTGAACCGACCTTCTCGGTAGCGGGCCAGGCCCCGCGTCGCGCTGCCGACCCAGACGCTCCCGTCGGCGGCGACCTGGATCGCCTGGAGATCGTCGGGAACGTTTCCCGGCGCCTCGATCGCCCGCGGCGTTCCCCCGGGATCGAGCGCGTTGAGGCCGTGAGAGGTGGCGATCCACAGCGTCCCGGCGCCGTCCTCGTCGAGCGCCCGCACATCGTCGTCCCAGAGGCCGTCCTCTTCGTCATAGACGGTCCACTCGCCGTCGCGCAGGTGGACGAGGCCGCCACCGAAGGTCGCGACCCACAGGCTCCCGTCGCGCGCGACGAGGAGATCCCAGATGAAATCATTGCGAATCGCCGGCGTGTTCGCGCCGTCGAAGACCTCGAAGCGCACGCCGTCGAACCGCGCCAGCCCCTCCACCGTCGCTACCCAGATGTGACCCTCCGGTGTCTGGACGACATCTTTGACGGTGTTCAAGGGAAGGCCGTCGGCGTCCGTCCACTGACGCACGGCACCGGAAGCGAGCCGCGTACCGGGCTCGAGAGCGGCAGCGATACCGCCGGGGACCGGCAGCACGAGGCCGGTCGCCAGGAGCGCCGCCGCCGCTGCTCTCAGCGCGCGCGAAGGACCTCCCGATGGGGGGGGGCAGACGGTCATCACTGCTCGACGGAAAGCGCAATGCTCCAATCGCCTTTGAAAGGGAGCCCTATCGTACACCTTCAATGCTCGCGGCGGGTGAGAACACCGGATCGGCAGGCGAGCGAAGCGGTCGCGCTCGCCGGCAAGGCGTGGAAGTCTACTTGGCGAGAGAGGAAGCGACCATCGCGAGCTGCTTGGCGAGCTCTGCCGGGCCGGCTGGGAGGTGGTACGGCAGCTCATGGTCGCCGCCACCCAGCGGCCCGATCTGCAGCCCGGGATGGTGTCCGTCGTGCACACAGCGGGAGACCTCTTAGGATGGAAGGAACACTCACGCCATCGCTTCGCGCGGCGGATGGGATGCCGACGGGAAGTGGGTGCCGGTGCCCTTCGTGTTGAAGGCGCTCCCTGTAGTTCCTCCTCACGAGGAAGAGCCGGATACCACCGCGCGCCGCCAGGCTCGCCGGGCCTGGGCACAGCTCATTCGCAGGGTCTACGAAGTCGATCCCCTGATCTGTCAGGAATGCGGCGGCGGGCGGCGCGATGCGGATTCTCGCCTTCCTGCTCGAGCCTGTCGCCATCCACAAGATCCTCGCCCACCTCGAGCGCCAGGCAAGGCTTGCGCCCCGCGGCCCGCCAGCGACGAGCGCCGAGCAAGTTCGTGCCGCCGCCTCGTGAGCCCTACGAACCGACGCCCCTGAGATTCCCGGTCAGGGCTTCGGGAGAGGTGCGCGCGGCGAGCCCGAAAGGGCTCTCGCTGCGACTCTCCTGGGCGTGACCATCCCCTTCCTTGCCGCCTTCCCCTGTCTCTCCACTGCCCCCTCAACCCTAACCGGCCTCCCAGGCCCCGGCACAAGCCATCTCGCAGCCTCTCGCACATGTGCTATCGTTCCTGCTCGGAAACGAATCCACTATCCTTGTCTGCCAGTAGAAGGACCGAGTCGCCCTTGTAGTAGGTCGGATAAGTTTCGGCGCCCATTTCCGCCGCCAGGCGGTAGGCGTAGTCCTGATGGGGACCGAACCAAGTGCCGCCGAGGTCGAGCCAGGTGCCGTCGTGGAGGGTGTCCGTCCTCACCCGCCCGCCGACGTAGTCGCGGGCCTCGAGCACGACCACCGAGCCGTGCTTCTTCAGGCGGAGGGCGGCGGTGAGGCCGGCGAAGCCGGCGCCGACTACGACGAAGTCGCACTGCTCGCGCGAAAGACCGACGGACGCGTCTCCAGACATGGCCCTTTCTCCTTCGTAACGGACTGCAGTGAGATGTCGCCACGCTAACACAGCCCCGTACGGCGGCCGCTGCTCTGCTCCGCGGCCGGCCGGCGCCGCCGGCACGAGACCCACGCCCTTGCCCCGCCGCCATCCTGCCCACGGTCGGCGGCCAGACCGGCATCAACCTCGCGCTTGAGGGGTAGTGGATTCGTTTCTCCGCCCGACGTGCTAGCAGCGCTGGTAGCGCACCTGCGGTGCCTCGTGGTCGAAGGTCAGTCGCTCGACGCTCACCGGCGGGCGCAGCAGGTAGCGCGCCAGCCGCTCGACGGCCGCAGGGTCCTCGGCCTCGACGGTCACCGTGTTGTGCACCGAGAAGCCGGTGTTGGCTTGCCACCACATCAGCAGGTCGATGCGCTCCTGTCCGAGCAATCCCTCGTCGCGCAGCATCGCGATGACGCCGTGCCGGAACAGCAGCTCGGCGCAGCGACGGTCGACGTACGGCATCGGCACCCAGCCCTCCCGAGCGTCCCAGCCGCCCCGAGGCACGATGGCGTGCACGTGAGGGTAGGCCGCCTCGAGCTCGTCGAGGGCGTCCACTGGGGCGCCGTCGGATAGCCGGGGTCGAGGCGCTGCGCCCGGCGGAAGCCCTCCTCGGCATCGCGATGGCGAGTCAGCGTGTGCCTTGGGTGCCCGTCGACGTCCCAGGGCGCCATCACCGGATCGAGCGTGGCCTCAGCGCGCCAACGACTGACGGCGACCGCCGGACGGCTTGCTGGCGCGCTGCGGCCTGGAGCCGTGATCGCCCGGTCGAAAACGTGGATTTGACTCGCCAAAATAAGTTTCTCTATAGTTGCAACGCTCGTCGGGCTCCGAAGCCTCGGGCGAGATTCACCGACGGCCGGAGGGAACCCCGATGCCACCGACTCCGAACCCAGCCTCACTCCGCGCCACCGCCAGGCGCGGGGTGTTCTTCGTGGCGCTGGTGCTTCTGGCGCCGCCGGTCGCGGAGGCGACGCCGCAGTTCGCGCGCCGCTACGAGCGCCCGTGTGGGAGCTGCCACCTGCTGCCGCCGGCGCTCAACGAGCACGGCCTCGCCTTCCAGGCGAGCGGCTATCTGCTACCCAGCCGGCCGGAGACGACGAGACCGCGCGAGCGCTCGCACCTGCTGCCGATGGCCGCGTGGTTGACGGCGCGCTCCGAGGACCAGGCAGCGCCGGGGGCGTCGGACCTCTACCTGCCGAAGGTGGAGCTGATCAGCGGCGGTCGGTGGGGCGAGTCGTGGTCGTACTTCGTCGAGTGGCGCCCGGTAAGCCTGTCGCTGCGCCGCGACGGCTCGTTGCAGGACCGCGGGGGCCGCTTCGAGGACCTCTTCGTCGAGCGGTCGTTGGGCGAGCGCCACGCGTTGCGGGTGGGGCAGTTCCGCAGCCTCAACCAGGTGGACGTCTCGTTGCGCCTGTCGGCGAGCGAGCCGCTGTTGTTCAACAACGGTCTGCCGACGGGGAGCCACCGGAGCGCCCGGCTGGCGAGCCTCGACCGTTTCTCGCCGGCGGCGCGGTCGCCGTCGATCGGCTACTCGTTCCGCTCGCGAGCCGAGGCGGGCACCGGCGACGGTCTGTTCGCCTTCGTCTCTCTGCCCTTCGTCGGCGAGCTGTCGATCCCGCTTTCCGCGGAGGCCAGCCGCGAGGCGAGCTTCGAGCTGCAGGGTCCACCCAAGGGCGTCTACGTCGAGACCTTCAACCGCCGTGGGCTGCGCTCGTTCGGCGGCCACGTCTTCGTCGCCGACGAGGCGTGGCTGGCTACCGCGGTGGGGGTCTTCGACCTGCGCGGGTGGTTGCTCACCGGCGGGGTCGGCACGGACCATCGCGACGGTGCCGGGTCGCGCTGGCGCGGCAGCGCCCAGTTGGAGCGCTTCTTCACCGGCCCCGGCGACGCCCGGTTCGCACCCGGTCTTCGCGTCGAGGACGTGGGCGGCGACGGCAACCGCGCCACGCTCGTGCCCTACCTGGCGCTGGCCGCGCCGAGCACCAGGTACACCTACCTGCTGCAGCTGGAGTGGCGCTCGGAGGAGAGCGGCGACAGCCTGGTCGTCGACCTGTCCGCGATCTTCTGACCCCGCGCGTGGCCGGCGGCGAAGGGCGCGCCGGCCACGGCGCCGCGGCTGTCGCGCGCCCGCTCGGCCACGTCCTCCCGCATCGTTCCCGCCGCACGGTCCTCGTAGGCCACCACCCGCAGGCGCTGCCGCGCGCACAGCGCGAGGTAGGAGAGCATGTGGCACGACGAGATCGCCGCCAGGAAGAGGTCCTCGGGATCGAGGGCGGCGACGTCGCCCCGGAAGGCGGGGTCCGCCGAGCCGCGCAGCTCAGCAGGCGCTGTTGCTCCGTGGCCACGTCCTCGCGGGCGGCCACCGGTTCGATGTGGATGCGATCTTCGGTCGCGACGGTCACGGCCGGCTCCTCGGGCGAGTGACCGTACCACGACCGCCAGTGC
>JBOGJI010000205.1:0-9671 GCA_050747865.1 Thermoanaerobaculia bacterium
CCAACCCCATCCGAGCCCTTGGCACTCGTCTCCTGATCCGCACCCGGCGCCGATGCCGTCGCGCCGATCTGCCATCCGTCTACTCAACTACGCCGCACAGCTCTTGTCTCGTCCCCCAGCACCACGACCACCCCCGCCCACCCCAGAGTGCGACCGAGCTCGGCCTGGATCGGTCCCCCTTGGACCCCGGAACAGCGCTCTCGCTGACCGCCAGTGCACGCTGCTGCGTCTTCTCCACTCATCTCCACACCCTCCCTCAGCGAGATTGCAACGCCCTATCCCTCAGGGCCAGGTGCACTTCCTGGGTCACGTCGGCGACGAGAGCGCCATGGCGCCGCCCGCAGACCCGCCGGATCGCCGACGCCATGAGCGCCGCGTAGTCACGCGTCAGCTCGTCGAAATGCTGGTCCCGGTCCGGCACGCGCCCCCACCTCGACCGCTCGATATTTGTCCCCCCGGAAACCCTGCCCCCACTTCGATCTACGTGTTGCCGCAACACGCGGGGACAGCACGAGCGCGCGGTGAGACCCTGCGCGGCAGGATAGCACCTCCTGCCGTGACCGCTGCGGACCGTCGAGCTCGCTACGCGAGGCAGAGGCATCGCGGCGTGTGGCCCGTAGGCCAATTGGACCTTAGCATAGGCCAACCGTTCGATCGGTTGAATTGACAGTCCCCTGCGGACCTGCTAGGGTTTGATGGGCTTAAACTTACGCACGATATACCACCTCACGGAGCTCGCATGAAGGCATCTCTCTACTGGATCCTTACCGCTGCTCTGGCGCTCCCCGCTGCCGCCGACGACGGCATCGCCGACATCACCATCGAGGGCAATCAGGTACACGCGACCCTCGATCTGGGTGCCGGGATCGCCGCCGATCTCACGCTCACGTTCGAGCAGGTCGTGGGTCTGACCGAGAGCAGCCTCGGGCTCTCCGCCGAGCTGGTGAATCCCCTGGATCAAGGGATCCTCTCCCGGCTGCCCGACCCCAGCCAGGCCAGCATCCCGGCCTCGTTCCCGGTCCGGCTGGCGATCGAGCCCCCCGCCGGCGGCGCGCTGACGTTCAGCGGCGTCACCCAGCTCGAGCTGTACACGCACAACCTGAGCTACGGCGCCGGCACGCCTCTGCGGCTGGTCTCGGCGCCGCTGGGCGGCACGTTCCGCGACGTCAGCGCCTACATGGGAACGGGAAGCTACCGCGTGCGCGGCTCGCAGGGAGGCTTCTCCGAGTTCCTGATCATCGCCGATCTGCGGCCCAGCGCGGCCGTGATCGGCGACAAGTTCGATCATCTCGACCAGCTCCTGGCGGCACACGCCGACGCCATCGAGCCGCAGACCCTGGCCGAGCTCGAGCAGCTCTTCGCCGCCGCCGAGGGGGCGTGGCTGGCGAACGACCGGGTGACGGCGATCGACTTCATCGAGGAGTTCACCGATGTCGTGTCCCAGCACAGCGGCGAGGACATCCCGGACGTCTGGCGCGCGACTCGCGACCTGACCAACATTGCCGGTTTGCTGCGGGCAGATGCCGCGACGCTGCGCTTCAGCCTCAACCTGTAACCGGCCTCCCCCAGCCCGCCCCTTCCGTGATCCCGGGCCGTCCGGCCCCGGCCCGATCCCCGCGGCGGACTCCCGGAACCACAGAGCCCGTCTCTACCGACTCACTCGATGAGGGGGTGCTGCCTCTCTGCCATACTGACCATAGGAACACGCCATGCCCGCTCGCTTGACGTTCTACTTCGCCGACCGGCCCCGCCACGTGGTGGAGCTGGGCGAGGAACGCGAAGACGACGAGTTCCTGGTAGGCCGTGATCCGGAGTGCTCGATCGTGCTTGACGACGATCGACTCTCGCGCCGGCATGCCCGCCTGCGCCGGCAGGCCGCGGGCTGGGTCCTCGAGGACCTGGGCAGCAAGAACGGCACGCTGGCGAGCGGGCGCCGGGTCGAATCGACGGTGCTCACCGAGCCGACGTGGATCAGCTTCGGCGGCAGCCTGGCCCGTTTCGAGCCCCTCAGCCGGGAGCAGCTCGCGGCGGCGGCGCGCGAGCGCCTCGAGCGCTGGCAGACATCCGCCGAGCTCCAGCGCGAGCTCGATCCGGATGTCGGGCTGGGCGAGCTGCTGCGCCGTCTGCTGCACGGTGCGCAGCGGATCTCCGGAGCCGAGCGTGCGTTCGTCCTCCTGGCCAACCCCGACGGCGAGCTGACCATCGCGGCGACCCGAGGCCTGACGCTCCTGGATTTGCAGGACGCGCAGTTCACCGGCAGCGTGGGCGCCGTCGAGCTGGCGCTCGCGGAGCGCCGCACGATCGTGCACACGGACGCCGCCGCGGATCCCCGGCTCGGCAACCGTCCCAGCATCGTCGGCGGCGGCATCCGCACCCTGGTCTGCCTGCCGCTCCAGGATGGTGAACGGAGCCTGGGGGTGCTGTATGCCGACGCGCAGCGGTCGGCAGCGGGGCTCGACGAGCTGGACGTAGAGATCCTGGAAGCTCTGGCGAGCCACGCGAGCCTTGCCATCGCCGTGGCGCAGCTCGGCGACCAGACGCGGGAGCTGGCCGCGAAGGCTGCAGAGCCTTGCGGAGAGAGCAGCTCGCCGGGCAGATTGAGATGGCGCGAGCTGCGGGCCATGCACCGGCCGCAGGAGGCGTCCGCTTCGTGACCGCCGGCTCGGGCGACGGCCCGCCCCGCGCGGACGACGAGCCCTCCGGCGACGCCGGCCGTACCCGCACCAGCCACGACCTGACGCTGCGACTCGCCGCCGGGACGCAGCTCGCCGGGCGCTACCGCGTCGAAGAGCTGGTCGGCGTCGGTGCCATGGGACTCGTTTATCGCGCCTTCGACGAGCAGCTCGAGATCCCGGCGGCGGTCAAGGTGCTGCGCGTCGAGCTCGCCACGGAGCCGCGGTTGCTCGACCGATTCCGCCGTGAGCTGGTCCTCGCCCGCCAGGTCACGCACCGTAACGCCGTGCGCATCCACGACATCGGGCATGACGGCGACGTGGTCTTCCTGACCATGGACTACGTGGCCGGCCGTTCGCTGCGCGAGGTGCTCGACAAAGACGGTCCGCTGCCGCCGCAGCGCGCCGAGCAGGTGACCCGCCAGCTCGCCGCCGCCCTCGAGGCGGCCCACGCCCAGGGGGTGATCCACCGCGACCTGAAGCCGGAGAACGTCCTGCTCGGCGAGACGGGGGAAGCGTTCATCACCGACTTCGGCGTCGCCCGGTCGGTGACGACGGCCGGGCTGACGCGTGCGGGAGCGGTCGTCGGCACGCTCGACTACCTGTCGCCCGAGCAGGCGCGAGGCGAGGAAGTGGACGGCCGCAGCGATCTGTATGCGCTCGGGCTCCTGCTCTTCGAGATGCTCAGCGGGCGGCTGCCGTTCGCCGGCGGCTCGCGCGAAGAGGTCCTGGCGCAGCGGCTCGCCGGCCGGCCGCGGACCCTGCGGCAGCTCGGAGTTGCCGCGCCGCCCCACCTGCGCCGCGTCATCGCCCGCTGCCTGGAGCGCCAGCCGAGCCGCCGCTACCCCTCCGCCACGGAGCTCTTGGCCGATCTGGACGGGCGGCGAGCAGCGTCGCTCGCCGGTCGGGCGTGGGTGCGCGGGGCCGCTGTCGCCCTGGCGATCCTCGTCCTTGTCGGCGCCGGCTGGTGGGCGATCGAGCGGCGCCGTGGAGCGCCGGGGGTCGCCCCGGACGGCGATACTGTCGCAGGGGCACCGCGCCATGCGGTCGCGGCGCTGCCGCTGCAGGACGAGACCGGCCGCGCGGAGCTGGCGTGGCTCTCAGGCGGCGTCGCGGAGATGCTCACCGCGGCCCTGGCGGAGAGCCCGGAGCTGCGCGTGGTGGACAGTCCGCGGGTGGCGCGAACACTGGAGGATCTCGGCATGGCGACCGGCGAGCTGGACGAGCCCGAGCTCCGGCAGCTCTCGGAGGTCCTGGCCGTGGACCGCCTGATCGGAGGGCGCCTGCGATCTCTGGATCCTGGCGTGCAGGTCGATCTGAGGCTGGTGACGACCGACCTGCAGGAGCAACCGAGCGAGCCCATCACGGCGACGGCATCCGGTCCGCTACAGGTCCCGGAGCTGATCGCCCGGCTCGCCGCCGAGCTGCAGGTGCGGCTCGAGGTGGCGGCGCCTCTCGGCGCGGGGCCTCCCCCTCCCGACGACCCGCAGGCGCTCAGGGCGTACAGCCTCGGGACCCGGCTCCTCGATCAGGGAGACGCCGTGCAGGCGCGACCCGCTCTCGAGGAGGCCGTGGAAGCGAGCCCTGGCTACGCTCCGGCTTGGGCGAAGCTAGCCCAGGCCTACGACGCCCTCGGCCTGCACGAGGAGGCCGTCGACGCCAGCGCTCGCGCCGTGTCCGGCCTGCGGCGCAACGACAGTCGTCTGGCCCTCGAAGCCCGTGCCCTGGACGCCCGTCTCCGCGGCGAGCCGGAGCAGGCGCAGCGGCTCCTCGTGCGCCTCGTCGAGCACTTCCCCAACGACAGCGAGGCGCGTGTGGCGCTGGCGGAGGCGCACGGGGAGCAGGGCGATCTCGCCGCGGCGCGCTCGGCGCTCGCAGAGGTGGTGGAGCGCGATCCGCTACATCCGAGGGCCTGGTTCCTGCTCGCCAAGTACACTATCCTGGCCGGCGACAGCCGTACTGCCATCGACGAGCACCTGGTGCACGCCATGGTCATCCAGAACAAGCTGAAGAACCGGCAGGGGCAGGCGGACGTGCTCAACGCCATGGGCGTCGCCTACCATCGCCTCGGCGAGCTCGATCAGGCGGCCGACCACTATGGCCGCGCCGCGCTTCTGCGCCGCGACATCGGCGATCAGCGCGGCCATGCGACGAGCCTGCGTAACGTGGCCATGGTCGATACCGTCCGCGGGCGGTACGAAGCGGCCGAGTCGAGTCTGGAGGCCGCGCGCCAGATCTTCGAGCAGATCGGGGATCAGGCCGGAGCGGCGGCATTGCTCAACGATCTCGGCGTGCTCGACGAAGAGCGCGGCGACTACCGCGGCGCCCTCGATGCCTACCGGCGAGCCCTGAAGCTGACGGAGGACGTCGGGGATCGCGCCGCCACGGCGGACAGCTACAACAACGTCGGCTACGCCTACTACCTGCTCGGCGAATACGACAACGCGGAGGTCTACTGGCGCCAGGCGAGCGACCTCTACACCGCGGTCGGCAATGAGGCGGGAACGGTGCAGGTGACGCAGAACCTCGGGCTCCTCGATCTCGCCCGCGGCGCCTGGAACCGCGCCGCGGCGGCGTTCCTCGAGGCGCTGGAGGGCAGCCGGCGGCTGGAGCTGCCGGCGGCCGAGGCCGTCTCCCTCGGCGCCCTCGGTGAGCTGGCCCTGCTGCGCGGGCGCTTCTCGCCGGCGCGGGAATCGATCGACGACGCGCTCGCCCGGGTGCGCGAGATCGAGGACCCGCGCGGCCTGACCGAGTTCACCCTGCTGAAAGCCGAGCTGGAGCTGGCTCTAGGGCGCTCGGAGGCGGCCGAGGACCTGCTCGACGAGGCCGAACGCTGGCTGGCCGACAGCCCCAATCGTGAGCAGCTGACGGCTCTAGAGACGCTGCGAGGGAGACTAGCCCTGGCTCGTCAGGATCCGCGAGGGGCGACCGAGCGCTTCGCGCAGGCCGAGCGGACTGCCGCCCTGGGCGGCGGCGTCCTGGCGCCACTCAGGGCAGCGTTGGGCACGGGGCGCGCCGAGCTGGCATCCGGCGACACGGCCCGGGCCGTGGAGCTCCTGGAGAGGCTGAGCACCGCCGTGGAGCGACTCGGCCACGTGCCGCTGCTGCTGGACGTCGAAGAGGCGCTGGCCGAAGCCCGCCTGCGCGCGGGAGACGTGGAGGGGGCGGCGGCCGTCAGCCGGCAGGCTCTGCAGCGGGTGGAGAACGCGGGCGGCCACCGTCGCGCCTTTCGCCTCTATCTGCTGCTCGGCTCGAGCCTCGACCGCCAGCTCCTCGACAGCGGCGCCACGGCTCTGGAGAGCGCGCGGCAGGAGCTGGAGCGGTTGCGCGCCGAGGTGGCGGCGGACCATCGCGCCGCCTTCGAGGCCCTGGCCGACGTGCGGGAAGCCGCGGCCGTCGTGGACGAGCTGCCGGAGATCGCCGATGTCGACTGAGACGCCGACCGATCGCTCCCCTCGGGCCGAGGATCGAGACGACGATCTCGCCACCCGCCTGCGGCGGCTCGCCGCCGAGAACGAACGGCTCTTTCGCGAAGTGGCCCGCAGCGAGAGGCGATTCCGCCGTCTCTCCCGGGCCGTCTGGCAGGTCCAGGAGGAGGAGCATCGCCGGCTCGCGCGCGAGCTGCACGACGGGCTCGGACAGCTCCTGGTGGCGCTCAAGGGGCGGCTGGAGATGCTCTCCCGCGGCGATCTCGACACCGCGGCGACGAGCGCGGTGGCAGAATGTGTCGCAATGGCGGCCGAGGCACTGGAGCAGACGCGGGAGCTGTCCCGCCTGCTGCGGCCGACGGTGCTCGACGACCTGGGGTTGGAGTCGGCGTTGCGCTGGCTGGCCCGCACGCTGCGGGCGCGATCCGGCCTCGAGGTCGCGCTGACGACGCGAGGCGCCGAGCAGCGGATCGACCCGGACATCGAGACGCTGGCGTTCCGCGTCGTGCAGGAGGCGCTGACCAACGTGCTCAAGCACTCGGGAACGAGGCAGGCGGAGGTCGACCTGGCCGTCGAGGACCAGCAGCTTCGTCTCGTCGTCCGGGATCGGGGCCGCGGCTTCGAGCCGCAGCGCGCGCTGGCGGAGCTCGAGGAGCACGGCGGGCTGGGGCTGCGAGGGATCCATGACCGAGTCGGCCTCCTCGGCGGCCGCACGCGGGTCGAGAGCACGCCGGGTGCGGGCACGACCCTGCACGTCCGGGTCCCCTTGAATGGTCGCGATGAGGCATCGTGACAGGAGCGCAGCGCTGAAAGAGCCGATTCGCGTCCTGGTGGCCGACGACCACACGATGGTCCGCCAGGGCCTCGTCCGGCTCCTGTCGGAAAGCGGCAAGTGCGAGGTGGTGGCGGAAGCCGGCGACGGGCTCGAGGCGGTGGAACAGGCGCGTGCCAGCCAGCCGAACGTAGCGGTCATCGATCTCTCCATGCCGCGGCTGTCCGGGCTCGAGACGGTGCGCCGGATCCGCCAGGCCGTGCCTCGCACCCGCATCCTGGTGCTCACGGTGCACGACGAGGAGGAGTACATCCTGCCGGCCATCGAGGCCGGAGCAAACGGCTACCTGGTCAAGGACAGCGCCGGCGATGAGCTGCTGGCCGCCGTCGCGGCCCTGCACGCCGGCAAGGGCTACTTCGGCCCGCAGGCCTCGCGGGCGCTGGCCGATCGTCTTCGCCATCCGGAACGCGCGCGCGACGACCCATATCGCAACCTGACGGCCCGCGAGCGAGAAGTCTTCCACCTGGTGATCGAGGGATGCACGACCAAGGAGGTCGCCGCGCGTCTGGGCATCCGCGTCAAGACCGCCGACAACCACCGCTACCGGCTGATGGGCAAGCTCGGCGTTCACAACACCGCCGAGCTGGTGCGCTACGCGGCGCGCCGCGGTTTGCTTCCCTGAGCCTCGCCTCATAAAAAGGGCCGCCGGGGGCCGTCGGCCCCACAGCGGCGAGAAGAGAAGCGGTCTTCACCATGCTCCCCGGATGCGAACCGGCACAATAGGGAGCCTTCCTCAGCCCCCCAGAAGGAAACGCCTCAGCATGGCGCGACTGGGGGGTTCTCCCTCGCGTCTGTGAGGGAGAACCCCTGTGGCTTCCGCGATCGCTCTCCCCGAGAATGTCGCGACCTCTAACGTCCGGAGGACCATCACCATGAAGATAGATTCCCGTCGTTCCGTGCTCGTTCCGCTCGCCATCGTCCTGTCGCTGGCCGCCCCTGCGGCGGGGAACGCAGCGGAGCCGAGCGGCGGCACGGTGTCCCAGGACACCCCGACCGTGAGCTGGACGGGAGGACCGTTTCTGACCTCCAATCCAGTCGCGTGCCTGCCAGAAGATCCAGCGTGTGACTATTTCGCGCTGACCATCGTGCCCTCCGGCGAGCCCGGAGACTCGGTGCAAGTCACCACCGCGGCGGCCGACGGCGATGACTACGACCTGTTCGTCTACGACCCCAGCGGCGCGCTCGTCGGCAGCTCGGCGGGCGCCACGGGCAACGAGTCGGTGTCGGTCTTCGAGCCGGTGGCAGGGACCTACACCGTCGAGGTGCAGGCCTTTGTCGTCCAGCCAGGGAGCACCTACACCGGCGGCGCCACGTTCACGGTCGGCAACGGGGACGACGGGGGCGACGGCGACGTGCGAACCCGCGGCGCCTTCCGCGCCACTCCTGTCGGCCCCGACTTCGAGGGGACTCCGGCGAATCGGAAGGCCGGCTTTCGGGGCGGCGTGCGCCCGCCGAAGCTCGCCATCTTCCCCGTCGGTCGTGAGGCCGCCGAGCCCACCCTCGGCGTCACGCAGAGTGGCACCGGCTTCTATGCCGCCGGTGCCTTCGATGCTCTCGCCGGGGGCTTGGCGCGGACCGAGGTCATGCGCTCGGTGGACGGCGGCCGGACCTGGGTGTCGGTGCAGCCCGAGCTCCCCATCGGCGACACCACGGAGCCTCCGTTCACCCTCGACCCCATGGTCTATGTCGAGGAGGACACCGGTCGGGTGTTCAACATCGAGCTCTACGTCGGCTGCTCCTATCTCCTGTTCTCGGACAACGAGGGCGAGACCTGGACGCGCAATCCCATCGCCTGCGGCAACCCTGTCAACGATCACCACACGATCACCGCCGGGCCGCCGCCCGCCGGAGTGCTGACGATCGGGTACCCCGAGGTCGTCTACTACTGCTTCAATCGCGTGGCGGATTCCTCCTGCGGGCGCAGCCTCGACGGCGGGTTGACCTTCCTGCCCAGCGGTGCGCCCGCCTACCCGGGCGTCGACCCGGAGACCGGGCAGATCTGCGGCGGACTCCATGGGCATATCGTGACCGACTCCGCCGGGCGTCTGTTCGTCCCCAAGGGACAGTGCAACGTCGCGTCGATCGCGATCTCAGGCAACGCGGGCATCACCTGGCAGAACGTCAAGATCGCCACCCACCTGCCTACCGCCGACCACGAGGTCACGCTGGCGGTCGACGCGGCGGACAATCTCTATGCCGTCTGGCAGGACCAGGAGAATCGGCTGCCCTACCTCGCGATCTCGCGGAACCACGGATCGACGTGGAGCACGCCGCTGATGATCGCCCCGCCGGGCGTTCACGAGGTCAATTTCCCGACCATCGCCGCGGGAGACGCCGGCCGCATCGTCGTCCACTTCCCCGGCACCACGGTCGACAACCGCGGCGACGCCGGCCGCTCCTGGAACCTCTACGAGGTCATGTCCATCAACGCGCTGACCGACCTGCCGCTGTTCGTGTGGGCGACGGCCAACGATCCCGCCGATCCGATCCACCGCGGCGACTGCGGGCCGGGGCGCTGTGCCGGGATGTTCGACTTCCTGGACGTGGTCGTGGCGCCGGCGGGCGTCGCCGCCGAGTCCGCCGGCTTCTGGGCCGCCGCCACCGACACCTGCACCGGTGCCTGCGTGACCGGCGACGCCCCGGCCGACGCCATGGACGGCATCGTCGTCCGCCAGCTCAACGGCCCGGCGCTGCGCGCCGATTGAGCCCACCTCCGGGGCCGAGCCGGGTGTCCCGGCT
>JBOGJI010000206.1:0-6870 GCA_050747865.1 Thermoanaerobaculia bacterium
ATGCGACCACCGCGTCGCGCTCGTCGACGACGTCGTCACCACCGGGGCCACGCTGCGCGCCGCGGCGCGCGCTCTCGCCGACCACCGGCCGGCTTCCGTCGCCGCGGTGGCCGCCGCGAGGACGCCCCGGGAGCGAGCAGAAGGCGGCCGCATGCATGCAGCGCCCATGTGACAGTGCGTTGACGGGTGGTCACGAACCCCATATACTGTTTGCGCGTAAAGAAGCGTGAGCATGGCTCGCCGACATCATCTCCTTAGCTTGACGTTGCCGCTGCTGCTGGTTGCGGGCACACCGGCCGCGAGCGCGGCGGACGGCGGCGGGCTCGCGGGGCAGGTGACGACCGACTCGGGGCCGCTGGCCTCGACGCTGGTCTACGCCTACCAGCTCGCCGACCTCGAGCTGACCCGGTCGGTCACCGACTCGACCGGGCGGTTCCTGTTCGAGGAGCTGCCGGCCGGGCTCTACAAGATCATCGCCTTCAAGCCCGGGTTCGTGCCCACGGTGGTGCGCCTCGCCCGCGGCTCGGCCGCGGTCGAGCAGTTCCTGGAGGTCCAGCTCGAGGCCAGCCCGCCCGGGTTCGACGCCGAACAGGGTTTCTGGAGCGTTCGCGAACAGATCCCGCCCGACGTGCTGCGCGAGATGTTGAAGCCGCAGCCGGAGGAGGAGGCGCTGGCCGCGCGCCTGACCGGGCTCCATGCCGGGCGGGTCGCACCGGTGCGCGGCACGATGACGGTGCTGACCGGCATGGAGCAGGGCCCGCGGGGCGAGAGCGCGATGACCCGCGGCCACCTCGATCTGGCGACCCAGGTCCGCGACCTCACCTTCGGGCTCACCGGGGACGTGCGGCTGCTCGGAGACGCAGGGATCCGCGAGAGCACGACGCCGCTGCCCACCGGAGTCTCCAACGCCTTCGCGCTGGAGGTGCGCAACGAGGCGGACACCGCGGTCGTCGTCTCCTCCAAGCGCGACCGGTTGGAGTCCCCTACCGGCGACCACATGCCCATCGATCTGCAGAACCTGCAGGTGCGCTGGAGCCAGGCGATCGGAAGCGAGGGGCAGTCGGAGTTCGTCGCCCGCTATACCGCCGAGGAGAATTTCTACCGCCGCGGCCTGACGACGGCGCTCACGTTGCCGCAGGGCTCGCAGTCCTGGTACGTCGAGGGCAACTACACGACGCCGCTGACCGAGCGTACGACGGTGCAGGCCGGCGTGCGCTATCGCGAGCATGCGACGGTCTACACCACGAACCAGCTGCCGGCTGGCGGCCCGGCCCTCGCCGAGTCGCGGGTCGACCTCTACGGCCTGGGCGGCGTGCGCATGCGGCCGGGGACGCTGCTCGAATACGGCATGGTCTCGAGCCTGGAGGACGGTCAGCTCGCCTTCGCGCCGCGGGTGGGGACGGTCCTCGACCTGGGCAACGACTGGCAGGCTTCGGCGGTGGCCAGTCACAAGCTGGACGACGGCGACCCGCTGACGACCAGCGCCGTCGTGGCCACCCACTACGAGGAGCTGAACGGCTGCAACCAGGTCGAGGAGTACTGCTACCAGATCGCCCTCTCGCGCCAGCAGGAGGACGGCGACGGGTTCAGCCTGGCGGCGACGGACCGCCGGTTCAGCGAGGCCCTGCGGCTCTATTTCGACGACAACTTCTTCCGCCATCTGGACAGCCTCTACCTGGTCGACGGCGACCGGCTGCCGGAGGTGCGCTTCACCCTGACCCGGCGCCTGGGCCCGAGCATCCTGGCGCGATTCACCGCCAGCGGCGGCTCCGGCGGGGGTGGCGAGACAGGCATAGCGGGCAGGTGGCGCTGGCAGCAGTACGAGAACCGGGCCCAGTTCCTGGTGACCTCGGTCGAGACACGCTTCGAGCGCACCGACACCGGGGTGGTGCTGCGCTTCCAGCAGCTGTCGCAGGAGCTGCAGCCGATCTCGCATGCCGGCGTCGGGCTGCCGGCGCGCCAGGGCGAGGTGGAGAGCCTGCAGCTGCTGCTGAGCCAGGACCTGAATGCCCTGCTCCAGCTCGCCGCGCAATGGGCCGTCGAGCTCGACCTCGAGCTCAGCCGGGGCGACCTGAACCAGGTGCGCACCGTCGACGCCTCCGAGTTCTATCGCCGCTTCACCGGCGGCATCGCAGTCCGGTTCTAACCCACACCTTCAGACACGTGGGATTGGATCCGGCGGTCCGGAGCCACTTCAAGCGATTGGATAACCCGGGCCAATCGCTGCCAGAATAGGGGCTTCCGGCGGGATTCAAAATCCCGAGAGGGTGGCACGGAAGATGTATGTCCCCCCCGCTGTCATGCCGCTGGCTCGCCCACGCCGCCGCGTCGACGGCCTGCTCCTGATCCCCGGCCTGCTGTTGGGAGTGCTGGTCCTGACGCTCGGCGGCGCGAGTTTCCTGCGCCACGTCGCGACCTTCGAGCCGGCCGGCTTCACGGCCGCGCGCGCCGACGGGAGCTGGCAGGTCACCGCGGTGCTCGACTCCCGGACCGGCCTCGAGCGCGGCGACCGCATCGTGGCGGCCGGCCCGGAGTCCCCGGTCACGGCGCGCGAGCTGCTGCGCGCCCTGCACGCGGCGCCCGAGACCACCCTGCTGGTCCTGCGCGGCGAGGAACTGGTGAGCGTCGACTACCGCCGGCCTCCGCTCGACCCCGACTTCCCCTATCTGATCCTCGCCTTGACCGGGCTGGCCTACCTCGGCGTCGGGCTGTACACGCTGACGCGGGACCGCAGCAAGCCGGTGCGCCTCTTCTTCCTCTGGACCCTGGCCTCCGCCACCGTCTACCTGTTCACCACCACGCCGCCGCTCGACCTCCTGGGGCGGGTGCTCTACACCGTGGAGGAGGCGGCACGGCTGCTGCTGCCGCCGCTCACGCTCCACTTCTTCCTCGCCTTCCCCGAGCCCCTGTCCGCGCGCCGGCCACCCGGCCACAAGCAACCCGTGCGCTGGCTGCCGTTTCTCTACCTGCCGGCCGCCTTCCTCGCCCTGCTGCAGGCGGATCTCATGTTCCTCGACGGCCGCCTGCTCACCGGGGGCGATCTGGCCGCCTCGATCCGCATCCTCGATCGCCTGGAGCTCATCCACCTCGTGGCCTTCGCCGCGGCGGCGGTGGCCTTCCTGGTCTACCGCGTGCGGCGTCAGGGAGATCGCGAGAAGCAGCGCCAGCTCCAGTGGATCACGGTCGGCGTCGCCGCCGGCTACGCGCCGTTCGCAGCCCTCTACGTGGCGCCGCTGATCGCCGGCCTGCCAACGCCGGAGCTGTTGCAGACGGCGGCCGTGCTGCCGCTGGCCCTGGTGCCGTTGACCTTCGCCTGGGCCATCCTGCGCTACCGGCTGTGGGATCTGGGAGCCATGGTGCGCAACGGCACGGCCGTGGCCCTGACCGTGCTGCTCGGGGTGGTCGGCTTCGCCCTCGCCAACCTGGCGATCTCGCGCGCGGTGCCGCCGAACCTGGTCGTCACCCGCCAGCTCATCGCCTTCCTGACCGGCCTGGGAATCGCGGCGGTCATGGTCCCGACCCGGCGGCGCATCGGCGGCGCCCTCGAGCGGCTGCAATACGGCTCGAGCTTCGGCAAGCGCCAGGCGCTGCGCGAGCTGGGCCGCGAGCTGGTGCACGAGCGCGACCTCGAACGCCTGGCCACCCACCTGGTGGAGCGGACCACCGAGGCTCTGGAGCTGGAGCGCGCGGGGCTGCTGCTCGCCAACGGCGACGTCTTGCGGCCCCTGCGCGGCAAGACCGCCGAGGACCTGCCGGCGGAGCTGGGCTGGGACGAGCTGGCCGACGAGACCTGGCGGCGGGCCTCGAGCCGGCTGTCCGGCGTCGCCCTGCCGCGCAGCGAGCCTTCCCCGGCGCAACAGCTCTACCGTGTCGGATACCGCCATCTGTTCCCGCTCAGGGTACGGGAACGACGGATCGGCGTCCTGCTGGCGAGCGACAAGGCCGACCAGACGCCGCTGTCGCGCGCCGACCTGGAGCTGGTCGAAAGCCTGACCCAGCAGGCCGCCCTGGCGATCGAGAACGCCCTGCTGCTCGAGGAGGTGCGCCAGCGGCTCGACCAGGTGGTGCACCTCAAGGAGTACACCGAGCGGGTGCTCGAGTCCTCGCCCGCCGGCATCGCCGTGCTCGACGCCGCCGAGCGCGTGGTGTCGGCGAACCCGGCCTTCGGCGAGCTGGTCGGCCAGCCCCCGGCGCAGCTCGTCGGGCGGCCGTTTCGGGACCTGCTGCCGCTCGACCGGCTGCCCACCGCCGCCGACGGCCTGCGCGAGGCCCGCGTGGCCACGGCCGGCGGCGAGCGTTACGTGCAGCTCTCCGCCGCCGCGGTGGAGCCGGGCGACGACGCCGGGCAGAAGCTGATCGTGGTGCAGGACATCAGCGACCGGGTGGCGATGGAGAAGGCGCTGCGCGAACGCGAGCGCCTCGCCTCGCTGGGCATGCTCGCCGCCGGCGTCGCCCACGAGGTGAACACGCCGATCACCGGCATCTCGAGTTACGCCCAGATGATGCTCTCCAACACGGCGCCCGACGATCCCCACTACGAGCTCTTGAAGAAGGTCGAGAAGCAGACCTTCCGCGCCTCGCGCATCGTCAACAGCCTGCTCGAGCTGTCCCGCGACCGGCATGAGGATCCGCGGGCCGTCGACCTCGCGGAGGTCATCGATTCGACCCTGGAGCTGCTCGCCGAGCGAGTGCAGAAGCGCCGCATCGAGGTCGACTGGCAACCGCCGCCGGAGCGCCTGCGGGTGTTCGGCGACGAGGGTCAGCTCGACCAGGTCCTGGCCAATCTGGTCGCCAACGCCATCGACGCGATGCCGCAGGGCGGCAGTCTGACGTTGACGCTCGAGGGGGACGAGGAGCGCGTCCGCGCCGTGGTCGCCGACACCGGCCGCGGGATCGCGGAAGACGAGCTGGCCCGCATCTTCGAGCCCTTCTACTCGACCCGCCTCGGCGAGGGAGGCACGGGTCTGGGGCTGTCGATCAGCTACAACATCGTCCGGCGCCTGGGAGGAGAGCTGCGCGTCGCCAGCACACCCGGCGAGGGCACCAGGTTCACGGTCGAGCTGCCCCGCCACCGAGCCACGGATGCCGATTCCCGATGAAGATCCTGATCGTCGACGACGAAGAGGTACTGCAGGACGTCCTGAACTCCCTGCTCGCCAACGAGGGCTACGAGACCCTCTTGGCGCGCTCGGGCGAGGAGGGGCTGACGCTGCTCAAGCGCGAGCCGGTGGACCTGGTCCTGCTCGATCTGATGCTGCCGACGATGAGCGGCCAGGAGGTGCTGCGCCAGATCACGCGCGAAGATCCGGAACAGATCGTCATCGTCATCACCGCCTATTCGTCCGTGGAGAGCGCCATCGAGGCGATGAAAGGGGGCGCCTTCCACTACATCGCCAAGCCATTCAAGAACGAGGAGGTGCTGCTGACCATCCGGCGCGGGCTGGAGCAACGGCGGCTGCGCAGCGAGAACCGGGCGCTGAAGCGCAAGCTCTCGGGGCATTTCTCGATGGACCAGATCGTCGGCAAGAGCTTCGAGATGCAAGAGATCTTTGAGCTCATCCGGCGGGCGGCGCCGGCGCGCAGCAACATCTTGATCCGCGGCGAGTCGGGCACCGGCAAGGAGCTGGTCGCCAAGGCCATCCACCAGCATTCGCGGCGCGCCGACGGCCCCTTCGTGACCGTCAACTCCGGCTCCATGCCGCCCGACCTCCTGGAGTCCAACCTCTTCGGCCACGTCAAGGGGGCCTTCACCGGCGCCATCGCCAACAAGAAGGGACTGTTCGAGGTGGCGGACCGCGGCACCCTGTTCCTGGACGAGATCGGCAACATCCCGCTCGACACCCAGGCGAAGCTGCTGCGGGTGATCCAGGAGAAGGAGTTCATGCCCGTCGGCAGCGTCGAGGTCCGGCGCTCCGACGTGCGCTTCGTCGCCGCCACCAATGCCGAGCTGGAGCGGGCGGTGGCCGACGGGCGGCTGCGCGAGGACCTGTATTACCGGCTGAACGTCATCACCGTCGACCTGCCGCCGTTGCGCGAGCGCGTCGAGGACATCCCGTTGCTGGTGCGCCACTTCCTGAAGCTCTACGCGGCGGAGAACGACAAGCCGGTGACCGATGTCACGCCGGCCGCCATGGAGCTGCTGCTCGACTACCCCTGGCCGGGCAACGTGCGGGAGCTGGAGAACGTGATCGAGCGCGCCGTGGTGCTGTCGAACGGCGAAGTCCTGGACGTCGAGCTCCTGTCCCCGGCGGTACGGCGCCACGACGCCCCCGCGTTCGAGCTCGACGAGGCGACGCCCGCCGAGATGCCGCTCAAGGACGCGGTCAGCCGCTACGAGCGGCGCCTCATCGAGCGGGCGCTCAAGGCCTCGGGCGGCGTCCAGAAGCGGGCCGCCGAGTTGCTAAGGGTCAAGCCCACGACGCTGCACGAGATGATCAAGCGGCTGAACATCTCGATCGACAGCGTCACCACGCATTAGGCCATCAGGATCGGAATACGGCCGCGGGGTTTGGCGTTAGCGGGGGCGACCGGTTATACTCACGCGTTCGCGGCGCCCGCCTCCGGGCGGCCCGGGCGACACTTCACCGACAGGAAGAGAGACCGTGAAACCAGGAATCCACCCCGAGCTGCATCGGGTCACCGTCACCTGCGCCTGTGGCAACACGTTCGAGACGCTGTCCACCGAGGACGAGCTGCGCCTCGAGATCTGCAACGAGTGCCACCCCTTCTACACGGGCAAGCAGAAGCTGGTCGACTCGGCCGGCCGCGTCGAGCGTTTCCGGCAGCGCTACGGCCGATAACCCCCGCCCACCCAGGGGTCAGGGGTCAGGGGTCAGGGAGAGACCATCCGCTTTGCCCCTGAACCCTGAC